>CAXMPC010000022.1:0-4907 GCA_964195335.1 uncultured Gammaproteobacteria bacterium | reverse complement strand
TCGCCCGGGCGATCGAGTTCGATGCGTGCCAGGCCCGTGCCGTCGGTCCGCTGCGTCTGCTCATTCTCGGGGTCGTCGCGGGTGAAGGCCTTGACCAGCAGCCCGGGTGCCGGCTTGCCGTCATGGAGCAGTTGCACCTCGAACTTCTCCCCGGGAACCAGGGTATAGGGGTTCCGGCGCGGCACGATCTCCAGTACGAGCCCCAGCGGGACGTCGACCGCCACCCCGCCCGCGCCCGGCAGCCACAACAGCCCTTTGACACAGCGGACGTAGTACTCGCGCGCCGGTCGGGCGGCCAGACCCCGTCGCTCGCGAAGGCTCAGGATGTACTCCATCCCCTCCATCCGCAGGTATTCGGCGAACTTGTCCGGCGGCAGTTCGACGAAGTCATCGTTACTCTGATAGGCGATCCAGCTCGCGCCCGGCGTGCGTGGCACGACGACACCGGCAGGGTCGTCACCAACCTGGCTGTAGATGGAGCGGTCACCCTCGCCGTCGTGAATCTCGAAGCGGTCGATCCAGTCGTCGATGTAGGGCACCGACTCGCCGTTGAATCTTTCGCCGACGCGCAAGGTGACGGCGATCGGTTCCAGACTGTTGAGGACAAAGCGCGACGGTTCGATCCAGAAATCGTGAGCCTGCAGCGACGGGCTGGCAAGGAGAGCCAGTACCAGCGGCAACCACCGGCCAGACGCAGCTGCCCAGAGGGTTTCTTCCTGGTGGGACCCGGCCATACAAACCCTCCATTCGCCTGTCACTTCTTCGCTGCCACTATACCCGCAGCAGGTCACCCTTCCGTCCATAAAACGTGTGGGTATCTGACTTCATCCAGGCGACGCAATGGATACCACAACGCGGACCCGCGGCCAGCTGCATGGCCACGGGTCCACGGTCTCGGGTCAATGGAGAATCGGCGCCAGGGCCTCGCCGATCCGTACCGAATCGGTGTCGGTGATCATGCCACCGAGACGACCGGCGAAACGTGGATGCTGCACGCCCGAGCCGATGTACTGCCAGCGGTAGGCCGCCAACGTTCCGGCGCGGACCCGATCAACTTCCTCGGCAGTCAACTCGCGGCCGACTTGGGCCACGAAGTAGTCGATGTCAGCCGCGGCCTGCCCCTGCAGGATGCCATCGACTGCGGCGACCAGTTCGATCAGGTCGACCACCGCGCACGAGCGCTCCTCGGGCGACAGCCGGGCGTCTTCGCGATCCCATTCCAGCTCGTCGAGGATTGCGTGCTGCGCCTCCTCGAGCCAGTGGAAGCGGAAGACATCCTTGAACAGCGGGTCGATCGCGTGCTCGCTGTCGATGCTTTCGCGGTAGTGAATCTGGACGAAGATCTCGATATGGCAGGTAAGCGCCAGCACAGCCCAGGTCGACTTGCCGAGCACCACCTCGGCGACCGCGTTCGGCTCGGCGAGGTAGCGGTAACCTTCGGGCATGTCCCTGGCCATCTGCAGGTCGATACGACGGAAGAGTTCCTGGTGCTTCAGCTCCTCGTCACCGAAACGGACCAGCGCCTCGAACGCAACCTGGTCACCGAGGGCATGGTCGCGACTCACGTCGAGGATCTTGGCGCCGATAAACCGTTCGACCAGTCTGAAGGTGTTGGCGTAGGTCCGCCCCTGGATCTGGGTCAGGAAGCGCTGCTCGTCGGCATCGAGAAAATCGAGGGCATCGACCTTCGACAGACCGTCGGGAAGAAAGCGCAGGCTGTAATCGAAGTCACGGCCGCGTAGGACATCGTTGTCGATATCCCAGCGCACGCGCTTGGAGGCGGCGATGCACTTGCCGTAGGCGGTCTGGTTTGGCTCTTGGGTCACACTGTTCATCTCTTGTCTCCTTGGGTTGGGTTGATTGCAGGCGAACCACGGTCCGCCAGGTCGGAAACAAGAGTAGGGGCGGCGTGTATCGGCGAGATTTCACTGGCTCGGCGTTGCGTATCCGTTTCGTAACCAGATGGTTTCAATCCTGGACCCGACCGCGCCCCCAGGGCACGCATAACACCGGCGCGATCCCTGTATATACTGAAGTGCCGGCACGCCAACCACGATCGGCCCAATTCAACACCCTGCAAGGAGCAACCCATGGCCCAGAGCAACAACCCGTTCAATTTCGACCCGTCCAAGATGTTCAGCATCGATCCGCAACAGATGATGGCGCAGTGGCAGAGCGCCCTTGAAGCGATCAACGTCCCGGGCGTCGACATGCCCAAGATTCTCGACGCGCAGCGCAAGAACGTCGAGGCGATCACCCAGGCCAACCGGATCGCGCTCGAGGGCGTCCAGTCGCTGATGCAGCGTCAGGCCGAGATCATGCAGCAGTCGATCGAGGAGGCGACCAAGTCGATGCAGAACTTCGATCCTTCCGCCGACCCGGCCGAGCGGGTGACGGCGCAGACCGCGCTGGCTCAGGAGGCGTTCCAGCACACCCTCGACCGTATGCGCGAGCTGGCCGAGATGGCCAGCACCTCGCAGACCGAGGCCTTCGAGGCGATCCAGCATCGCTTCACCGAGGCGCTCGACGAAATCAGGGCCGGCACCAACTCCGCCAAGAAGTGAGCTGAAAGCCGGACACCGCGCGCGGCTGTCCTGCCGTGACAGCCGCGCCGCTTTCATTATGCGAACTGCACTTCCTCGCGACCTGCGCCAGCGTCCTGCCACACTGAAATCCGTACAGCCCTCAACGTGAATCGCACCTGGATATTCAAACCACTGAAATGGATCGGCATGATCCTGTTCGGTGCCGCGCTGATCATCGTCGCCGCCGACGGCTGGCTCAGCCGCTCACTCCCCGACCTGCGCCCATGGCATGACGGCACCCTGCTCGAAGAATTCAGTTGGCGGCAGGCAACGTCATTCAAGGACTACCTCGACCTCGAGGAGGCGCTTTTCACCAAGCACAACCGACTGGTGGAGGAGCGCTTCGCTGCCGAGGAAGACTTCCCGCTGTTCCGTTACAGCACGGCAACCCACCCCTTACAGGCAAGGCTCGAACGCGACTGGAACCGTACCCAGTGGCTCCCCGCGGCCGATGCCAGGGGCGTGTTCCTGATGGTGCACGGACTCTCCGACTCACCCTACTCGGTACGTAGCCTGTCGCTCTCCCTCAACCGCCACGGCTACCACGTGCTTGCCCTACGCCTGCCGGGCCACGGCACCATCCCCGGCGCCCTGGACGAGGTGGACTGGCGTGACTGGACGACCGCGGTCGACCTCGCCGCCAGGTCGATTCTTGCCGAATATCCCGACCTGCCGTTCTACTTTGTCGGCTACTCGACCGGCGCTCCACTTGGGCTCTACTGGGTACTCAACCGGATCGAAGCCGGGGTTCAAGACGGCGGCCTGCCCAAACGAATGTTCTTCCTGTCACCAGCACTCGGCATCAGCCCGTTTGCCCGCTTTGCCAACCTGCAGCGGGTCATCAGCCACATGTCATTTTTCAAGAAATCGCGCTGGACCTCGGTCATGCCCGAATTCGACCCGGTGAAATACCAGTCTTTCACCAAGAACGGCGCACGCCAACTCTCGACCCTGCTTGCCGAGGTCAATAACCAGCTGTCCGGGTTGCGCTCCGGGCCTGGACTGGAACGGCTGCCGCCGGTGACCAGTTTCCAGTCGGTGGTCGATGAGACAGTAAGCACCTATGACCTGGTCGACCTGCTTTACGGCACCATCGACGATCCCGCAAGCGAGTTGGTGCTGTTCGACGTCAACAAGCACGAGTCACTGGCCCGGTTCATGGCCTATTCACCGCAACGGCTGATCGACACACTGAAAAAGCAGGCGGCCAACCGCTGGACGCTGTCACTGATCTCCAACCGCGATGGCGACACACGCGAGGTCGTAGAGAAGCAGTTCACGGCATCCAGCAATAGCCCCGTCATACATGACTTGCCCTACGCCTGGCCTGAAGGCATCTTTTCTCTCTCCCACGTCGCCCTGCCGTTCCCGCACGACGATCCGGTCTACGGTTACGCCTACAGAGTTGACGGTATCACCCAAAAAACACTCGGCGACATCCAGATCAAGGGCGAGCGCAACGTCCTGGTCATTCCGGCCAGCGAGCTGATCAGGGTGCGCGCCAACCCGTTCTACGACTACATCGAACGGAAAATCGTCAGCCAGGTAAACGGAACGGAATGAGATTCGGGACCATGGCATAGGCCGCTTCCTGTTCCCTGCGGCACCTGATAAATAAATGAAGCCCGCCGAAGCGGGCTTTCTATGACGGGATGGGACATCCTTCAGGCATCCCGGTATGGGCCTCGCCCAACAACGCAATGGCCTCAAATCTCGACCGATGGCGATTCCGTTATCAGCCCAACCTGGCGGGAATGTGCCAGCCTGCCCTGAAATCGACCGTCGGCCATCCGGGACCGCGATTCACCAATAGAACGCCAGTCCTGCAAGCGGCCCCTGCTGGGTCGCGTCGTAGGCATAACGGTTCACGCCACTGCCGGACGAGTAGTCGAAGTCCATCCACTTGTAGCCGAAGAACACCGAGCCCCAGTCGCGGAAGCGGTAATCGAACATGCCGACCAAGTTCCAGGTGACGTCCGAACCGCCGGTGCCGACATCCGCGCGGCCGACGAACTTCCAGCGGTCGGACAGCTGCGAGATGACCCGGCCGCCGACGAAGATATCCCACCAGCTCTCCTTGGTGCTGAGGCTGCTGATTGGCAGCGGCGGGCTCGGGAGGCCGCTGGCGCTCAGCTCCTGCTTGATGTAGCGCGCGCCGCCGAGGAGTTCCACGTCGGTGCGCTCGTTGCCGGTCACCCGGTAACCAGCGCCGAACTCAGCCAGGGTGTTCTTGAACGTGATGTTGACCTGCGCCCCCGTGGGGAGTTGTGCCTCCGGACCCAGGTTGATGTACTGGTACTCGGCGAACAGAGACAGGTCACG
>CAXMPC010000021.1:0-59525 GCA_964195335.1 uncultured Gammaproteobacteria bacterium | reverse complement strand
GCGACTGTCGACGGCGCGGTCTGGATCGGTCACCTGCGCCGTGGCCTGCCGCGTGACGAGGGACTGAAACTGCCGGCGGTGACGTTGCTCGGCGAACGGGTCGCGAACCTGCCCGAGATCGCCAGCGACCCGATGCGGGCGGAGCAGGGCGAGGCGATCCGCTACGAGCAGGCCAATGGGGTCGGTTATCTCCATTTCGTCTTTCACAACGGCGCCATGGCGACCGACCAGTGCGTACGGTTACGAACCGCCGTGACCGAGGCCAGGGAACGCGACATCCGCGTGCTGGTGTTGCTCGGCGGCCCCGATTTCTGGTCCAACGGCATGCACCTGAACCGGATCGAGGCGGACCCGGGCGCCGCCGATGCTTCGTGGGCCAACATCAATGCCATTGATGACCTGGCGCTGGAGATCATCGGCTGTGACGGGCAGCTGACGGTCGCCGCGCTGCAGGGCAACGCCGGTGCCGGTGGCGTTTTCCTGGCGCTGGCCGCCGACCGGGTGGTGGCACGCGACGGCGTAGTGCTCAATCCGCACTACAAGTCGATGGGCAACCTCTACGGTTCCGAATACTGGACCTACCAGCTGCCGCGCCGGGTCGGGTCAGAGGTGGCCGGCCGCCTGATGGCCAACCGCCTGCCGGTAGGAAGCCGCGAGGCGCTGGAACTCGGCCTGGTCGACGCCATCCTGCCGGGCCAGCCCGACACCTTCCTGGCCGCGATCAGGGCCGAAGCCGAGGCGCTGGCCGCCAACCCCGATTTCGCGGCACGGCTGGCGGAGAAGAACCGCCGGCGGACCGCCGACGAGTCACTTCACCCGCTGGCCGATTACCGCGCTCAGGAACTGGAGCGCTTGCGGCTCAATTTCTACGGTTTCGATTCCAGCTATCACGTTGCCCGCTACAATTTCGTATTCAAGGTCCCGCACTCGCGTACGCCGCTCTACCTGGCGCGGCACCGGCGCTGAGACCGCGGACGCTACACCTGGTCAGAATCCTCGAATATGAACGCGTCTTCACCTCACGAAAGGATCCTCGCGGCGGTGTTGCTGCTGGCGGCCTTTTCCGGGCTGTTCTCCTGCAGTGCCGAGCCCGAACCGGCCGGGCCGCACCCGGGCGAACCGTTCCCGATGCTCGACCTGCCGGCACTCGACGGCCCGCCTCTCCATCTGGGCGATTTTCGTGGCCGGGTGCTGGTGCTCAACGTCTGGGCCACCTGGTGCGGGCCGTGCCGGGAGGAGATGCCGTCGCTGCAACGGTTGAGTATGCGCTTCCCCCCGGAACGGCTGGCGGTGGTGGGACTGACGGTTGACGAAGACACCAACCTGGCGCGTGAATTCCTGCTCAAGTACGGCATCCGGTTCCAGATCGCCAGCGATCCGGCGGGCGCCGTGGCCGAGGGCCTGCTCGGGGTCACCGGCTACCCGGACACCTTCATCATCGCGCCCGACGGCAGGCTCGCCGAGCGGGTTTCCGGTGGACGGGAATGGGACGGTGCTGAAATGGTAAGCTTGCTTTCAGGCCTGCTGGCCGAGAGCGAATGCACGGCTTCGAGACCTTGTTCCGGCCGGCCATCTCAACGGGCACCATGAACGATTCGAGCATTCCACAAAAGGGTAAGCGACCCATCCTACGACTCGGTCTGCCGACCGGACTGTCGCTGCGCACCAAGGGCGTTGGTATGCTGCTGGCGGTGACCGTCTACGCCTTTTTCCTGGCGATCTACGCCACGGCACAGAAAAACCAGCTGCTCGAGGGCTTCAACGAGTTGCAGGAACTGCACGAAAGCAGCAGCGAGCTGCACCTGATCGAGTTGACCGCGTTCCGTGACATCACCGAGTTCTTTCTGTTCATCGACAGCGAATCGGGCCGGCAGCCACAGCAGCTGCGCGAACAGATCCAGGCGCTGCAGCGACGCCAGCAGGCGGTGATGACGCGCTATCCAGAGATTTCCCCGACCTTCGCCGACCTTTCCCATGCCCTGGCGCGGGCGATCACCAACCCGGGCCCGGAAACGCTGGCCGGTGTGCGCACCCAGCTTGCCGACACCCAGCGGCATCTGCAGCAGCTCGCCGAGCAGATCGCCGTTCGCCAACGGCTGCTGGCCGACGAGTACTACGCCCTGGGCGACGCCGCGGCGATGAACTCGCTGCTGTTTGCCCTGTTCGGCGTGGTCGGTATCGGTCTGGTGGCGATGGTCTTCTTCACCGGACTGACGCGCGACATCAAGCGTCTCGAGCACCGCGTCGACGAGGTCGTCCGCGGCTACCGTGGCACCCCGTTGCCGGTGCGACGCAAGGATGAGCTCGGTCAGCTGACACATGACGTCAACCGCATGGTCAACGAATTGGCCCAGCGCGAGGATGATCTCGACCTGGAGCGGCGCAAGACCTTCCAGCAGGAGAAGATGGCCGCGATCGGGACCTTGGCTGCCGGCATCGTGCACGAGATCGGCAATCCCGTGGCAGCCATTTCCGGTCTGTTGCACACCCTGATGGATGATCAGGAGCGGGCGCCGGAGGATCATGACGACCGTCTCGAGCGAGTGCAGATGGCGCAGCAGCAGGTCGATCGCCTGGCGGCGATCACGCGCGACGTTTCCGACTTCGCCGTACCCCAGTCGGGCAAGCGTGAGCTGCTCAATCTCAACGGCCTGATCGAGAACACCAACCGCTTCATGCGCTTCGACAAGCGATTGCGGAATGTCGACATCGAACTCGACCTGAATCCCGGATTACCAGCGGTCTACGGTGTCTCCGACCAGCTGGTGCAGTTGCTGATGAACCTTATGATCAATGCCGCCGACGCCATGGAGGGCGGCACGAAAGAAAAGTCACGGGTCAGCATCTCGACCTTCCGGGTCGGCTCCGGTGTCGGTCTGCAGCTCGAGGACAATGGCCACGGCATGGATGACGAAACTCGGGACAAGGCGCTCGATCCCTTCTTCACCACCAAGGGAGCGGGCAAGGGGACCGGCCTTGGACTGCCGCTCTGCTACACCGTCGCCAGCGAACACGGTGGCACCATCACCCTGAAATCGAAACCTGGCCAGGGGACCCGAGTCCGCGTGATTCTGCCGGTCGACGGCCGGGCCAAGCCGAGAAGCGAACAGGAAATGGCCTCATGAGCGGCGACAGGGGATTGCGCGTACTGGTGGTCGACGACGAACCTGCCATCTGCCAGGTGCTAGCCGACGCCATCCGCCGTGGCGGCTACGAGGCAGAGTACGTCAATGACGGCGAGCACGCGCTGGAGAGGCTGCAAGGCGACGACTTCGATATCGCCCTGTGCGACATCAAGATGCCGGGCATCGACGGCATCGAGCTGGTGCGTCAGGCGCGTGATGGAGGGGCCGGCACCACCTTCCTGATGATGACTGCTTACGCATCGGTCTCGACCGCGATCGAGGCGATGCGAGCCGGCGCCTACGACTACATGATCAAGCCGCTGCGCAACGAGGACGTGCTGCGACGGCTCGAACAGATCGCCGACATCATCAGCCTGCGCGACGAGAATCGCACCTTGCGCGACATCGTCTTCGCCGCCGACGAGGGTTTCTGCACCTTCGACTCCGAGGCGATGCAGAAAATCGATCGCCTGGTGCTGAAGGTGGCGCCGAGCGACAGCACGGTACTGCTCACCGGTGAGAGCGGCACCGGCAAGGGGGTGGTCGCGCGCGCGGTCCACAATCACAGTCATCGACGCAATGCGCTGTTCTTGCCGGTCAATTGCGGTGCCATTCCGGAGAACCTGCTCGAGAGCGAGCTGTTCGGCCACGTCAAGGGGGCATTCACCGGCGCTGAACGGGCCAAGAAGGGACTGTTCGTCGAGGCTGACAAGGGGACGATCTTCCTCGACGAAATCGGCGAACTGCCGCTGGCGATGCAGGTCAAGCTGCTGCATGTCCTCGAGGATATGGAAGTGCGCGCGGTCGGCAGCGAGCGGGCGCATAAGGTCGACGTCCGTATCATTGCCGCGACCAACCGCAACCTGGAGGCCGACGTCGAGAGTGGCGTCTTTCGCCAGGATCTCTACTTCCGCATCAACGTGGTCCACTTCGACATCCCGCCACTGCGGGAACGGCGCGGCGACATCGCCAAGCTGATCAGTCACTTCATGCAGTCCCATGCAGCCCAACTCGGGCGTGGCACCCCCTACACTCTCGACCTGCTGGCCGAGCAGTTGCTACTGAAGCACGACTGGCCGGGCAACGTGCGCGAGTTAGAAAACGTCATCGAACGGGCACACATCCTCGCCGATGACGAGCGCATCGGCGTCGCTGACCTGCCACCCCAACTGGCCAAGGGTGACAATGCGGGTGAGGGGAGTCCATCGGTCGATACACAGTCACTGCGCGACCGGGTACGGGCGTTCGAGATCGGCATCATCATGGGGGCGATCGACGAGGCCGAGGGAGACCGCAAGCGGGCGGCACGGCGTCTCGGCATCGGCCTGTCGACACTCTACCGCAAGCTGGAGGAAGAAGAGGGAGCGAACCCGTGACGGGTGCGCACGGTCAAAAACCAACGAAACCGAGAGATAAGTGAGTATGGAGACAAAACGACGCTACAAGGTGCCAGCTGCCGCATTGCTGGCGGTGCTGTTGGCGCTGCCACTGGCCGTCCTTGCCAGTCCCGAGGAGGACTACAAGGAAGGCTTCGCGGCCTACCGCGAACGCAGCGACATCGTCGGTGCCATTCCGCCGCTCACCCGTGCGGCCGATGGCGGTCACATCGAAGCGCAACTCCTGCTTGGCTACATCCACGACTGGTCCGAGGAGAACAAGGAATCGGTACGCTACTACCGGATGGCGGCCGACGCCGGCGATCCACGAGGCCAGATGGAGTTGGCACGGATGTACCTTAGTGGCGAAGGCGTCGACAAGGATTCGGCCACGGCGCGGACCCTGATCGAAAAGGCACATGAGCAGGGCTATGTCCCGGCGACCATCCAGATCGCCTACGCCCATATTAACGGCACTATGGGTTATCCGAAGGATTACGCGCAGGCACGGACACTCTTCCAGCAGGCGCTCGACCAGGGGCATGAACAGGCCAAGTCGGGCCTTGCCGCGGTCGACCGTGCCGAGGCCGCCGAACGCGCGGCGGCGGAGAAGGCCAAGGCCGCCGAGGGCGGCGGAGGCAAGGAGGCCAAGTAGCCCTAGCCGACAGTGACCTGACCTGCCTCCGCCAGTAAACTACGCAGCTTCGCCGGCGCCAGAACCGATCTGCTCCGGCTGCCACCTAACGCAAGAACAGGGATTCGTGAGCAACAATCGATTGAACCTGCGCACCTTCGGGCGGCTCCCGCTCCTGCTGCTAGCCGCCGCCCTTTTGGCTGTCGGCTGCAGCGACCCGACCCCACCCGTGACTCCGGCCGTGAACATCGCGGATAACACACCGCCGCCCCGGGTGCTCGAGACCTTCAATGTCGGCCAGGGGGTCTACGTTCGTTCACTGGCCGTCGAGCCACAACGAGGCGCTCTTTGGGTCGGCACCTCGGCCGGCGTGCACGAGGTCGACCTGGTCAGCCGTGAACCGCGCAACACCTTCACCCGTGACGACGGTCTGGCCAACGAGTACGTCTTCGCCATCGGCCTCGACCGCGAGGGCTACAAGTGGTTCGGCACCAACGCCGGCGGCGTCTCGCGCTACCGGGACGGTGAGTGGCAGGTCTACTTCCCGATGCATGGTTTGGCCGACTACTGGGTCTACTCCTTCGGAGAACAGGCCGACGGCAGCTACTGGATCGGCACCTGGGCCGGGGCCAACCGCTACGATCCCAAGAGCGGCGAGTTCGCCACCTACGTCGAGGAACTGGTCAACGAATGGGTCTACGCCATCGGCATCGACTCGAAGGATCGCGTTTGGTTCGGTACCGAGGGTGGGGTGTCGATGTTCGACGGCAGCAACTGGACGGAGTGGACCCACGCCGACGGCATGGGCGCCGGCAACCCCAACGGTCTGCCGGCGAGTGACAACACCGGACTCGGCACCCGCCGTCGCCACGACCTCGGCATCCTTTCCGGCGGCCAGGCGACCTACAACCCGAACTACGTTTTTTCGCTCCACGTTGCCCCGGACGACACCATCTGGGTCGGCACCTGGGGAGGTGGCGTCAGCCACTTCGACGGTGAGCGCTGGAGTAATCTTACCGAGACCGATGGCCTTGCCGGCAACATCGTTTACAGCATCGACCAGACTCCGGACGGGGCGCTCTGGTTCGGCACCCACCGTGGTCTGTCGCGCTACTTCGGCGGGCGCTGGCAGACCATCGATCGCCGTGACGGGCTGCTTGGGAACAATGTTTACACCCTCACCGTCAGTGATGACGGCGACCTCTGGGCCGGGACCCTCGGTGGCGTCAACCGCATCGGCGTGCCACCCGACGGCGCCGCCCCACAATAATCGGATCGACACGGAGACTGCGACGTGAAACTCGACACCAAGGGCGTCATGCTCCTCGCCGCCGCCGGGCTGCTACTCACCGCCGGTGGCTACTACATCGGTTCCAGCAAGGCGCCTCCGGCGCCACCGGTCACCGCGACACCGCCGCCAGCCCCAGTGCAGGCGCCGGCCCCTGTCGCCCCCCAACCGGCGGCACAACCGCAGGTCGGCCGCCTGCAGCCGGGGGCGCAGCTGCCGGCCACCGGTCATCCTCCAATGCCCGGGACGGCCCCGCTGGCCCAGCCCCAGAGGCCGACCGCCGGTACAGTGAACAACCGCAAGTTCACCCACTTCCGCGTTGGCAACCGCAACGTCAAGGCGATGCTCGCCGACGGTGACCAGGTCTGGGTTGGCACCTCGGGTGGCGTCGTCCGCTACGATCTCAAGACCGACACCCACCGCCTGTTCGACAATCGTGGCGGTCTGCTTTCCAACGGCATCTTCTGGGTCGGACAGATTGGCGGGCGCATCAGTGTCGGCACCTACGGTGGCGGCCTGTCGATCTACGACGAGGCCAAGGACCTGTGGGATCACTTCAATATCCAGCATGGTCTTGCCGACGCCTTCGTCTACGGTGTACTCGAGGCCAAGAACGGCGACGTCTGGATAGCCACCTGGTCGGGGGCCAACCGCATCCGTGGTGGAGACATGAGTGACCGCAGCAAGTGGGACACCTACACCGTCGCCAACACGGGTGGTGGCCTGCCCAACGACTGGGTCTACGGCGTGGTCGAGGGTGCCGATGGCGTCATCTGGATGGCGACCGAGGGTGGTCTGGCCCGTTTCGAGGACGGCAAGTGGCAGAACTGGAAGCACGACGACGGCCTCGGCGCCCCGTACGACGTGGTCAAGGACTCGATCCAGTTCAAGAACGACCCGGCCAAGGTCTCAAGCCACCACGCCCGACAGAAAATCGAGCAGGGACTCGAAGACGTCGATGTTGCCTACAACCCCAACTACATCGTCTCCCTGGCTTATGCTCCTGACGGCGCTGTCTGGGCCGGTACCTGGGGTGGTGGCCTGTCTCGTTTCGACGGCACCACCTGGACCAACTACACGGTCAACGAGGGGCTGCCGGCCAACCACGTCTTCATGCTGCGTTTCGGCGACGATGGCAAGCTCTGGATCGGCACCAGCAAAGGTTTGGCGCAGATGCAGGACGACGGCAGTTTCACCGTCATGACCCAGGCCGACGGCCTGTTCTCGGACAACGTCTTTTCGATGGCCGAGGCGCAGGACGGAAGCCTCTGGATCGGCAGTTTCGGCGGCGTGACGAGGCTGTTCCCGGAATCCTGAGGCCAGGCGAGACCGGCATGGCAGTCGACTTCACCGGCAAGTTGGTCGTCGCGATTTCGTCGCGGGCGTTGTTCGACCTGGAGGAGAGCAATGCCGTCTACGAGGCCGAGGGGGTCGAGGCTTACTGCCGTTACCAGATCGAGCACGAGGATGACGTTCTCGCACCCGGCGTCGCCTTCGCGCTGGTACGCAAGCTCCTCGCCCTGAACCGCGACGGCGCAGACCACCCGGGTGTCGAGGTGATTCTGCTGTCGCGCAACAACGCCGACACCGGGCTGCGCATCTTCAACTCCATCCAGCACCACGGCCTCGACATCCAGCGCGCGGCGTTCACCAACGGCGAGACGCCGTACCGTTACATCGCCGCGTTCAACGCGGACCTGTTCCTCTCCGCCCGTCCCGACGACGTACGCGGCGCCCTCGATGCCGGGGTCGCCGCCGCGGCGATCATGCCCTCGGCTCCGAGCACGGAACAGGGCCACGAGTTGCGTATCGCCTTCGATGGCGACGCTGTGCTCTTTTCCGACGAGGCCGAACGCGTCTTCCGAAGCGACGGTCTCGATGCTTTTGAAACCAGCGAGACGACCGCTGCCAGAGTGCCGCTCGCGGGCGGCCCATTCCGTCGCTTTCTAGCCGCCCTCTACCGGATCCAGCGCGCCTACCCGGCGAAGTCGGCGCCGATCCGCACGGCGCTGGTCACGGCGCGTGGCGCGCCCAGCCACGAGCGGGTGATCCGCACGCTGCGGGCCTGGAATATCCGTATCGACGAGGCGCTGTTTCTTGGTGGGGTCGACAAGGGCGCCTTCCTGCGCGCCTTCGCCGCCGACATCTACTTCGACGACCAGCAGGGTCATTGCGACTCGGCGCGCCAGCACGTCGCCACCGGTCACGTACCGCACGGCGTCGCCAACGAGGAGTCGGAAGCCTCTTAAGCCATCTCCGGATTCCGGACTGCCGTGTGGTCGACCAGCCAACGCCGGAAAGGCATCGGGTCACTTCCAGTAACGCGACCCGAAGCAGCGCACGGCGGCGTAGATCATGCTGGCGAGCAGCCTGGAACAGCCCTTGGTCAGCAGGCAGGTATGCATCCGGCGATCGGCCTCGAGCCGGTCCGTCACCTCCGGGTAGCGGGCCTGGCGGTGGATACCGTACATGTTGTCGTGCGCCTTGAAGCACTCCCAGTAGCGGTCGTTGAGGCGCTCGGAGACACCGAAGAAGTTGGGAAAGTTGACGTAGTTCTTCCGCTTCCGCGAAAGGGGAAGTGGGGTGTCCCCGGGGGCGGAATCAGCTTCATTCCTGGCCTGTTGTTCGACTGCCACCTGGGTTGCGTCGGCCGGCCCGCGGTCAGGCGGCCTTTTCCTGCGTCACTACGGGTGTGATCGCGGCGTCGTGGTAGGTCGCGGTCGCGGGATCGCGCCGCACGCGTGTCATCAACCGATGGACGCGGAGCATGTGGAGACGGCTGGTGACTTTCTGCAGGGCGACCCGTGCCATGTTGCGCGGATAGAAGATCAGCGGGTTTTCGCGCGGCAGCGTCGGCCGACGGTCATGGCGCAAGCGTATCGGGTGGATGCCGCCGTCGATCGGGTGGATGCCCATGTAGGGGTAGAAGTAGGAGAACCAGAACAGGCGGTTGGCCGTGGTCAGCTTCTTGTTGCTGCCCAGCGCGAACATGCGCCTGAAGATGGTTTTCATGTGGCCGAAGGTGTAGAAGCGGCGCCAGGCGTCGCGGTAGGCCTGCTCCAGTTCCTTGGCGGTCATCCGCGGGTGAGCCATCACCGGCTGGGTGGTGTCGTACTTATTCATGTCTGGGTCCATCCAGACGCCGCGATCCCACAACTCCTGGTGATCCTTGGAGCCGGGCAGGGGCTGCATTACGGTGAAGTAGACAAGGTCGAGCGGCAACTCGCGTTTGAGGAACTCGACGTCGTCGCGGATCGACTCCGGGGTGTCGTTGGGGAAACCGATGATGTAGGCGCCGATCAGCACCACCGGGTGGCGTTTCCACGCCAGCATCATTTCGCGGTATTCCTCGATGTGGTTCTGCTTTTTGCCGGCGCCGGCCAGGTTCTCCGGATTGACACTCTCGAGCCCCATGAACACCTGGTCGACCCCGGCGGCCACCGCCTTGTCGATGAAGCCGGCGATGTGGTGCACCTGGACGTCGACCTGGACCTGCAACCGCACCTTGATGCCGTGCGTCTCGCGCAACTCGATCAGGCGGTCGAACAGTGCCTCCCAGTTGCGGTTGCGTGCCAGGTTGTCATCGGTGATGAAGAACTGGTGCACCCCCAGGCGGTCGTTTTCGACGACGATGCGCTCGAGGTCGTCCGGGGTGCGGAAGCGGCTCTTGCGGCCGTGGACGTTGATGATGGTGCAGAAGCTGCAGACGAAGGGGCAGCCACGACCCATGTCGAAGATCGACATGTCACCCCAGCCGCTGCTGTCGAGCGTGGCGCGCGGCAGCACCGGCACCGGCTCGCCCTGGATCTCTGGCGGGTGATCGAGATGGTTGTAGACCGGCTGCAGCGTGCCGGCATGGGCGTCGCGGACAACGGCCTCAAAGCGCCCCTGCTCGGCCTCACCGGCAAACAGGCTGATGCCGCGCGCCTGCGCCTCGTGCAGGTCCGGTGGCAATTCCTTGAGCATGGCAATGCAGCCGGAGACATGGATGCCGCCGACCATGACCGGCATCCCGGCATCGAGGAATGGCGTGGCGATGTCGAGTGCACGCGGGAACTGGTTGCTCTGCACCCCGACCAGGCCGACCAGTGCAGCGCCACCGTCACGTTCGACCTCGGCCAGCAGATCACTGACCGGTACTCGTTGGGATATCTCGTCCATGGCGTGGACTATGATCTCGGTCTCGGGTCCGAGGATGGCGCGGTCGCGACAGTCGAGGGCGAGGGCGTTGAGGCAGGCGAGGGAGTTGGAGGCGATCCAGTTGTGGCGCCACTGGATCGGGTAGCCGTCGGCGTCGTAGTGCGTCGGCTTGATCAGGATGACATGGAACCTAGTCCTGGCGGGCGCCATGGCGCTACTCCCGGTACTTCCGGTTCTGTGACCGGCGAAAAACTGGCACACTCGGCCGCGATTCCAGGCGGCATGTAGAAGTGCGCGACGCAATCATCAAACCACATCGACACCGTAGGCAACAGGACCGCGCTGCCGCGTCTCCTGCGCTCCATGGTGGTCGAAGTCAGCGGAGCGACTTGCCACCGCGGCTGCCACGTATTGTCCCACAGCTGGGCTATCGGCGGGGACGGTCGTGAACGGGGTTGCCGACAGCAGGATGCGGCTGGACCGTTGGCTCTGGTATGCCCGGTTTTTCAAGACCCGGGCCCTGGCGCGGCGTGCGGTCGATGGCGGCCTGGTCCACCTCGGCGGAACGCGGGTGAAACCCGGTCGGCAGGTCAAGCCTGGTGACATGCTCGAAATTCAATGCGGGCACGAGCGCTTCGAGGTGACGGTGGCGCAACTCGGCTGCCGTCGAGGGCCGGCCAGTGAAGCACAGCAACTCTACCAGGAGAGCGAGGCGAGCCAGGCTCGGCGGGTTGCCGAGGCGGCACAACGTCGTGCGGAGGCCACGACGGCAGGAGTGCCCCGCAGCGGGCGGCCAAGCAAACGCGATCGCCGCAGGATCCGTTCCTTTCGCGAAGGCAGCGAATAGGGTTCGCCAGACCGCGCAAGTCGGATTAGGCCGTGCTCTCTTTACGCGATGCCGCCGCCAGCAGCTTGGTGGCCACCTCGAACAGGTCGCGTGACAGGTCGGGCAGTTTCAGGATCGCCTCGAGTTCGGTCTGGACCTGGGCCTGGCGCGACGGGTCGTAGCGGCGCCACTGGCCGAACGCACCGATCAGGCGGGCGGCGATCTGCGGGTTGCTGGCGTTGAGTGTGCGTACCTGCTCACCGAGGAAGGCGTAACCGGCGCCGTCCGCGGCGTGGAACTGGGCCGGGTTGCCGTGACAGAAGGCGCCGATCAGGGCGCGCACCCGGTTCGGATTGCGTAGCGAGAAGGTCGGGTCGCTCATCAACTCGCGAATATTCTCCAGCGTACCGGGCAGGCGTGAAGTGGCCTGGATCGAGAACCACTTGTCGAGCACCAACGAATCCGATTTCCAACGGGTATGGAAGGCTTCGAGAGCGGCTTGTCGTTCCGGCACGTCGGCATTGGCCAGAGCGGTCAGCGCGGCGAGGCTGTCGGTGAGGTTGTCGGCGCCGTCCAGCTGTGCCGTGCAGAGGGCGCGCGTGGTCGCGTCCGGTCGCTCCATCAGGTAGCCGAGAGCGAGGTTCTTCAGTGCACGTCGTCCCACGTCCTCTGCGGCGAAGCGGTAGGCACGATCGTCGTGCAGGCGGTCGTAGGTGGCGCGCCAGGCATCGCCAAGTGCGCAGGCTAGCGCTTCGCGCAGCCAGACACGGGCGGCGTGGATCGCCTCCGGGTCGATCGCGGCGACCTGTTCTGCGAGATAGCTCTCGCTCGGCAGGTTCAGCGCCAGTGCCACCAGGGCGGGTTCCAGGACGGCAACGAGGGTGGCAGCGTAGCCGTCACGAAACGACTCCGGCAACGCCAGTGGTTGACCGCCACGCCAGTCGGACGCGAGTTGCTGAAGCAGGGCGACCGCGCGTTGCTGTGCGGCATCCCAACGGTTGAATGGGTCGGGGTCGTGTGCCATCAGCAGCGGCAGATGCGCTTCGCGGCCGGGGAAGTCGAGCCGCACCGGTGCGGAAAAGCCGCGCAGAAGTGACGGAACCGGACGTTCCGAGAGACCGACGAAGGTGTACTCGCGACGCCTGGAATCGAGTTCCAGCAGGCGGGTGGCCGCCGGATGGGCCTGTTGTTCGTCAGCGAGTTGTAGCGGTAGTTCGGCGCCGTCCGGCCCGAGCAGGCCGACGGCGACCGGGATGTGCAGCGGCTGTTTTTCCGGCTGCCCGGGCGTCGGCGGACAGCGCTGCTCGAGAATCAGGGTGTAGCGCTGCTGTTCTGCGTCCCAGCGTTCGCCGACGCTCAGGATCGGGGTGCCCGCCTGGCGGTACCACGGCATGAAACCGGCGAGCTCGGTCGCGTTGGCGTCGCCGAGGGCGGCTACGAACGCCTCGACCGTCACCGCCTGGCCGTCGTGGCGCTCGAAATAGAGGTCCATGCCGCGCCGGAAGCCATCTACGCCAAGCAGGGTGTGCAGCATGCGGATCACTTCGGCACCCTTGTTGTAGACCGTCATGGTGTAGAAGTTGTTGATCTCGATGTACTGCTCGGGCCGCACCGGGTGGGCCATCGGCCCGGCGTCCTCGGCGAACTGGTAGGTGCGCAGCAGGTTGACGTCGTGGATACGCTGCACCGCCGGTGAGTAGGTGTCGGCCGAAAACTGCTGGTCGCGGAAGACCGTCAAGCCCTCCTTGAGACTGAGCTGGAACCAGTCGCGGCAGGTGACGCGGTTGCCGGTCCAGTTGTGGAAGTACTCATGGGCGACGATGCTCTCGATGCGCAGAAAATCGGCGTCGGTTGCGGTCTCCGGTCTGGCGAGGACGGCGGCGGAGTTGAAGACATTGAGCCCCTTGTTCTCCATCGCCCCCATGTTGAAGTCGTCCACGGCGACGAGCATGTAGGTGTCGAGGTCGTACTCGCGGCCGTACTTCTGCTCGTCCCAGGCCATCGCCTTCTGCAGCGCGGCCAGCGCGTGGGCGCAGCGGTCGGCGTTGTGCCGCTGCACGTAGAGTTCGAGCGCGACATCGCGTCCGCTCATGGTGGTGTAACTGTCACGCACGCAGGCCAGGTCGCCGGCGACCAGGGCGAACAGGTAGCTCGGTTTCGGGAACGGGTCCTCCCAGCGCACCCAGTGACGGCCATCGTCGAGATGACCGTCGGCGACCCGGTTGCCGTTCGACAGCAGCACCGGGCAGGCGGCGGGATCGGCGATCACAGTGGTGGTAAAACGGGCCATGACGTCGGGCCGGTCCGGGTACCAGGTGATGCGGCGGAAGCCTTCTGCCTCGCACTGGGTGCAGTACATACCGGAAGCAAGGTAGAGCCCCTCGAGGGCGCTGTTGGCCGCCGGCGCGATTTCGGTTTCGACTTCCACCGTGGCCGTGTCAGGGACCCCGGTGAGAGTAAGGATTTCGCCGTCGATACGGTAGTCATCGGTCGCGGCAGAACGGCCGTCGACACGCAGTGCCAGCAGTTTCAGGTGACTGCCGTGCAGCGTCAGCTCGCCAGTCGCCTGGCGACGAACGGCCAGCCGGCTGCGCACCCGGGTCGTCTCCGGGGTCAGTTCAAACTGAAGATCGACGGTGTCGACCGTGTAGGCGGATGGGCGGTAGTCGGCGAGGCGGATCGGTTCAGGCATGCGGTCGACTCGGTCGTGGGCGGGACGGGATGACGCCGGAAGAGGGGCGATTGTAGCGGCTTCAGTGCAGTTGTACCGGCCGCCCCGGGTCGCCGGTAAGAGTGATCGACAGCAGCCTGTCGGCCGTGGGGATCTCGATCGCGTGAGCGTGGTGCGTGCCGTCGGCGAGTGTTATCTGGAGATGCAGGGTCCCGACCGGGATCACGGCGCGTACGAAGGCGTAGTCAGCCATGCCGGTCCGATCGGCCATGGTTGCCGGGGCCGTGGGGCGCCCGTTTACCGTGAGCGTGGCCTCGGCCGGAAGCGTGATGAAGACTTCGCGCATCGGTTGTGCCGGTCCGGGTGGCGCGGACTGGGCGAGCAACACCGTGGCGATGCCGGCGAGCAGGAACAGCATCAGGTGAGCCACCGCCCAGCGCCGGAAACGGGTGGCGAGGCGCGCCTCGGGAACGGTGCCAAGCAGGTAGGGTCGCCAGCCGTGGCTGGCGCCGAGGCGATGGCGCACGGGGTTGAGCAGATGACCCTCGGCGCGCAGCTTGGCGGCGACCGTTTTTTCGGCGTCACGGCGGGCCGCCTGCCACTCTTCAATATCGATCTCGCCGTCGCCGTCACGGTCGTAATGGGCGAGCAGGAACGGACGGTCGCGTTTCCAGTTGCCAAGCATGGACGCGACGTCACCGGCCGGGTCGTGCGGCTGGTGGTCACCACCTTCGGTCGCCAGCTGGCCGAGGGCGTACAGGGTGTCGCCGGGGGCGATGTACTCGCCGCGGTAGATGAAGTCGCCACGCTCCTCATGGAAGCGGCGGCTGCTGACCACTTCGGCCTCCTCGGGATCGACCAGCGCCTTGCCGCTGTCGTCTTCGAGTACGAAAACGCTGGCACTCTGTCCACTCTCGACCAGCAGGTGGCGGCCACCGCGAAGACGGTAGACGGCGTAGCGCAACCAGACCGCCGGTGGGGTCCAGGCGAAACCGATGCCGTCGGATGGACCAAACAGGGTCGCGCGTCCCTGCAGTTCGACGTAGCCTTGCGAGGCACTGGCGATGCGTGAGCGCGGGGTATCGACGATGGCGCGATAGCGACGGTAGGCGCGCAACCAGGCGAAGAAGCCTAGCGCCGCTATGGCGCCGACGGCATACGCCTGGTAGGCGGGGTGGACCAGGCCGAGGGCGAGTCCGACCAGCAGCGGGTAGAGCAGCAGCGCCAGGTTGTCTAGGTTGAGGAAGCGCCAGCGAATCGATTCGCTGAGGAAGGTCGCGGCCATCGGTTCACTGTTCTCCCGTGGCCAGTTTCCAGTGCAGGTAAAGCCAGGCGCCGTATTCGGCCAGGACCCAGCGGATTTGTCGGCCGCTGCGCCACCAGCCGTCGGGCTGGTAGGGGTCCTCACGTGCGGCGACCGTCGCCACCGCCAGGCTGTCGCCGTGCAGTCGATGCCAGATGTAACCGGCACGACGGGTGTGTGACTTGCTGGTGGTGACCAGGACGCTGTCGATGCCGGCTTCGATCAGTGCCGGTGCCACTTGGCGCGATTCGCTGACCGTGTCGTAGGCGTCCTCGGCGCTGACCGAGAGCACGTGGTCACGCGGTACCCCGAGCAGTTCGAGGATGCGCAGGCTGTCCTCGTCCCAGGTGGTGGAGGAGACGAACCCTTGGGCCTCGAGTTGGCGCACGATGTCAGTCTTACGGTCACCGTCGATGACAACGTCGGTGACCCGCCCCTCGCGATAGAGCGCCGCCGCCTCGATCAGTCGTGGGTAATACTCGATGCCGGTCGCCAGCACGACTGCGGCATCGGCGACCGTGGTGCGGTCGTCACTGACCAGGAAGCGACCGGCGGCGCCGAGCAGCGTTGGCGCAGCGAACCACGTCGCCGCCAGCAGCACCGCGACCAGCAACAGGCGGCGCCCCAAGCGCCCCGACCGTCGTTCACGCATCAGTGATCGCATCCTTCTCAGCGGTTGGCCAGTGCCACGCCGAGTGCGGTGACGACCATGCCAACGACGCTGATCGGACCGAGGGTCTCGCCAAACAGCAGGTAGGCGAACAGCGCCACGACCGCAGGCACCAGGTAGAAGTAACTGGCGACCCGTGACGCAGCGCCGTGGCGGATCATCAGGATCAGCAGCGAGACCGCGCCCAGCGACAGCACCAGTGTCAACCAGCCGAGGGCGAACAGAAACTCCCCGGTCCACTCGACCTCCATGGTCTCGAACAGGGGCGCCAACAGGGCCAAAACCAGGGCGGAGGCGCCAAACTGGATCACCGACCCGGTCCGGATGTCCATCGAGCCGCCGTGACGCTTCTGATACATGGTGCCTATGGTGATGCCGAGCACCGCGATGAACGCGGGCAGGACGTTGCCGAAGGTCGCTTCGGCAAGGCCGGCCTTGTCGGCCACGACCATGAAGACGCCACCGAAACCGAGTAGCAGACCGAGCCACTGGCGGCCCGATATACGCTCGCCGAGGTAGGGTGCGGCGACCAGCGCGGTCAGCAATGGCTGCAGCCCGGTGATCAGCGCCGCGGTTCCGGCCGGCAGGCCGCGGTGGATGGCGACGAAGATGCCACCGAGGTAGGTGGCGTGGATCAGCAGACCGGCGATGGCGATGTGCATCACCTGCACTGGCGTCTCCGGCCAGTGGGCCCGGGCCAGCCAGGCCAGCGGGAGGAGGATCGCGCAGACCAGGGCGAAGCGGATCAGTAGAAAGGTCAGCGGCTCGGCGTGCGGGAGGCCGAACTTGGCGCCGAGGAAACCGGTACTCCAGAGCAGCACGAAAATCATCGGGGTGAGCGCGACCAGGGTCGGACCGGCCAGTGGATGTTTGTTATCGTTTGCCGTCACTTGCTGTGTCCGTCGCTTTCTGCGGAGCGGTCGACGCTGTAGCTCGTCAGGGTCATGCGCAGCAGCCGACCACCCCGGTCCCGACGTTCGATGCGTACCGGAACGAAGTCGAGTCCAGGGGCGTGCCAGAACAGTGTGTCACGCGGCCGTCCAGGACGGACCCGGCGCAACTTGAGGGTGTCGAGCCAGCCGAGAGGGGTCGAAAGCCGCTCTTCGCCGGCGCGTTTATGAGTGTAGGTCTTGAGCCGGCCACCGTCGGCCACCGAGTAGGCCGCGGCCAGGCGGTCGGCACGGAGGTCGGTGCTGACGGCCAATATCAGGGAGTGCTTGTCGAGGGCGTCGTCGGGGATGGCCATCGACCAGGAGTCGCCGTTGACTTCGTTGTATGCACGCAGCCGGTCCCAGTCGAAGCGTACGTTGACATCACGGTCACGGGCGAGACCTCGGCGCTGAAAATGGTAACTGAGCGGGCGCAGACGGCCGTTCCTGTGTTCGAGTTCGGTGACCTCCTCGATCCTGCCGCTGACCAGTGAGGTAAGCATGCCGGCCGGGATCACCTGTGAGCGGAAGCGCCAGCGGCCTGGTCCGGTGGTATCGAGAGTCTGTACCACCTCGGCGATCTCGCTGCCGTTGCTGGTCAGCCGGTAACTCAGCCGGAACGGGTCGGGGGCGGCGTTCGCGGCAGATGCGCAAATGAACGCGCAAAGACCCAGCGTCAGGCTGGCGGTGTGATGGATCAGGGGGTGCGGCCCGCGGGTGATCATGCACGCGCCGCGGTCGCTCAACTCGCGGAGTCGAGTTGTTTGGGTCGCTCGAGCGGTATGCCGTCGAGTACGACCCGGCCATCGTGCAGTTTGACCCGGCCCGAGCAGATCCAGCGCAGGGCGGTGGGGTAGAGACGATGCTCCTGTTCGAGCACGCGGGCGGCCAGTGTCTCGGGGTCGTCGCCGGGCACGACCGGCACCTTCACCTGCAGGAAAACCGGACCGCCGTCGACCTCGGCGGTGACGTAGTGAATGCTGGCGCCGTGTTCGGTGTCATCGGACTCGAGGACCCGACGGTGGGTGTCGAGCCCGGGATAGGCCGGCAGCAGGGCGGGGTGAATGTTAATCATCCGGCCGCTGTAATTGGCGGCGAACTCCGGTGTAAGGATGCGCATGAAGCCGGCAAGGATCACCAGTTCCGGCGCGAAGCTGTCGATCAGTTCGCCGAGCGCGGCCTCGAAGGCAGGCCGATCGGGGAACTGGGTGTGGTCGAGCCCCCGTGTCGGGACGCAGGCTTTGGCCGCACGCTCGAGACCGTAGGCACCTGGGCGGTTGCTGATGACGGCGCGGATGTCGAGCGGCAGGTCATCGGCCGTGGCATCAAGAATCGCCTGCAGATTGGTGCCACTGCCCGAAATCAGGACGACGGCGGGCAGATGTTTACCGTTCACGCCGCCGGCATCCCTTCGATCACGGTCTCGGCCGGGCCGTCGCCCACCTCGATGCGACCGATGACACGGCTGCTGACAGCGGTTCCTGCGAGCAGTTCCACTGCCCCGTCGACGTGTGCCTCGGGTAGGACCACGACCATGCCGATGCCACAGTTGAAGGTGCGGAACATCTCGGGCGTAGCGATCCGGCCTTCAGCCTGCAGCCAGCGGAACACCTCCGGCCAGCGCCACGCACTGGCGTCGACCACCGCCCGGCAGCCATCGGGCAGCACCCGCGGCAAGTTCTCCGGCAGACCGCCACCGGTGATGTGGGCCAGGGCGCTGACCGGGTGTTTCGCAAGGAGTTCGAGAACAGGCTTGACGTAGATATTTGTCGGTGCGAGCAGTTTTTCACCGAGGGTGGTGTCGCCGAACGGCTGGTCGAGATCGGCATTGGCGTGTTTGAGCACGCGGCGCACCAGCGAGTAGCCGTTCGAGTGCGGTCCGCTGGCGTCGAGGCCGAGCAGCACGTCACCGGGGCGGGTGCGCGAGCCGTCGAGCAGGGCATCGCGCTCGACTATGCCGACGCAGAAACCGGCCAGGTCGTAGTCGTCGTCGGCGTACATGCCGGGCATCTCGGCGGTCTCGCCACCGACCAGGGCGGCGCCGGCCTGTTCGCAGCCATTGGCAATGCCGGTGATGATCGCCGTACCGCGGTCGACGTCGAGATGACCGGTGGCAAAGTAGTCGAGGAAAAAGAGCGGCTCGGCACCCTGGACCAGCACGTCGTTGACGCACATCGCGACCAGGTCGATGCCGATGGTGTCGTGGCGGTCGAGCTCGATCGCCAGCTTCAGCTTGGTACCGACGCCGTCGGTGCCGGAGACCAGTACCGGTCGGCGGTAGCGTTCCAGCGGCAGTTCAAACAGCGCACCGAAACCACCGAGCCCGGTCAGCACCTCGGGGCGCATGGTGCGGGCGACGGCCGGCTTGATGCGTTCGATCAGGGCGCCACCGGCCTCGATGTCGACCCCGGCGGCGTGGTAGGTGAGCCCGGAATCAGGTGTGGGCGATCCTGTGGGAGTCGCTCTGGGTCGGTCGTTCACTGTGATATATGTTCGGCGGCTGGCGGCGGACCGATTCTACCAGCCCGCCGGGATGCAGGGGAACGCGACCGGGCCGAACTTGCAGCAGAAATGGCTCGCTGGACGCCACCCATAGGCTGTGCGACGATCCACGGCACTGTCGGCAACACCATTTCGACCGCCCGGAACCTTACTTGAAACCCGCCGCCGTTCCGCACCTGATCGCCGCCCTCGCGACCGTCTGGCTGGCCTGCATTCCGCTGCATGCCGGTGCGGCTGGCGACGTGCTGTTCGCCGCCGAGGTCGAGGTGACAGACGCCTCGGCCGCGGTGCGCAGCGAGGGTATTGTCGCCGCGTTCGCTGCCGTCCTGACCAAGGTCACCGGGCGTAGCGATCCGCAAGCCTTCGCGGCCTGGCCCAGGTTGCGCGCGGCGGCAGACGGCCTGTTGCTCGAATACCGCTACCGTACACTGGCCGCGCCTGCTGGCGATGGGCCGTTGGCGCCCGCCAAGACGTTACTGACCGTGCGTTTCGATCGCCAGGGCGTCGAATCCCTGTTGCGCAGTGAACAGTTGCCGCTGTGGGGCGACACGCGTCCAGCCACGTTGTTGCTGATTGCCGTAGAGCGGGGCACCGAGCGCTTCATCTACACCCCTGACCTCCTGCCCGAGGCCGCCGCCGCCATTGCCTCGGCCAGTGACGGTCGCGGCATCCCGCTGCTCGAACCGTTGATGGATCTCGAGGATCGTGCCTCCCTGCGCTTTACTGAAGTCTGGGCTGGCTTCCCGGAGGTGATTGAACGGACCACGGCTCGCTATGGGCCTGATGTCGTGCTGGTGGCGCGGCTGTTCAGCGAAGGACCGACCGCCTGGCATGCCCAGTGGACGCTACACCTCGGTTCGCAGCGGGAATCGTGGCGGAGCCAGGGTGAACTTACCGATACGCTGACGGCCGGGATCGGCGAACTGGCCGATCGCCTGGCGCTGCGCTACGTTCCCGACCTGACCAGCGGTGAACAGCGCCTGGCGCTGGCCGTCGTCGGTATCGGTAGTCCCGCCGACTACGCCCGGGTGATGGCTTTCCTCGGTAGCCTGACTGCCGTGACCACGGTGCGCCCGGTCATTGCCAGCCGCGAGACGCTCGAACTCGAACTGGTGACCGACGTCGCCCCGGAATCACTGCTGCGGACCATAGGCCTCGGCGGCACCCTGGTACCGACCGTTACCCCGGGCCAGGAGCTGAACGCGATTCCGCGCTTTCGACTGCGGCCGTGAACCTGAACCAACTGCCCAACCTGATCAGCATTGGACGCATCCTGCTGGTCGGGCCGGTGGCCTGGTCGCTGATCGAACAGCGATTCGGCCTGACCCTGGTGCTGTTTACCATCGCCGGCGTGTCGGATGCCCTTGACGGGTTTCTGGCCAAGCGTTTCGGCTGGGTCAGCCGTCTCGGTTCGCTACTCGACCCGCTGGCTGACAAGATTCTCCTGGTCACGATCTTCGTGTTGCTGGCCTGGTTCGCCATGCTGCCGCCCTGGCTGGTCGTGCTGGCGCTGTTGCGTGAAGTGTTAATTGTCGGCGGGGCGTTTGCCTACCGCCTGCTCGTCGGGCCGTTCACGGGCGAGCCAACCCCGGCCAGCAAGGTGAACACCTTCCTGCAGATCACACTGGTGATCGCGGTGCTGCTGGTCCAGGCGGGAGTCTCGCTGCCGGCTCACCTGGTCGGCTGGTTCGAACTGGCCGTGGCGCTGAGCGTGGTGGTCAGTGGCGTCCAGTACGTTTGGCTCTGGAGTCGCCGCTTCCACCAGGAGAGACGTCGCCGGGGCTGATCAATCCCTGGTGGCAAGGTAGTCGCGCAGAAACGGGATGGTAACCCTTCGCTGGGCCACCAGCGTGGCACGGTCGATGCCATCGAGCAGGTCCAGCAGTTGGCCGAGGCCGCGCGCGCTCCGCGTCAGCAGATAGCGACCGACCTCCTCTGGCAGGTCGAACCCGAGTTGCGCTGCACGCAGGCCGAGGACGCGGAGTTTGCCGTCGTCGTCGAGCGCGCGCAGTCCGAATACCGGACCCCAGCCAAGTCGGGAGCGAAGATCGGGGAGTTCCAGATCGAGCTCCGCCGGTGGTTTTGTCGCGGCCACCAGGAGCTGTCCCCCGTTCTCTCGCAACCGGTTGCATAACGCGAACGCGGCACGCTCCGCCGGGTCGTTACCGACGATGGTGTCTATGTCGTCGAGGCAGGCCAGACGGGTGTGCTCAACCCCTTCGAGCATGCCTGTGACGCCTCCCGTAGCCGATGCGAGCGGGAGGTAGACGCTGCTCTGGTCGGCCTGGGCCGCCTCCCGGCAGGCTGCCTGGAGCAGATGGCTGCGGCCGCATCCTTTCGGACCCCAAAGGAAGGTCATCGGCTCGGTACGGGTCGTTGCCAGTGCGCGCAGCCAGGCGACCGTTTCCGCGTTCGGGCCGGCGACATAGCTGTCGAAGGTGGCCTGCGGGTTGAGATGCAGTGGCAGGGGCAGTTGTGACGAGGTCGGCATCTTGAGTCGAGGTGGCTGACTGGCCCGGGAGGGTAGGCCGGGACCGGTGGCATGGCAAGCCGGAACGCTACGCTACGCTTGGCTTGACGCCTCTCTGGCCGCGGTGCAAGCTGCCGCGACGTTAGATTTTCAGGTCTTCTGCATGATCCGATTTCGTCCGTTGGGAAGGTGGATCCTTCCGCTGCTGCTGGTCGCGGCTTGCGCACAGGCGCCGGTGCAGGAGATGAGCGATGCACGGCAGGCGCTGCAGGCGGCTCGCGCGGTGGCGGAGAAGGAGGTCGACGTCGCCCAGTTGCAGCAGGCCGAGCGCACCCTGCGTGAGGCGGAGTCTGCCCTCGAGGCCGGCCGCTATGCCGACGCCCGACGCCAGGCGGAGGCGGCCAGGGCCGAGGCGCTGGAGGTACGGCAACGGGCGACGGCCGACTGAATGCGGCTGAAACGCAAAACCAGCCTGTTTTCGTGGTTTTCTGGATTTGGATCAATTACTGACTCCTCGGCTATCCCCATGGAGTGGTTGACGGGTGGCTTGTGCGTCAGTAGCGTCCAGACATGTCGCGATATCCCAGTGTCCGGAGAGACGTGGAGTTACACATGATCAATAAGAAACTTTCCCTGAATACCACCGTTGCGGTTCTGTTCTCGCTGGGCCTGCTCGCCGGCTGCAGCACGGCCTCGAAAAAATCCGAACCACCACCCGCGCCTGCCCCGAAGCCGGCCGCGGCACCTGCCCCGGCACCTGCACCAGCACCCGTCATGGCTCCGGCTTCACAGCCGAAGTACGTGATCGAAGGCGTCAGGTTCGAATTCGATTCCGCAGCGCTCAAGCCGGAAGCCAAGACCACGCTGGATGCCGTTGCGACCCAGCTACGCAGTCAGCCCGACGTCATGTACAAGATCTCAGGGTATACCGATACCAGCGGGCCCGAGGCCCACAACATGCAGCTCTCAGAGCGGCGTGCCCAGTCGGTGCGCGACTACCTGGTAGACAAGGGCGTGGCCGCCAGCCAGCTGACCGCCATGGGTTTCGGTGAGTCGAATCCCCTGGTCTCCAACGACGCCCTGGAAGGGCGCATGAAGAATCGCCGGGTCGAGATTGAGCCCGAGACGGCCGCTGCGGCCATCTCGGCCGCCGAGAAAGCGATGAAGATGGCCAAGCCGGCCTGCAATTTGTGGCGAGACACCAAGAAGATCATGGGCCAGGCGAAGAGCGCCCAGGAGAAGGGTGACAACGCCAAGGCCACCAAGCTCGCCAACAAGGCACGCTTCCAGGCCGAGGCCTGCGTCAAACAGGCGCAAGCAGAAAAAGCGAAGTTCTAGTTCTTGAGCGCGACTGGCCAGAAGCCGGTCGTGACGTCCCTGGAAGAACACCGAAGGGCCCTGAACGGGGCCCTTCGTCTTTCCATCGGGCGGTTCGAGTCCTCTACATGGCTATAATCGGCCTGAACCTGCCGTTTATAGGTGACGGTGGGCGAGGAGTGAGTCGATTGAACAAATGGATCAAATCCGGATGGCTGGTTGCGCTGTTGCTGGCCTTCGGCCTGGCTCCAGCCGATGAGCGGGTGACCCTGGCGCTACCCGATCTCGATGGTGAGATGCACGACATCGCCCAGTACCGGGGCAAGTGGGTCGTAATCAACTACTGGGCCACCTGGTGCCCGCCCTGCGTCTACGAAATACCTGAACTGGTCGCATTCCATGCACGCCACGCGGAGACCGATGCCGTGGTAATCGGGGTCAACGCCGAGACCCTCGACACTGAAATGTTGCGCGACTTTGCTGCAAAGTTCGAAATCAACTACCCGATCCTGCTTGAGAATCCCGATCGCCTGAGCCCGATGAGCCGGGTTTTCGGCCTACCGACGACCTATATCGTCCGGCCCGATGGCAAGTTGGCCGCGCGCCGCAATGGCCCGGTGACGGCCGAACAACTCGAGCTGATGATTCGCGCCCCGGTAACGGACGCCGAGGTGAAAGCGCGGCGAACGTGAAGTCGATCAATCCACGGCCGCAGGTAAGCCGTCGCACTCCGTCACCCGGTCGATGACCGCGGGCCGTGCCGACAGGGGTTGCCGACGCTGGCTGGTCAGTGGCAGGGTGCAGGGCGTGTTCTTTCGCGCCGCGACGCGTGAACGCGCCCTGGCTCTCGGCGTCGACGGTTCGGCGCGCAACCTGGCCGACGGCCGGGTCGAGGTGCTCGGCTGCGGTACACCAATGGCGCTCGACCGGCTCGAGGCCTGGCTTCACCAGGGCCCGCCCGCAGCACGGGTGGGTGTCGTAAAGGAGCAGCCCTGCCCGGGGCCTCTGCCCGCAGGCTTCACGACGGGGTGATTGAAATGAATGAGACTGCTACAGGATCCGCCTCCACCAGTGCTCCGTCGGTACGGGAAAACCAGAGCCTGACGCTGGAGATGGTGCTCTCGGACCTGGTCGAGGAAAAATTGCTCGACGAGGCTCACGCTACCGAGATGCGCATCACCAACCAGCGGCGCACCGGGCCGAAGATCAACCCCCTGGTGTTGGTGGCCGATCAGAATTTCGCCTCCAAGAAACCGCCGCATCAACCGTTGACGCTGGATTTCCTTACCCACTGGTTGGCCGACAGGAACGGACTCGACTACTACCGCGTCGATCCGTTGAAGGTCGACGTGACCGAGGTCACCGCGGTCGCCTCCTACGCCTATGCCCACCGTCATCGCATCCTGCCGGTGGCTGTCGAGAAAGACCGGGTCGTCTTCGCCACCGCCGAGCCCTACCTGCGCGAGTGGGAGACGGAACTGCAGCACACCTTGAACAAGCCGGTCGCGCGGGTGATCGCCAATCCCGTGGACATCGGTCGCTACCTCGACGAGTTCTACAATTTAAGTCGTTCGATGAAAGGTGCGACCAGCGAACACTCCGAACCGCTGAGCGGCATCACCAATCTCGAGCAATTGGTCGCACTTGGCCACTCCGGCAAGCTCGACGCCAACGACCAGCACATCGTCAACATCGTCGATTGGCTGCTGCAGTACGCCTTTGACCAGCGTGCCAGCGACATCCACCTCGAGCCACGCCGTGAGTTGGGCCACATCCGTTTCCGCATCGACGGCGTCCTGCACGCGGTCTACGAGATGCCGGCGACGGTCATGGTGGCGGTCACTGCCCGGCTGAAGACTCTTGGGCGCTTGGACGTGGTGGAGAAACGCCGGCCGCAGGACGGCCGGATCAAGACCAAGACCCCATCTGGCGGCGAGATCGAATTGCGCCTGTCGACCATGCCAACGGCCTTTGGCGAAAAGATGGTGCTGCGTATTTTTGACCCCGAGGTGCTGGTACGCAGCTTCACCGATCTCGGCTTCGGCAAGGCCGACCGCGAACGCTGGAACGCGATGGTCGGCCACGTCAACGGCATCGTGCTGGTCACCGGCCCGACCGGTTCGGGCAAGACCACTACGCTTTACTCGACCCTGAGACAGTTGGCGCGACCGGAGATCAACGTCTGTTCGGTAGAAGACCCGATCGAGATGGTCGAGAGCAGCTTCAACCAGATGCAGGTGCAGGCAGGTATCGGCGTCACCTTCGCCAGCGGCATACGCACGCTGATGCGCCAGGACCCGGACATTGTCATGGTCGGCGAGATCCGTGATCTCGAAACCGCAGAAATGGCGATCCAGGCCGCGCTGACCGGGCACCTGGTGCTGTCGACACTGCATACCAACGACGCCCCGTCGGCAATTACCCGGCTGCTCGAACTCGGGGTCGCTCCGCACATGCTGCGCGCGACGCTGCTGGGCGTGCTCGCGCAGCGACTGGTGCGCACCCTCTGCCCGCATTGCCGCAAGCCGGCGACGCTGGAAGAGGAGGACTGGTCGGCGTTGGTGACGCCGTGGAAAGTGGCCAAGCCGGACGATGTGTTCGCTGCCGAGGGCTGCCTCGAGTGTCGGCGTACCGGCTTCCGCGGCCGTGTCGGTCTTTACGAAAGCCTGCTGGTGAGCCAGGAATTGCGCCGGCACATCAACGCCACCACCGACCTCGCCGACCTGCGCCAGGCCTGTTACCGCGAAGGTATGCAGCCGCTGCGCCTGTCCGGGGCGCGCAAGGTAGCGGCCGGGATGACCACCGTCGAGGAGGTGCTCAACGTGGCGCCCGGCGCCGATGAGTGAGTCGAGCGCCGTCCCCGGTCAGGGAGACCAACGCCGGTTGAGGGAGCGGAACACGCGGTCCGGATACCAATTCTCGCCAACGCTGCCGTTGTAGCGGGCCAGCGCCCCGCGCATGTCACCGTTTTCGCGGTCGAGGTAGTAGCGCAGGATGGTGGTGCCGATGCTCAGGTTGGTCCGCAGCCGGAACAGGTTGGCCTCGGGCTGGTCGAGTTCCTCGAGCCAGAACGGCATCACCTGCATCAGTCCCAGTGCGCCCGCCTCCGAGATGGCGAAGCGGTCGAAGTTGCTCTCGACCTCGATCACCGCCAGCACCAGTTCCGGCTGTAGCCTGGCCCGTTGCGCCTCCTGGTGCACCAGCCGCAGCAGTTCCAGTCGCTCATCGGGCTCTGGCGCACGTGGTCTGCGTGCCAGGCGCGATGACATGTCGACTAGCCACACCTCGGCATCGTAACGGTCTTCGAAGCTGTCACTGGCCGCGACCGCCTCGCGCACCAGTCCGCGCAGGGTGTCGTCGGGGCGTTCGCGCTCGGCATGTGCCGGCAGCGAAATCACCAGGACCAGGAGCAGCCCGATCGACAGCAAAGGGATGGGCATGTCAGCTCGCGGACTGCTCCAGGAGATAAGAGACGACATCCGCCAGCGGCAGGTCACGCGAATCACTGTCGGCACGGGCGCGGTACTCGACCACGCCACTGTCGAGACCACGCTCACCGACCACCACCCGGTGCGGCAGTCCGATCAGTTCGGCGTCGGCGAACATCACTCCGGGACGGACCGGCCGATCGTCGAGCAGCACCTCGATGCCGGCCGCGGTCAGCTGGTCGTGGAGTTGATCGACCGCATCACGCACCCGCTGCGACTTGGCCATTTTCATCGGCAGCAAGGCGACCTGGAACGGCGCCAGTGGGGTCGGCCAGACGATGCCGCGCTCATCGTTGTTCTGCTCGATCGCCGCGGCGACGATGCGCGAAATGCCGATGCCGTAGCAACCCATGGACATCACCTGTTCGCGACCACCCTCGTCAAGGACCTTCGCGCCCATCGTCCGGCTGTACTTGTCGCCGAGCTGGAATATGTGGCCGACCTCGATACCGCGGGCGATATCGAGCGTGCCCTGGCCGTCGGGGCTCGGATCGCCTGGCAGGACATTGCGCAGGTCGGCGATCTCCGGTAGCGGCAGGTCGCGCTCCCAGTTGATGCCGAAGAGGTGCTTGTCGTCGTCGTTGGCGCCGGCACCGAAATCACTCATCGCGGCGACAGCGCGGTCGACGACGCACGGAATCGGCAGGTTGACCGGGCCCAGTGAACCGGGGCCGGCGCCGATTGCCGTGCGGATCTCATCCTCTCTGGCGAAGCGCAGTGGCACGGCCACCTGCGGCAGCTTCTCGGCCTTGATGGCATTCAGCTCGTGGTCACCACGCACCAGCAGCGCAACCAGTTCGGCATCGGCGTCATCTGCCGCGGCGACGACCAGGGTCTTGAGCGTCTTCTCAACCGGCAGGCCGAACTGGTCGACCAACTGCTGGATGGTCTTGGCATCGGGGGTGTCGACCAAGCGCATGGCCTCGGTCGGTTCAGAACGTCCGTCAGTTGGCGTCAGTGCTTCAGCAGTCTCGACGTTGGCAGCGTAGTCACTCCCATCAGAGAAGGCGATGGCGTCCTCGCCAGAATCGGCCAGGACCATGAACTCGTGCGAGACCGCGCCGCCGATGGCACCGCTGTCGGCGGCGACGGCGCGGAAGCCGAGGCCGCAACGTTCGAACACACGACAGTAGGCCGCATGCATGCGGTCGTAGGTCTGCTGCAGGGAGGCCTGATCGACGTGGAACGAGTAGGCGTCCTTCATCAGGAATTCGCGGGAACGCATGACGCCGAAGCGCGGCCGGATTTCGTCGCGGAACTTGGTCTGGATCTGGTAGTAGTTCAACGGCAGCTGCTTGTAGCTGCGGATCTCGCGTCGGGCGATGTCGGTGATCACCTCTTCATGGGTCGGGCCGAAGCAGAATTCGCGCCCGTGGCGGTCGCTGAGCCGCAGCAGTTCCGGGCCGTAAGCCTGCCAGCGCCCTGACTCCTGCCACAGTTCGGCCGGCTGCACCGCCGGCATCAGCATTTCCAGTGCGCCAGCGGCCTCCATCTCCTCGCGGACGATCCGCTCGACCTTGCGCAGCACGCGCAGGCCCAGCGGCATCCAGCTGTAGATACCGGCGGCGAGGCGCTGGATCATGCCGGCGCGCAGCATCAGCTGGTGGCTGATGATCTCGGCGTCGGATGGGGTCTCCTTGAGAGTGGAGAGGGGAAATTGGGAAACACGCATGCTCGGGCAACTCCGCCGGCGGCAGGGGAAATCTAGGAACGGGGAATTGTATCCGCCGGCCGGGACCGGGGTACAGCGTGGGTGACGCGATCAGTTGCAGTTTTCGCGGATCTGCTTCTGGGCCTCGCGGGTCATCTGCTCGCGTTCCTCAGTACCGACACGCCGGCCACGGTATTTCGCACTGCCCGGTTCGTTGATACGGAGTGGCTTGTTGCGCTGCAGACCTTCGAGGTTGTTGCGGGCGGCTTGGCAATTCCGGCGCTTGATGTCGGCATTCTGGCGCGTCTCTTGCGCCTTCCGTTGCTGGTCACGCTTTAGCGCCTCTTCGGAGGGAGAGGCCTCCGACTCTCCAGGAGCGACATGGTCGGGCCGACCCGCTGTACCTGGGGTGACATGGTCAGGTTGATCCGTCGTGCCTGGAGTTACCTCGACGACTCCGGGCGACCCCTCGGGGGTTGCATGTAGCGAAGTCTCGCCACTGCCCAGGGGTGGTGGCGGTGGCGCACGCATCCTTTCGGCCTCGACACCGGTAGGTGGCTGGTCGCCGTAGTGGACGTTGCCGGCGGCGTCGGTCCAGCGGTAGGAGGCCCCCCAAGCGGTTGTGGTCGCAAGGGCGAGCAGCAGTACCGGGAGGACGGTTTGATAGTTACGTGGGGTCCATATCATGCAATCACTATAGACGCTGGAACCGATGGTTGGAAAGGTGCTCAGGCAGGCCTTGAGGTGCCCGTTTCAGCTTGACCTCGGGGGCTTGAGCAAGTACTGTTCATCGCTCCCGTATCGACCGGTTTCGCCTGTCTAAGCAGGCGCTTAACCCCGATTCAGCGCCCCCAATACGTCCGGCATCCAGGGGCCGGAGCGATGGAGATCTGTGAAGTGGAACTGAACGGCGCCCAGATTTTTGTGCAGTGCCTCAAAGAGGAGAACGTCGACTTTGTCTTCGGCTACCCGGGTGGGGCGGTTCTGCACATCTACGATGCCATTTTCCAGGACGAGGAGATCAACCACATCCTGGTCCGGCATGAGCAGGCCGCGACCCATGCCGCAGACGGCTTCGCCCGCTCGACCGGCAAGCCGGGCATCTGCCTGGTCACATCGGGTCCAGGGGCGACCAATGCCGTCACCGGTATCGCGACCGCCTACATGGACTCGATTCCGATGGTGGTGTTCACCGGCCAGGTGCCGACCAACCTGATCGGTAACGACGCCTTCCAGGAGGTCGACACCGTCGGCATCACCCGGCCGTGCGTGAAGCACAATTTCCTGGTCAAGGATGTGCGCGACCTGGCACTGACCATCAAGAAGGCGTTCTACGTCGCCACTACCGGGCGGCCGGGACCGGTGGTCGTCGACATCCCCAAGGACGTCACCGATCCCAACGTGCGCATCCCGTTCGTCTACCCGAAGACGATCTCGATGCGCTCGTACAACCCGACGGTCAAGGGCAACCTGCGTCAGATCAAGAAGGCTGTCGACCTGATGCTCTCGGCCGAGCGGCCGATGGTTTACGCCGGCGGTGGCGTGGTGCTGAGCAACGCGGCACCACAGCTGACCGAGCTGGTCGAGAAGCTCAACTTTCCCTGCACCAACACGCTGATGGGGCTCGGCGGCTTTCCGGCGACCAGGCCACAGTCCGTTGGCATGCTCGGCATGCACGGCACCTACGAGGCCAACATGGCGATGCACGAATGCGACGTGCTGATCGCCATCGGCGCGCGCTTCGACGACCGCGTCACCGGCAACATCGAGAAATTCTGCCCGACGGCGCGCATCGTCCACATCGACATCGATCCGGCGTCGATCTCCAAGAACGTCAAGGTCGACGTGCCCATCGTCGGTCCGGTGAGCGCGGTGCTCGACGACATGCTCAAAGTGATCAACGAGGGCGATCGCGAGCCGGACAGCGCCGCTATCGCCGAGTGGTGGGAGCGAATCGGTGGCTGGCGTGCCAAGAACTGCCTCGGCTACGACCGCGACAGCAAGCTGATCAAGCCGCAGATGGTGGTCGACACGCTCTTCCAGGTGACCGGCGGTGATGCGTTCGTTACCTCCGACGTCGGTCAGCACCAGATGTGGGCGGCGCAGTACTACAAGTTCGACCTGCCACGGCGGTGGGTCAACTCCGGCGGACTCGGCACCATGGGCTTCGGGTTGCCTGCGGCGATGGGCGTCCAGTTCGCCCATCCGAACGATACTGTCGCCTGTATCACCGGTGAGGGCAGCATCCAGATGTGCATTCAGGAGTTGTCGACCTGCAAGCAGTACGACCTGCCGATCAAGATCATCAACCTGAACAACCGCTACCTCGGAATGGTGCGGCAGTGGCAGGAGTTCTTCTACGAGGGCCGCTACTCGATGTCCTACATGGATGCGCTGCCCGACTTCGTCAAGCTGGCCGAAGCCTACGGTCACGTCGGCATGCTCATCGAACAGCCAGGTGATGTCGAACCGGCGCTGAAGGAAGCTATGGCCATGAAGGACCGCTTGGTGTTCATGGATTTCATCACCGACCAGACCGAGAACGTCTACCCGATGATCCCGGCCGGTGGCGGTCTCAACGAAATGATCCTGGTGTAATGAAACTCGGACCAAGTCATGAAATCGTACCTTGCGCCCAGAATGGCCGGCTTCTTCGTTGCGAAGCTTCGCGATAGCCAGCTATCAAGCGCGCTTTTCGCCTCAAAGCTGAACATTCCGAATCACCATCTGCTTCGCCCAGACTTAATCAGAGGTTCCTAAAGCGATGCGGCACATCATTTCGATCCTGATGGAAAACGAGGCCGGCGCCCTGTCACGGGTCTCCGGACTGTTCTCGGCCCGTGGCTACAACATCGAGTCGTTGGCCGTCGCGCCAACCGAGGATCCGAGCCTGTCACGCATGACGCTGGTTACCCGCGGTGACGACGCGATCATCGAGCAGATCACCAAGCAGCTGAACAAGCTGGTTGACGTGGTCAAGCTCCAGGACCTGACCGAGGGCGCGCACATCGAGCGCGAGATGATGCTGGTCAAGGCGCGCGCGGTTGGAGCCGACCGCGAGGAGATCAAGCGCATGATCGACATCTTCCGCGGCCGGGTGATCGACGTCACCGACACTACCTACACCATGGAACTGACCGGCGACGGCGACAAGCTCGACGCCTTCCTGCGCGCACTCGACCCGAAAGTGCTGCTCGAGGTCGTCCGCTCCGGTTCCAACGGCATCGCCCGCGGCGAACGCAGCCTGCGCGTCTGACTATTTCACCCATACGCATCAGATATCCGAAGAAGGACAGCCGAATGAAGGTCTACTACGACAAAGACGCCGATCTCTCCATCATCCAGGGCATGAAGATCGCAATCCTGGGCTATGGCTCCCAGGGCCACGCTCACGCCAACAACCTGAAGGACTCCGGTGTTGACGTGGTCGTCGGCCTGCGTGCCGGTTCGGCGTCGGTGGTCAAGGCCGAGCAGGCCGGTTTGACGGTGATGTCACCCGATGAGGCGGCCAAGGCGGCCGACCTGGTCATGGTGCTGGTGCCCGACGAGCACCAGGCCGCGCTGTATCGCGATGTCATCGAGTCAAACCTGAAGCAGGGCGGGGCGCTGGCCTTCGCCCACGGTTTCAACATCCACTACGGCCAGGTAGCGCCGCGTGCCGACATCGACGTCTTCATGATCGCGCCGAAGGGTCCCGGCCACCTGGTCCGCTCGACCTACACCCAGGGCGGCGGTGTGCCGAGCCTGATCGCCGTTCACCAGGACGCCTCCGGCCGCGCCAAGGAGACCGCGCTCTCTTACGCCTCGGCCAACGGCGGTGGCCGTGCCGGCGTCATCGAGACCACGTTCAAGGAAGAGACAGAGACCGACCTGTTCGGTGAGCAGGCGGTGCTCTGCGGCGGCACCACGGCGCTGGTCCAGGCTGGTTTCGAAACCCTGGTCGAGGCCGGCTACGCGCCGGAGATGGCCTACTTCGAGTGCCTGCACGAACTCAAGCTGATCGTCGACCTGATGTACGAAGGTGGTATCGCCAACATGCGCTACTCGATCTCGAACACGGCCGAGTATGGTGACCTGACCCGCGGTCCGCGGATCATTACCGATGAGACCAAGGACGAGATGCGGCGCATTCTCTCCGAGATCCAGAATGGCGAGTTCGCGCGCGAGTTCATAGCCGAGAACCAGGCCAACGCCCCGGTGCTGAAAGCCAAGCGTCGTATCGGCCAGGAGCACCTGATCGAGACCGTCGGCGACAAGCTGCGCGGCATGATGCCCTGGATCCAGGCTGGCAAGATCGTCGACAAAAGCAAGAACTGAGCCGGGCCACCCACGGGTCCGACCGACAACGGCGGCAGCGACCCCGTGATCATCAGAGAGCCCCGGTCGATGGTCGTCGCCGCCGTGATCGTCGCGGTCGCCGTACACGCCGCGGCGGGCATGCTTCTCGCACTGCCGGCGTGGCTCATTGTGGTGCTGCTGGTGTGGCTGTTTCGCAACCCGCCGCGTCGCTGTAGCGCCAGACCGCTGGGTCTTATCAGCCCTGTTGATGGCACCGTCGCCACGGCAGGGCAGACCACCGATCCCTATCGCCAGCGCACCGGGCTGGGCGTCACCCTGCGTGGCAGCCTGCTCGGCCCCTACCTGCTACGCAGCCCGATCGAGGGCAGCGTGGTCGAACAGTGGAACGAATGGCGTGATCCCGAGACATCGGCGTTGCGGATCGGGCGTGCGGTCTGCATCCGCACCGATGAAGATGACGAGATCCTGTTCGCGTTCTCATCACGTTTCCCGTTGCGCCTCCGGCTACGGGCTGCTCTCGGCGAGCGCATCGGCCAGGGCCAGGTATTCGGACTGTTGCCTTTCGGCGGTCGGGTTTTGGTCTTTTTCACTGGCCACGGCCGCGTCCTTGCTACCCCGGGGCAGTCGGTCACGGCCGGGGTCGACCCGGTGGCGGAACTGCTCCACGATTGATGGTGTGAGATTACGCTTGCGCTGCCCGTGGTGGTGGCTAGGCTAGACCCTACGAGGCGGACGATCATGAGCGACCAGCAAGCGAACGAAACCGACGACGCACCACCCAAGCGGCGGCGGGGCATCTACCTGCTGCCAAACTTGCTGACCACGGCGGCGCTGTTCGCCGGCTTCTACGCCATCGTCGCGGCAATGCAGGGGCGCTTCGAGCCGGCGGCGATCGCTATTTTTGTCGCCATGGTCCTCGACGGTCTCGACGGCCGCGTCGCCCGCCTGACCCAGACCCAGAGCGACTTCGGTGGCGAGTACGACAGCCTGGCCGACATGATCTCGTTCGGCCTTGCCCCGGCACTGGTGGTCTACGCTTGGGCCCTGGAATCTATGGGCAAGTCGGGCTGGTTGGCGGCATTCGTCTTCACCGCCGGCGCGGCGCTGCGCCTGGCGCGATTCAACACCCAGAAAGGTGTCGTCGACAAGCGCTACTTCCAGGGGCTTGCCAGCCCGACGGCGGCGGCGCTGGTCGCCGGCCTGGTCTGGGTCGGGGTCGACCTCGGTATCGCCGGCGAAGACGTTCGCGTGATTGCATTCGTCATCACCGTCCTGGCCGGGCTGCTGATGGTGAGCAACTTCCGCTACCGCAGTTTCAAGGACGTCAACGCCAAGGGTCGGATGCCGTTCATCATGGCCGTGGCGGTGATGCTGATCTTCACCATCGTCTTCATCCAGCCGCCGCTGGTGCTGTTCACCATGGCCAGCGTCTACACGCTGTCAGGCATCGTCGTGACCTTGGTGGAGTTGCAGCGGCGCCGGCGTGAACGGCGCCGTGGTGACAACCCGGAACAGTGACGGGCGCCACGGTCTGCTGGCATGTTGGAAACCTGACGGAGTAGGGCCGTGACGGACAAGCTGATCATATTCGATACCACGTTGCGCGACGGCGAGCAGAGCCCCGGCGCGACCATGAACCGCGAGGAGAAACTGCGGATCGCGCGGGCGCTCGAGCGAATGCGGGTCGATGTCATCGAGGCCGGTTTCCCCAACGCCAGCCCGGGTGATTTCGAGGCGGTGCGCGCGATTGCCAAAGCGGTTCGTGACAGTCGCGTCTGTGGCCTTGCCCGTGCCACCGACGCCGACATCGACCGCGCCGGCGAAGCGCTCGCGGGCATCGACAACGGCCGCATCCATACCTTTATCGCCACCTCGCCGATCCACATGCGCGAAAAACTGCGCATGGAACCAGACGAGGTGGTGGCGCGTGCCGTGGCCGCGGTCAAGCGGGCCCGGCAGCACACCGACGACGTCGAGTTCTCACCCGAGGACGCCGGCCGTTCGGAACAGGATTTCCTCTGCCGTATCCTCGAGGCGGTGATCGATGCTGGTGCAACCACGGTCAACATTCCGGACACGGTCGGGTACAGTGTGCCGGCCCAGTTCGGCCACCTGATCCACGAGTTGATCGAGCGCATCCCCAACTCCGATCGGGTGGTCTTTTCGGTCCATTGCCACAACGACCTCGGCTTGGCGGTTTCCAACTCCCTGGCCGCAGTGCAGAACGGCGCACGCCAGGTCGAGTGCACCATCAACGGTCTCGGCGAGCGCGCCGGCAACGCCGCCCTCGAGGAGATCGTCATGGCGGTGCGCACCCGCAGCGACGTCTTCGACTGCGCCACCGACCTCGACACCACCCAGATCGTGCCCTGCTCGCGGCTGGTCTCCGGCATCACCGGCTTCCCGGTACAGCCGAACAAGGCGATTGTCGGCGCCAACGCCTTCGCCCACGAGTCGGGCATTCACCAGGACGGCGTGCTCAAGAGCCGCGAGACTTACGAGATCATGCTGGCGCAGGACGTTGGCTGGAGCGCCAACCGCCTGGTGATGGGCAAGCACTCCGGGCGCAACGCCTTCCGTACCCGGCTCGCCGAGCTCGATGTCGAGTTCGCTTCCGAGGAGGAACTGAACGACGCCTTCGCCCGCTTCAAGGAACTGGCCGACAAGAAACACGAGATCTACGACGAGGACCTGCAGGCGCTGGTCACCGAGGCCAACCTGGCGACCGTCAACGAACACTTCCGCCTGGTGTCGATGCGGGTCTGCTCCGAGACCGGGGAGACCCCGAGTGCACGGTTGACACTGCAGGTCGACGGCAGCGAGCAGCGCGCCGTCGCCGAGGGCAGCGGTCCGGTCGACGCGGCCTTCCGCGCGGTCGAGGAGATCGTCGCTAGCGGTGCCGAGTTGCTGCTCTACTCGGTCAATGCGATCACCAGCGGCACCGATGCCCAGGGCGAGGTGACAGTGCGGCTGAAACGTGACGAGCGCATCGTCAACGGGCAGGGCGCCGATACCGACATCGTCGTCGCATCGGTCAAGGCCTACCTCAACGCCCTGAACAACCTGATCCAGGAGTCGACCCGCCGTCACCCACAGGGCGGTGACGTCTGACCTCTCACGGCACCATGGACGAGGGACGGCGGCGGCGCTACCTGCAGGCGCTCGGAATCGACCTCTGGCGCTCGCGGGCGGCCACCGAGGTGACGTTAGAGGATTCGGAGAGCGACGTGCCCCCGGCAGCCGAACCGGGATTCCCGGCGCCGGCAGACGCGGTTTCACCCGCGCCCCGGGAGCAAGAAAACGAACCGCCATCGTCGGTTCCGGTCGCTGACCTCGGCTGGGATGATCTCGAGACCACGGTCGCCGCCTGTCGCCGGTGCGGGTTGTGTGACGGGCGCAACCAGACCGTCTTCGGTTGCGGCGACCGTAACGCCGACTGGATGATCGTCGGCGAGGCCCCGGGAGCTGAGGAAGACCGCCAGGGCGAACCTTTTGTAGGTGCCGCGGGCAAGTTGCTCGACGCCATGCTGCGCGCCGTCGGTTTCGCCCGCGAACAGGTCTTTATCGCCAACACCCTGAAGTGCCGTCCGCCTCGTAATCGCGATCCGCATGTTGAGGAACTGGCCGCTTGCCGACCCTACCTCGAGCGCCAGATCGCCCTGGTCAAACCACAGCTGTTGTTGGTAGTCGGGCGCATTGCCGCCCAGGCCCTGCTCGCCAGCGAGGAACCGATTGGGCGCCTGCGTGGCAGGGTCCACGAGTTGCCCGGCCACGCAATCCCACTGGTCGCGACCTACCACCCGGCCTACCTGCTGCGCTCGCCGGCGCAGAAGCGGCTTGCCTGGCAAGACCTGCTTCTCGCCCATTCACAGACGTCTGGCGTCGTTCATGGCGGTCAGAGCTGACCAGGTTCCAGTGCGGCTGCGGCCGATGGCCGACGCCGATCTGGACGCGGTGATCGACATCGAGAGCCGCGCCTATCCCAATCCGTGGACCGAAGGCATCTTTACCGACTGCCTGCGGGTCGGCTACGACGCCTGGGTGATAGAGGAGGGTGACGTGGTGGTCGGTTACGGGTTGATGTCGTTCGCCGTAGGCGAGGCACACGTGCTGAACCTGTGCATCGATCCTGAGCTGCAAGGGCGCGGCCTCGGCAGGCGATTGCTCGAAATGCTGCTGCGACGAACTGTGCGTCGAGACACGCGAGCGGTGTTTCTCGAGGTGCGGGCTTCGAACAGCCGCGCGCTGAAGCTCTACCACGCGGCGGGATTCACCGAGATTGGCCACCGCAAGAACTACTACCCGGACGGTGACCTGCGCGAGGACGCCGTGGTCCTTTCCCTGGAGCTCTGAGCGTACCGGCGTGGCACCGGCGGCTGCGCTATAATCCGCGCCCCATTGCCGCCCGACAGTCACTTCCCCATGTCCTCGACCGCCTTCGAAGCGGCCCGCCGCCGGACCTTTGCGATCATCTCGCATCCGGACGCGGGCAAGACCACGTTGACCGAGAAGCTGTTGCTGTTCGGCGGCGCGATCCAGATCGCCGGAACGGTCAAGGGTCGCAAGTCGGGCCGCCACGCCACCTCCGACTGGATGGAACTCGAGAAACAGCGCGGCATCTCGGTCACCTCGTCGGTGATGCAGTTCCCCTACCGTGACTGCGTCGTCAACCTGCTCGACACTCCTGGCCACGAGGACTTTTCCGAGGACACCTACCGCACGCTGACCGCGGTCGACGCCGCGCTGATGGTGATCGACAGCGCCAAGGGCGTCGAGGAGCGCACCGTCAAGCTGATGGAGGTGTGCCGACTTCGCGACACACCGATCGTCACCTTCATCAACAAGCTCGACCGCGACGGGCGGCCGCCGCTGGAACTGCTCGACGAGATCGAGTCGGTGCTCAAGATCGACTGCGCGCCGCTGACCTGGCCGGTCGGTATGGGGCGCTCCTTCGCCGGCGTCTACGACTTGCGCGCGGATGCGGTGCGTATGGTCGACGACGACAACCCGGACGGACGCCTGGTCCCGATCGACGACCCCGACCTGCGTGCGCGGGCCGGGGTGTTTTACGAAGGTCTTGCCGAGGAACTGGAACTGGTGCGCGAGGCGGCCCACCCGTTCGACCCCGAGGCGTTCCTGGCAGGCCGCCAGACGCCGGTCTTCTTCGGCTCGGCACTACACACCTTCGGCGTGCGCCAGCTACTCGACACCTTTGTCGACGTCGCGCCGCCGCCGCAACCACGCAGCGCGGCCGAGCGGGTCGTTGCCGCCGATGAGGAGAAATTCTCCGGTTTCGTGTTCAAGATCCAGGCGAACATGGACCCGGCGCATCGTGACCGCGTCGCCTTCCTGCGTGTCTGCTCGGGCAGCTACCGCAAGGGAATGCGACTGCGCCACGTGCGCACCGGACGTGACATCCAGGTAGCCAACGCGATCACCTTCCTCGCCTCCGACCGTGATCAAGCCGAGACCGCCTGGCCGGGTGACATCATCGGCCTGCACAACCACGGCACCATCCAGATCGGTGACACCTTCAGCCAGGGTGAGAACCTGCGTTTCCAGGGGGTGCCGAACTTTGCTCCGGAGCTGTTCCGTCGCGCCGAACTGCGCGACCCGTTGCGCGCCAAGGCGCTGCGCAAGGGCCTCGAGCAGCTGTGCGAGGAGGGGGCGAGCCAGCTGTTCATGCCGCTGCGCAACAACGAACTGATCGTCGGCGCCGTCGGCGTGCTGCAGTTTGAAGTCACTGCCTTCCGCCTCCTGAACGAATACAAGGTCGACTGCGTCTTCAGCAACGTCCAGTTGGCCACCGTGCGCTGGATCGAGTGCGACGACGAGCGCGAACTCGAGCGCTTCCGCGACAAGCACCATGATCAGCTGGCGCTCGATGGCGGCGGGCACCTGGTCTACCTGGCGCCGACCCGCGTGAACCTGCAACTGGCCGAGGAGCGTTGGCCGGAGGTGCGCTTCCTGGCCACCCGGGAGCAGTGACGTGAGTCGTGACCTGGCAGCAGTGGACGCCCCTGTCGTCACCATCGACGGTCCCAGCGGCTCGGGCAAGGGCACCATCAGCCAACTGCTCGCGGCCCGTCTCGGTTGGCACTATCTCGACAGCGGTGCGCTCTACCGCCTGGTCGCGCTCGCCGCGGTCCGAAATGGTGTTGCCCTGGACGACGCCGACGGGCTGGCCCGGCTGGCGATCGCGCTCGATGCCCGGTTCGAGGTCGACGGTGGCGATGAGCGCGTCCTGCTCGATGGCGAGGTGATTGGCAGCCAGCTGCGCAGCGAAGCAACCGGGGCCGGGGCCTCGCAGGTTGCGGCCATTCCCGCCGTGCGTACGGCCCTGCTCGAGCGCCAGCGCGCTTACCGCGAGCCGCCGGGGTTGGTGGCCGACGGCCGTGACATGGGTACCGTGGTATTCCCCTCAGCCGTGATCAAGATATTCCTTACCGCGAGCGCCCAAGCGCGGGTCGATAGGCGATATAAGCAGTTGAAGGAAAAAGGAATAGATGCTAATCTCGCTGGCCTGTCGGAAGATCTCGCCGAGCGTGATCGACGGGACAGCGAACGGGATGCGTCGCCACTCAAGCCAGCGGCTGATGCGGTCGTCGTAGACTCCACATTGCTGGAGATCCCGGCCTGTCTCGATCACTGTTTCGAGATCGTTCGACAGCGCCTGCCCTGAGGCAGGTTTTTACGTTGAGTACGCCAACTGGTGTCCCGACGTTATTTGGTTCCGGACCGGGAGGTCCGGGTGATGTAAACAACCCGACGCGTATGCGTCATTATCATGGGTCCGTGCCTATGGGCGCGGAATTTTCAGGTCAATCCAGAATGAGCGAAAGCTTCGAGCAGTTATTTGAACAGAGCCTGGTCAATGCCGAGATGCGGCCGGGCAATGTCGTCACCGGTATCGTCGTCGAGATCCAGTCCGACTACGTCGTCGTCAATGCAGGACTGAAGTCCGAGGGGCTGATCCCCATCGAGCAGTTCAAGGCCCCCAACGGCGACCTCGAGGCCGCGGTTGGTGACGAGGTCGAGGTGCACCTCGACGCCGTCGAGGACGGCTGGGGCGAGACCCGCCTGTCGCGCGAAAAGGCCAAGCGCGCGCAGTGGTGGACCAAGCTGGAGAAAGCTTTCGCCGCCGACGCGCCGGTCAACGGCATCATCAACGGCAAGGTCAAGGGCGGTTTCACCGTCGAGATCGGCGAGGTGCGTGCATTCCTGCCCGGCTCGCTGGTCGACGTGCGCCCGGTACGCGACACCACCTACCTCGAGGGCAAGGACCTCGAGTTCAAGGTGATCAAACTCGATCGCAAGCGCAACAACGTCGTTGTCTCGCGCCGTGCCGTGGTCGAGGCTGAATACAGCGCCGAGCGTGACAAACTGCTCGAGAACCTGCAGGAAGGCCAGGAACTCAAGGGCATCGTCAAGAACATGACTGACTACGGTGCGTTCGTTGATCTCGGCGGCGTCGACGGCCTGCTGCACATCACAGACATGGCCTGGAAGCGGGTCAAGCACCCGTCCGAGGTGGTCAACCTCGGTGACGAGATCGCGGTCAAGGTGCTGCGCTTCGACCGCGAGCGCAACCGCGTCTCGCTCGGTCTGAAGCAGCTTGGCGAGGATCCATGGGAGAACCTCGCGCGGCGCTACCCGGTCAGCACCCGGTTGTTTGGCAAGGTCACCAACCTGGCCGACTACGGCTGCTTCGTCGAGATCGAGGAGGGTGTCGAAGGACTGGTCCACACCTCCGAGATGGACTGGACCAACAAGAACATCCACCCGAGCAAGGTGGTGCAGATCGGCGACGAGGTCGAGGTCATGGTCCTCGACATCGACACCGAGCGGCGCCGTGTCTCGCTCGGCATCAAGCAGTGCAAGTCCAACCCCTGGGACGAGTTCGCCGCGCTCCACAACAAGAACGATCGCGTTATCGGCAAGATCAAGTCGATCACCGATTTCGGTATCTTCATCGGTCTTGATGGCGGCATCGACGGCCTGGTCCACCTGTCCGACATTTCGTGGGACGAGGTCGGCGAAGAGGCGGTGCGCAACTTCAAGAAGGGTGATGAACTCGAGGCCATCGTGCTGGCGATCGACTCCGAGCGCGAGCGTATCTCCCTCGGGGTCAAGCAGATGGCGCAGGATCCGTTCTCGGACTTCGTCGCGCAGCACCCGAAGGGCTCGATCGTCACGGGTGTGATCCGCGAGGTCGACGCCAAGGTGGCGATCATCGATCTCGTCGACGGCGTCGAGGGGCGCCTGCGCGCTTCGGACATCTCACGCGACCGGGTCGAGGATGCCCGGACCATGCTCAAGGTGGGCGACGAAGTCGAGGCCAAGTTCACCGGCGTCGATCGCAAGAACCGCTCCATCACGCTGTCGATCAAGGCCAAGGATCACCAGGAGGAGACCGCGGCCCTGCAGGATTACTCCCGCAGCACGTCGAGCACCGGCACGACCACTCTTGGTGACATCTTCAAGGAAAAGCTGGAAAGCAACACCGACTAGTCACCGTAACATTCGGCACCAGGCGGCGGCCCGCAAGGGTCGCCGCCGCTTCGACCAGGAACGAGAGGCATGACAAAATCCGAGTTGATCGAGGTACTGTCCAGCAAGCAGAGTCACCTGGCGGTCAAGGACGTCGAGTTGGCCGTCAAGACGCTGCTTGACCTTATGAGCCAGTCGCTGTCGCACCACGAGCGGATCGAAATTCGCGGCTTTGGCAGTTTCTCTCTCCACCACCGTCCCGCCCGGCTCGGCCGCAATCCGAAGACCGGCGAGGCCGTGCACCTGCCGCCGAAAGCGGTGCCACATTTCAAGCCGGGCAAGGAACTTCGCGAACGCGTCGACAACGCCTGGAAAGGTCAGGACGCCACCTCCTCCTGACGGCCCGCCCGGGTCGCCTTGCCGGCAGCCCGCCATTGACCGAAACTTGGCTCACGGCGAGTCCGCCACCACCCGGCAGGGAGATCCTGACGCTGGAAGGCAACGTTGACCCGCCTACGGTGCATGGATCGCCACCGCCATGCCGCTGCACGCGGCGATCCAAGCGATGCCAGCCGCTGCAACGGGGGAACCGATGCTCAAGCTGATCTACGCCCTTCTCGCGCTGGTGTTGTTCGTCGCCGCGCTCAGTTTTGCCGCACTCAACGCGGCTCCCGTCACCATCGACTACTATCTCGGCCAACTCGAGGTGCCACTGGCGCTGCTGCTGGTTGCGGCACTTGCGGTCGGCGCCTTGATCGGCAGCCTGGTCGGCTTCGGCCGGGTGTTGCGGGTCAGGCGTGACATGGCAAAGTTGCGGCGAGAATCGCGCGCCACCGAGGAGGAGGTGCGCAACCTGAGGGCGCTGCCACTACGGGACGGACCCTGAATGCTCGAACTCCTCTGGTTGCTGCTACCGGTTGCCGCCGCGTCAGGGTGGATGGCCGGACGACGGGCGGCCAACGCCCCGCCGAAGAGGAGCGGCGGGCGGCTTAGCGCCGATTACTTTCGCGGTCTCAACCACCTGTTGAACGAGCAGCCGGACAAGGCCATCGAGGTCTTCATCCGCATGCTCGAGGCCGAGGGCGAGACGGTCGAAATTCATCTCGCCCTGGGCAGCCTGTTCCGCCGCCGTGGCGAGGTCGACCGCGCTATCCGTATCCACCAGAACCTGATCGCACGCCCCACCCTGAACCCGACGCAGCGTGCCGAGGCGCTGCAGGAACTGGGGCTCGATTACGCTCGAGCGGGTCTCTATGACCGTGCCGAGGAGATCTTCCAGGAGCTGTCCGAGGTCCGTGCCCATGCCAAGCGGGCGCTGCGCGAATTGCTCGACATCTACCAGCAGGAACGCGACTGGGAGAAGGCGGTCGACACGGCGAAGCGACTTGCGACCCGTACCGGTCAGGCCTACGACAACCAGATCGCGCATTACCACTGCGAACTGGCTGAAGAGTCCAGATCCGCGGGCGACCTGTCACGTTCTCTCTCCCAGGCCGGGCGGGCGCTGTCAGTCGATGCCGGTTGTGTGCGTGCCAGTCTGCTCCAGGGCGATCTCGAAAATTCACGCGGCAACACCAAGGCGTCGGTGCGCGCCTATCGGAGGGTTGCCGACCAGGATCCCGAATACTTGCCGGAAGTCCTGGACCGTCTCCAGGCCGGTTTCGCCGCGCTCGGACGCGAGCAGGAGTACCGCGACTACCTGCAAGGCCAGATCGGGCGTACCAAGGCGATCAAACCGGTTCTGGCGTTGGCCGAGATAATCCGTGACCAGGAAGGGGAGCGGGCGGCAGGTGAGTTCATCATCAAGCAACTCGAGGAGCGCCCTTCGCTGCGTGGGCTCGACCGGGTCATCGACCTCAGCCTCGAGATCTCCAGTGGCAGCACCCACCAGATTCTCGAGGTGCTGCACCGCCTGGTAGCCCAGCTGGTTACAGACAAGCCGCTCTACCGTTGCGGTCACTGCGGTTTCGAAGGCAAGACGCTGCATTGGCAGTGTCCAAGCTGCAAACTGTGGAGTAGCGTCAAACCGATCCAGGGCATCGAGGGAGTCTGAGCGAATGGGCTCCGCCAGGATGGCCCCATGAACGGCGTCCGGGTGACAGGTCCGCGCATTATTGTCGCTCTCGATTTTCCGGTGCCGGTCGACGCATTGGCGCTGGCCGAACGGTTGTCACCGGCCAGCTGCCGCCTGAAGGTGGGTAAGGAACTTTTCACCCGTGGCGGACCCCAGCTGGTACGAACGCTGGTCGACGGCGGCCACGAGGTCTTTCTCGATCTCAAGTTCCACGACATACCCAACACCGTAGCTGGTGCCTGTCGTGCCGCGGCCGATCTCGGCGTGTGGATGGTCAATGTCCATGCCGGTGGCGGCCCGGCTATGCTCGCTGCCGCTCGCGAAGCGCTGCCGGCCGGCGGACCGCTGCTGATCGCGGTCACGGTGCTGACCAGCCTGACCGCCGACGACCTCAATGCGGTCGGGGTCGATGCCTCGCCTGAGGCGCAGGTCCTGCGCCTGGGCCGGCTAGCGAGGGACGCGGGGCTCGACGGCGTGGTCTGCTCGGCACGTGAAGCGCTGGCGCTGCGCGAAGCGTTCGGACCACGGTTCTGTCTCGTCACCCCGGGCGTGCGCCCGGCCGGTGGCGATGTCGACGATCAACGCCGGGTGATGACGCCGGCGGCGGCAATCCGTGCCGGAGCCGATTACCTCGTGGTCGGTCGGCCCGTGACCAAATCCGACAACCCAGAAGCCGTTCTGCTTACACTCGAATCAGAAATCGCCTCTGTCATCGACGCCTGATGCCTTGCTAGCCTGACTGCGGGGTAAGGAAACCCCGTAGGTGCGGATCCGCGCCTGCAAACTTGCTGCAGAAAGGAGTCAGCAGATGAAATCTCTACGCTATCTTGTTCTCGCCGCGTTGCTCGCAGCCGGCATCGGACCACTGGCCGCCGCCCCGGTCGACATCAACACCGCGGATGTGGCGACCCTGGCTGCTGCCATCAACGGTGTCGGCCAGTCGCGAGCCGCGGCAATCGTCGCTTACCGCGAGGCGAACGGCCCGTTTGCCACGGTAGATGAGCTCATGGCGATCAAGGGCATCGGTCCGAAGGTCGTCGAGCGCAATCGCGAACTGCTCACGGTCGGGGGTGCGGTTGCCGGGAACGGCGCCGGAAAGGTGAAGTAGGCGGAATGGCGCGGGAGCGTGGAAACACGCTCCCGCGCCACACTACCAGTACTTTTCTACATGCAGGTCGCCGTCGACGCCCTTGGCCTCGAGGGTGAAGCCGCGCCCAAGCAGCAGTTCCTGGGTCTCCAGGATCATGTCGGGATTACCGCAGAGAAAGACATGGGTGCTGCGCGGTTCCAGCGGAAAGCCGAAGCGGGTCGAAAAATCGGCGGACCAGATCCAGTTCTGAACGCGTCCGGTGGCACCCTGCCATACGGGATCCTGATCCGGACGCGAGATTGTTGGCAGATAGTGCAGGTTCGGATATTCACTGGCGTAGTGGGTCAGCTCGTTGAAATAGCCGAGGTCACGGCTGTAGCTGGCGCCCTGCAATACGACGATCTCCTGCGCGGGGAAGTCACGCGCGTGGCTACGCAGCATGCTGACGTAGGGTCCGAGCCCGGTGCCGGTGGCGACCAGCAGCACGTTGCTCTCTGCCGGTACCTTCTCGAGGGTCAGGGTGCCGCGTGCCTGCGAACCGACGAACAGGCGCGCCCCTTCCTGCAGGTTGAACAGACGCGGTGTCAGCACGCCACCGCTGAGTAGCGAGATGTAGAACTCCAGTGCCTCGGGGGTATGGACCGAGGAGCAGATGGAGTAGGGGCGGCGGATCATCTTTTCCAGGTCGGCGCTGTCCTCCTCTTCGGGATCGGCCTCGACCACGCGCGGCTCGCCCTGCTTCAGCCCGACGACGGTGTACTGGCCGGCAACGAATTCGTACTTCTCGGCATCAGGACGGACACGGAAGACCGCCAGTCGCGGCGTGATGTCGTGGCGTTCGACCAAGGTGGCGTTGTAATCGAGGGGTGGACGGGCCATCGGGTATAATCCTGACTGTTACAGTCGGCATTATAGACGTCGGATTCTTCTCGGCAGGATTTGGCGACAGGAGCAGTTGATGCGTGTCACCCTCTACTATGTTCACGACCCGATGTGCAGTTGGTGCTGGGCCTTCCGGCCGACATGGCAGAAAATTCTTACCATGCTGCCCGCGGGGATCGAGGTGCGAAATCTGGTAGGTGGGCTGGCACCTGACACCGACCAGCCGATGCCCGAGGCGATGCGCAGTCAGTTGCAGGTGACCTGGCAGCGCATCCAGCAGGTGGTGCCAGGGACCCGCTTCAATTTTGCTTTCTGGACCGACTGCGCGCCGCGACGTGCAACCTACCCGGCCTGTCGCGCGGTGGTGGCCGCCGGTTTGCAGGGTGATGAGCAGACCGAACCGATGATCCACGCCATCCAGCATGCCTACTACCTCGAGGCGCGTAACCCATCAGATGACTCGACGTTGATCGCCCTGGCCGGGGAACTCGGGCTCGACCCTGAGCGCTTTGCCGCCGATCTCGCCGAACCCTCCACCCAGGTCGAGGTGGAGCGGCAGATCGCCCAGGCGCGTGGCCTCGGGGCCGACAGCTTTCCCAGCCTGGTCCTTGCCACCCCGTCCGGGACTCACCGGCTGATGCACGACTACAACGACCCGGCCCCGGTGATTCACCAGCTCGAGCAGTTTCTCGCCGCCGCCTGATCTGGCCGGCGCGACCTGTATTCATTTGCTGCGGTCATACGGTGGCCATCAAGTGCGGCAGAACCTGACGACCTGCTGGCGGATTTCCCGCGTCGGCAGTAGGATGGCGCGCTTCGTACCCCCGGTAGTCAAGGAATCCTTTGATGGACCATTCATCTTTTCGCGGTCTGTTGGTGCCGGTGGCGACCCCATTTCGTGCCGATCTTTCGCCCGACACCGAGGCACTGGTAACCCATTGCCAGTGGCTGCTGGATCAGGGCGCCGACGGCCTGGCCCTGTTCGGTACCACCAGCGAGGCCAACTCACTCGGCCTCGACGAGCGGATGGAACTGCTAGAGGCGGTGGTCGCGGCAGGCATCCCGTCAGCACGGCTGATGCCCGGCACCGGGACCTGCGCGCTGCCGGACTCGGTGCGCCTGACCGCGCATGCGGTCGGCCTCGGCTGTGGCGGGGTGCTGATGCTGCCGCCGTTCTACTACAAGGGGGTCGGTGAACCCGGCCTGATCGCCTATTTCTCCGAGCTGGTGGAGCGGGTCGGCGATGGACGCTTGCGGCTCTATCTTTATCATATTCCGCCGGTCGCCCAGGTCGGCATTCCGCTTGCGCTGCTCGGTGAACTGGCGGCTCGCTACCCGGGGACGCTTGCCGGCATCAAGGACAGCTCAGGCGACTGGGAGCATACCGCCCGATTGCTCGCCGAGTATCCCGAGTTGGCGATCTTTCCCGGTTCGGAGGCGTTCCTGCTCGACGGGCTACGTCACGGTGGTGCCGGCTGTATCACGGCTACCGGTAACGTCAACCCGGCCGGCATCCGTGCGGTCTTCACCCACTGGGAGAGCGATCAGGCCGATGCACTCCAGGCCCGTGCCGGCGCGGTGCGCAGCGCGGTTCAGGCCCACCCGATGATCCCGGCAGTCAAGGCGATCCTGGCTTGGATCCACGACGATACCGGTTGGCGCACCGTTCGGCCGCCGTTGCAGGAACTGGATCGGACCGTCGATCCGGTGTTGCGGTCCGCGGTCACGGCGGCCGGCCTGGAGTTGCCCACGGCCTGACAGGCGTGGTGACGCTCAGGCGGCGCGGGCGCTCCCGGTCGCAGCCCGGTTTAGAGCCGAGAGCACGGCGTTCAGTGAAGCACTGACGGTATCGCGATCGAAGGCAGCCCCCGAGAAACGCTGGCCGTCAACGTTGAGCTGGACGTAGGCTGCCGCCTCGGCGTCGGTGCCGCTGCCGACAGCGTGCTCGGCGTAGTCGACGACGCTGATCTTGTGCCCGCTGTGGCGCGACCAGGCATCGACGAAGGCGGCGATCGCCCCCACGCCCTCGCCATGGAGCGTGTTCTCGCTGCCGCCATCGTCGAGATGGACCTCGATGATGTCGTGGCCGTTGCGGCTGAGCTGGTAGCCGAGCAACCGGACCGGCACCTGGTCGGTGACGAAGCGGTCGACGAACAGACGGTGGATGGCCGGTCCGTCGACCTCGCCACCTTGCTTTTCGCTGACCTGCTGTACCAGTTGCGCCACCTCGACCTGGAGCCAGCGTGGCAGGATCAGACCAAAATCGCGTTCGAGGACGAAGGCAACCCCGCCCTTGCCCGACTGGCTGTTGACGCGGATCACCGCCTGGTAGTCGCGGCCGAGATCTGCTGGGTCGACCGGCAGGTAGGCAACCTGCCACGGCTCGTCGGCCTGCTGCCGCGACAGACACTTGCGGATCGCGTCCTGATGGCTGCCCGAGAAAGCGGTGTAGACCAACTCGCCGACCCACGGGTGGCGCGGATGCACCGGCATTTGCGTGCACTCGGTGTAGACCTGAATGATCTCGTCCGGATGGCCCAGGTCGAGTTCCGGGTCGATCCCCTGGCTGTAGAGGTTCATCGCCATGGTGACGATGTCCATGTTGCCGGTGCGCTCACCGTTGCCCAGCAGTGTGCCCTCGACCCGCTCGGCCCCGGCCAACAGCGCCAGTTCGCCGGCGGCGACGGCGCAGCCGCGATCGTTGTGAGTGTGTACCGACAGCACCAGGGCGTCACGACGCCTGATCCGGGTTGAGAAGTACTCGATCTGGTCGGCGAACAGGTTGGGCGTCGCCACCTCGACCGTCGCCGGCAGGTTGAGGATGCACGGCTGGTCGGGTGTCGGCTGCCAGACGTCCATCACCGCCTCGCATACCTCGATGGCGTAGTCCGGCTCGGTGCTGGTGAAGCTCTCCGGTGAGTACTGGAACACCCAGTCGATCCCGGGTTGGCGGTCGGCATGGCGCCGGACCATCTCGGCGCCGTTGACGGCAATCTGCCTGATGCCGTTGCGGTCGAGTTCGAACACCCGCTCACGCTGCACCGTCGAGGTCGAGTTGTAAACGTGGACGTTGGCTCGGCGCACGCCGCGCAGGGCGTCGAAGGTTTTGGCGATCAACTCCTCGCGTGCCTGCACCAGCACCTGGACGGTGACGTCGTCAGGGATCCGCTCCTCCTCGATCAGCCAGCGGAGAAAGTCGTGATCCGGGCGGCTCGCCGACGGGAAACCGATCTCGATCTCCTTGAAGCCGAGCTGCACCAGCAGTGCCCAGAGACGCTGTTTTTCACTGACCCCCATCGGCTCGAGCAGCGCCTGGTTGCCGTCGCGCAGGTCGACGCTGGCCCAGCGCGGGGCCCGCTCGAGAACCCGGTCGGGCCACTGTCGGTGGTGCAGGGGGACGCTGGGCGCCGGCCGGTACTTGCGGTGATCGAAGGTCATGCTGCTGCTCCCGGGATCGCTGGAACGCCGCTGTGGATGGCAGGCCATGGGTGGAGGCCTGGCCGGACCCACCCTCGTAAGGCAGGTCCCCGTGGCTCACCGCCGGGTAGGCGGGGCCGTGGCGTCTGTCCGTGGGTAACGGACAGGCATAGATTAGCGGGGTGTGGGCGATATGGGATTGCGAAATGAGTTATCTACAAGGTAGATGTAGCAATTACATATCAATAAATGATATATATGAGCAATAATAAACTTAATGGACTCGACTTGATGGCACTTGACCGCTACGATCGCCGTATCCTCGAGGAACTGCAGCAGCACGGCCGCCTGAGCAACCTTGAACTCGCTGAGCGTATCGGCCTGTCGCCGTCACCCTGCCTGCGGCGAGTCCGGGGGCTGGAGGAGTCGGGCGTCATCGCCGGCTACCGGGCGTTGCTCGATGCGCGCAAGCTCGGCCTGAGCCTGATGGCGCTGCTCAGCATTTCGATGGACCGACACACGCCGGAACGCTTCGCCCGCTTCGACGCCATCGTCGCCGACCTGCCGGAGGTTCTCGAGTGCCTGCTGATTACCGGGCGCGAGGCCGACTATCAGCTCAAGGTGGTCGTCCGTGACATGGACGCCTACCAGGACTTGCTGCTGAACAGGATCACCCGAATCGAGGGGGTGACCGGGGTGCAATCGAGCTTCGTGCTGCGGCGGGTGGTCGACCGCACCTCGCTGCCGTTGCCGTAACTAAACAGGGTGGGTGTCGGATCCGTCGAGCGTTTCGGCCAGCAACTCCAGCCAGTGGACGACGCGGGTCTTGGTGCCGGCCTCGAGGTGATGGAGGCAGCCGATGTTGGCCGTGGCGATCAACTCGGGGTTGCCGGCCTCGAGGTGACCCAGCTTGTTCGAACGCAGCTGACCAGAGAGCTCTGGCTGCAGTACCGAGTAGGTGCCCGCCGATCCACAGCAGAGGTGAGCGTCAGCGACCGGCGACAGGTCGAAGCCGAGTTGGGTCAGTAGCCCCTCGGTGATGCCGGGCAGCTTCTGCCCGTGCTGCAGTGTGCACGGGGCGTGGAAGACGATGCGCCGATCATGGCCCGGCTGGCCGAGTGGGGCCAGGTCGAGCGTGGCGAGCAGCTCGGCCGGGTCGACGGTCGCAGCGGCGACGCGCTCGGCGCGCTCGGCGTAGACCGGATCGTCGCGCAGCAGGTGGCCGTACTCCTTGACCATCGCCCCGCAGCCGCTGGCGTTGACCACGAGGGCGTCGGCACCGGCCCCGAGCGCCGGTGTCCAGGCATCGACGTTACGCCGGATCCGCTGCAGGGCGGCGTCGGGTGCGGCCATGTGGTGATCGATGGCGCCACAGCAGCCGGCCTGGGCGATCGTGCGGGTGGCGATGCCGAGACGACCGAGCACCGCAATGGTTGCCGCGTCGATCGCAGGGCGCAGCGTCGGCTGCACGCAGCCCTCGAGCAGCAGCACCGTCCGGGTCGGGTTTGCGACCGGTTGCATGGTCGGAACCGATGCCACTGCCTCACCGGGCAGGCCGTCGCGCAGGTTCTCCGGCAGCAGCCAGCGGAAGGCACGGCCGAGGCGCGACAGCAAGGCAAACCGGTCGCGATCGGCGAGGCCGAAACGGAGCAGCCGGCGAAACACGCGCTCGACGAGTGGTCGTGGCGCACGCTGTTCGATCAGCTCGCGACCAAGGTCGAGCAGGCGACCGTAGGTGACTCCGGAAGGACAGGTGGTCTCGCAGGCACGGCAGGTCAGGCAGCGGTCGAGATGCACGCGCGTTCGCGCGCTGACCGGCTGGCCTTCGAGCAGTTGCTTGACCAGGTAGATGCGGCCGCGCGGGCTGTCGAGCTCGTTGCCCAGCAGTTGGTAGGTCGGGCAGGTGGCGAGGCAGAAGCCACAGTGGACACAGTTGCGCAGGATGCCCTCGACCGCCTGCACGGCGGGGTTGGCGCTGAATTCGGCGGCAATCTGGGTCTGCACGACGGTCGGCTCAGAGTTCGGCGTAGAGCCGGCCGGGGTTGAGGATGCCGTTGGGATCCAGTGACGCCTTGAGTCGGCGGTGGACGCCGAGCAGGGCGTCTGGCAGCGGCTGGAACGGGCTCGAACCGTCGCCGGGGTCGTCGACACGGGTGGCGTGGCCGCCCGCGGCCGTGGCGGCGGAACGTACGACGTCGGGTTCCGCGTCACTGCGCAGCCAGCGCTGGGCGCCACCCCAGTCGATCAGCCACGACCCCGGCAGGTCGGGTTGCGCCGAGGCGGGTGCGACGGCGAGGCGCCAGCAGGGATCATCTCCGGCGAAGAAGGGCAGTCGGCGTTCGCGCAGGTCGGCCCACCACGCTTCGCCCTGGCTGTCGACCTCGCCGCCGAGGGTGGCGCGGGCCGCGTCGACCCCGGCCCTGGTCCCGGAGAGGCGCAGGCGCAGGCGCTCGCCGTCGTGGCAGGCCGCGCTGATCGGCAGCGGTTGACCGGCCCAGCGGTTGACGGCTTCGAGGGCCTGCACGGCATCCAACTCATGCAACAGTGTTACCTCGCAGCCGGGCCGTGGCAGGACCCGTAGCGACACCTCGAGCAGGACGCCCAGAGTGCCCTGGGCACCGGCCATCAGGCGCGACAGGTCGTAGCCGGCGACGTTCTTGATCACCTGTCCGCCGAAGCGCAGCGACTGCCCGCGGCCGTTGATCAGGCGCACGCCGAGGACAAAGTCGCGAGCCGACCCCGCATACGGTCGGCGTGGTCCCGACAGCCCGCAGGCGACGGTGCCTCCCAGCGTAGCGCCGGTGCCGAGATGCGGCGGCTCGAAGCCGAGCATCTGTCCGCGTTCGGCCAGCACCGCTTCGAGTTCGGTCAGTGGCGTGCCGGCGCGGGCTGTGACCACCAGTTCAGTCGGTTCGTACTCGACGATGCCGGCGTGACCGGCCAGTGACAGCGGTTCGGCTTCGACGGCGCGACCGAGCGTGCGCTTGGTGTCACCGCCGACCGGGCGCAACGGGCGCCGGTCGGCGAATGCCGCGATCACGGCGCCGGCCAGTTCGTCGCCTCGGTCAGTCTCTGCGATCACGCTCAGAAGCGCTCGATGTCGGGGAACGGCAGTTGTCCACCGTGGACGTGCATGCCGCCGAGTTCGGAACAGCGCGCGCTGGACGGGATCGCCTTGCCCGGGTTGAGCAGCCGATCCGGGTCGAGGGCCGCCTTGACGGCATGGAACTGGTCGATCTCCTCACGGTTGAACTGGACGCACATCTGGTTGATCTTTTCGACCCCGACCCCGTGCTCGCCGGTGATGGTGCCACCCACCTCGACGCAGAGTTCGAGGATCTTGCCGCCGAATGCCTCGGTCCGTTCGAGTTCTCCCGGCTTGTTGGCGTCGTAGAGGATCAGCGGGTGGAGATTGCCGTCGCCGGCGTGGAAGACGTTGGCGACTGGCAGGTCGTACTCCTCCGACAGGGCGGTGATGCCCTCGAGTACCCGGGCCAGGTGGCGGCGCGGGATGGTGCCGTCCATGCAGTAGTAGTCGGGTGAGATCCGGCCCACGGCCGGGAAGGCGTTCTTGCGCCCGGACCAGAACAGCTCGCGCTCGCGCTCATCGTGGGCTACCCGCACCTCGCTGGCACCGCTCGCCTCCATCAGGTCACGCACCTGGTCGATCTGCGCCTCGACCTCTTCCACAGTGCCGTCGAGCTCACACAGCAGGATCGCCGCGGCATCGGTCGGGTAGCCGGCGTGGACGAAATCCTCGGCGGCCTGGATCGCCGGGCCGTCCATCATCTCCAGGCCGCCCGGGGTGATGCCGGCGGCGATGATGCTACTGACGGCCTCGCCGGCTGTCGGGATCGAGTCGAAGGCGCCGAGCAGGACGCGGGCGCAGGCCGGCAGCGGCAGCAGCTTGACGGTGATTTCGGTGACCACCCCGAGCATGCCTTCAGAGCCGATCATCAGCGCCAGCAGGTCGTAGCCAGGGGCATCGGGTGCCGGCCCGCCAATGGTCAACCGCTCGCCGTCGATGGTCAGTACCTCGAGGGCGAGGATGTTGTGCACCGTCAGGCCGTATTTCAGGCAGTGGACGCCGCCGGCGTTCTCGGCGACGTTGCCGCCAATCGAGCAGATGATCTGCGATGACGGGTCGGGTGCGTAGTAGAGGCCGTGCGGTTGCGCCGCTTCGCTGATCGCCAGGTTGCGTACACCCGGTTGTACACGGGCGGTGAGATTGACCGGGTCGATGTCGAGAATTCGATTGAGCCGGGCGAGGCTCAGCACGATGCCATCGGCATGGGGCAGGGCGCCACCCGACAGGCTGGTCCCGGCACCGCGAGCCACCACCGGTGCACCATGGTCGCGGCAGACGGCGAGGACGGCAGCGACTTCGTCGACATCGATTGGCAGGGCCACGGCGAGTGGTAACTGGCGGTAGGCAGAGAGCCCGTCGCACTCGTACGGGTGCAACGCCTCGGGATCGTCGAGCACCGCTTCGGCCGGCAGGACCCGGCGCAGGCCGGCGACCAAGGCGTCTCGGTCGACCTTGCTCGGGTTGGTGGGATCGTTGCTCATCGTAGTGTGGAACCCGGCCCGCACGGGGCAGCCATATACAGCGTGCTCAAGCCTAGGCCATGCGGCGTGCTCACGACAACTTCGGCAGTGTGTATTACACGGCCTGGCTCGAGCGCAGGGTTGCCCGGTGAGGGGCGCGCGATGTGGGTGTCACCGGTAATGTGGTCACAAAAACACCTGCCTCTGGGGCGTTTTCTCCAGATCGCCAATCGGCATCAGTACGGCTCCAGCTCGAGCGGCCCCTCGTCGAGTGCGGCAATCTGTTCGCGCAGCATGAGTACCTGCTCCTGCCAGTAGCGCTGGCCACCGAACCACGGGAAGGCGCGGGGAAAGGCCGGGTCGTTCCAGCGCCGCGCGATCCAGGCCGAGTGGTGCAGCAGGCGCAGGCTGCGCAAAGCCTCGATCAGGTGCAGTTCGCGCAGGTCGAAATCAAAAAAGCGGCGGTAACCCTCCAGCAGTTCACCGAACTGGATCGCCATGGCTTCTCGCGTACCGTTGAGCAGCATCCACAGGTCCTGGACCGCCGGACCGGTCAGGCAGTCGTCGAGGTCGACCAGGTGGACGCCGTCGTCGGTCCAGAGCAGGTTCCCGGCGTGGCAATCGCCGTGGATGCGCAGTCGACGCACATTACCGGCGCGCTCGAACGCCAGCGTGACGCGGTCGAGTACGTCGCCGACCACGCTGCGGTAGGCCTCGACCAGGTCATCGGGTACGAATCCGCCATCGAGCAGCGTGGCTGCCGACGCATGGCCATAGTGGTCCACCGTCAGTTCCTGTCGCGCCTGGAAAGGCCGCGTGGCCCCGCAGGCGTGAAGGCGGCCGAGCAGGCGGCCGAGCAGGCGGCGCCGTTCCGGGTCATCGAAGTCGATCAGTCGCCCGCCACGACGTGGAAACAGCGCGATACGCCAGCCGGCATGGAACGAGAGCGTGCTGCCGTCATCTTCCCGCAGCGGAGGCACTACCGGGAGTTCGTGTGCCTCGAGTTCGGCCGTGAAGGCGTGCTCCTCGAGGATCGCCGCGTCGCTCCAGCGGCCAGGGCGGTAGAACTTGGCGACCAGCGGTGGCCCGTCATCGAGGCCGATCTGGTAGACCCGGTTCTCGTAGCTGTTGAGTGCCAGCAACTGGCCGCTGCAGTGCCGACCGGTGGCCTCGATGGCATCGAGAATGGCCTCGGGGGTCAGTCCCGAGAACGGAGTCTCGGACGGGTCCATTTCGGGCATGTAGCGCTCCGGCGGTGGTCATGCCCAGGTGCGGACGGGTCGTCACTGTCGCACGCGGACCTGACCTGCCTCAAGCCGGGCGCATCAGTCGTGCATCACAGCTGGTCTATGCTTGCTTGAGTACTTTCCGCGTGGCGAATCCCCACATCCGGCACGACCTTATCTGGGTCGGTCGGCGTCACGCCCTACCAGCCGAACCGAGGTTTCAAGATGGTCGACATCAACGACAGCGATCCCCAGGAGACCCAGGAGTGGCTCGAGGCCCTCGAAGCCGTCATAGAGATCGAGGGTCCGGAACGTGCCCGCTACCTCCTCGAACAGCTGGTCGACAAGACGCGGCGATCGGGTGGCTCCCTGCCGATTTCCAACAACACCGCTTACATCAACACCATCCCGCCGAATCTCGAGGAGCGCAATCCGGGCGACACCGAGATCGAGTGGCGGCTGCGCACCATCATCCGCTGGAATGCGCTGGCCATGGTGGTGCGGGCCAACCGCGAGAATCCCGATCTCGGCGGGCACATTTCCAGCTTCGCCTCGGCCGCCACGCTTTACGACGTCGGGTTCAATCACTTCTTCCATGCGCCGAGCCTCGAGCACGGCGGCGACCTGGTCTTCATCCAGGGCCACTCGGCACCCGGCGTCTACGCCCGGGCGTTCCTCGAGGGGCGCCTGAGCGAGGCCAAGCTCGACGGCTTCCGCCGCGAGATCAGCGCCGACGGCCTCTCTTCCTACCCCCACCCGTGGCTGATGCCCGATTTCTGGCAGTTCCCGACGGTGTCGATGGGGCTCGGGCCGATCCAGGCGATCTACCAGGCACGCTTCATGAAGTACGTGCACGATCGCGGCCTGGCCAGCAGCAGCGGGCGCAAGGTGTGGGCCTTCCTCGGCGACGGCGAGACCGACGAGCCCGAGTCGCTCGGCGCGATTTCGCTGGCCGGGCGCGAAAAGCTCGACAATCTGGTCTTCGTCGTCAACTGCAACCTGCAGCGTCTCGATGGCCCGGTGCGCGGCAACGGCAAGATCATCCAGGAACTCGAGAGCGTGTTCCGTGGCGCCGGCTGGAACGTCATCAAGGTGATCTGGGGTGGCTACTGGGACCCGCTCCTGGCCAAGGACAAGGACGGCCTGCTGCAGCGCCGCATGATGGAGGCGGTTGACGGCGAGTACCAGAATTACAAGGCGAAAGACGGTGCCTACGTACGCGAGCATTTTTTCGGCAAGTACCCCGAACTCAAGGCCATGGTCGCCAGCATGTCCGACGAGGACATCTGGCGTTTGAATCGTGGCGGTCACGATCCACACAAGGTTTACGCCGCCTACGCGGCCGCGTTGAAGTGCGAGGGCCGACCGACCGTGATCCTGGCGAAGACGGTCAAGGGCTACGGTATGGGTGCGGCCGGCGAGGGCCAGAACATCACCCATTCGCAAAAGAAGCTCGGCGACGATGCCCTGATTGCCTTCCGCGACCGGTTTCACCTGCCGCTCGACGACGAAGAGGCGCATGCAGCGAAGTACATTACGCTCGCCCCTGACAGCAAGGAACTCCAGTATCTGAAAGCGCGGCGCGAGGCGCTCGGCGGCCCACTTCCTGTACGCAAGATGCTGGCGACGCCGCTTGAGGTGCCACCGCTGGAAATCTTCGACGGCCTGCTCAAGGGCAGCGGCGAGCGCGAGATGTCGACGACGATGTGCTTTGTGCGAGCGTTGACCGCGCTGGCGCGCGACAAGAAGATCGGTAAGTACGTCGTGCCCATCGTGCCAGATGAAGCGCGCACCTTCGGCATGGAGGGGATGTTCCGCCAGCTGGGCATCTACTCGTCGGTCGGTCAGCTCTACGAGCCCCAGGATCGCGACCAGATCATGTATTACCGCGAAGACAAGGCCGGGCAGATCCTCGAGGAAGGGATCAACGAGGCCGGGGCGATGTCGTCATGGATGGCGGCCGCGACTTCCTACAGCTGCCACGGCGTCAACACTGTGCCGTTCTACATCTTCTACTCGATGTTCGGTTTCCAGCGTACCGGCGACCTCGCCTGGGCCGCGGGTGACATGCAGGCGCGCGGCTTCCTGATCGGCGGCACCGCCGGACGCACGACGCTGAACGGTGAAGGACTGCAGCACCAGGATGGCCACAGCCACCTGCTCGCCTCGACCATTCCCAACTGCGTCGCCTACGACCCCTGCTTCGGCCACGAGCTGGCGGTGATTCTTCACGACGGCATGCGGCGCATGTTCAAGGAGCAGGAGAACGTCTTCTACTACATCACCTGCATGAACGAGAACTACCCGCACCCCGAGATGCCGCAAGACAGTGCAGAGGGGATCGTCCGCGGCATGTACCTACTGCAGCCCTCCGGCGGCAGTGGTCCACGCGTGCAGCTTTTCGGCTCGGGCACCATCCTGCGCGAGGTGCTCGCCGCAGCCGAACTGCTGCGCCTCGATTTCGGTGTCGCCGCCGACGTTTGGAGCGTCACCAGCTTCACCGAGCTTCGTCGCGACGGTCTCGAGGTCGGTCGCTGGAACCTGCTCCACCCGGATGAAAAGCCACGCCTTGCCCACCTGCAGCAGTGCCTCGACGGCCACGAGGGTCCGGTGGTGGCCTCGAGCGATTACATGAAGCTTCACGCCGACCAGGTCCGACCATGGGTTCGCGGCAGCTACAGCGTTCTTGGTACCGACGGCTTCGGGCGCTCCGATTCGCGTCGTGCGTTGCGCCGCTTTTTCGAAGTTGACCGCCATTACGTCACCGTTGTCGCGCTCAGCGCCCTTGCAGAAGAGGGAAGCGTGCCGGGTGACAAGGTCGGTGAGGCGATCGCCAAGTACGGTGTCGATGTCGACAAGCCCAACCCGGTAACGGTCTGAACGCGGAGGATCGAGCCATGGCTATTCAGAAAGAGATCCGCGTGCCCGACATCGGCGACTTCGCCGATGTCGAGGTGATCGAAGTGCTGGTCGCGGTCGGCGACACGGTGGTCGAGGAGCAGTCGCTGGTCACGCTGGAGTCGGACAAGGCGAGCATGGAGGTCCCGGCTTCACGCGCCGGCCGGGTGATCGAGCTCAGGCTCGCGGTCGGAGACCGGGTTTCCGAAGGGTCGCCCCTGCTGGTGCTGGAGATCGACGAGGCTGGTGCGGAGACGACTGAACCGGAAGCCGAGGTGACGACACCGGCTGCACCGCCAGCTGCTACAGCCACCAGTCAGGAAACGGTCCACGTGCCCGATATCGGCGATTTCGATGACGTCGAGGTGATCGAGGTGCTGGTTTCGGCCGGTGACACGGTGGCGGAGGAGCAGTCGCTGATCACGCTGGAGTCGGACAAGGCGAGCATGGAGGTGCCGTCTCCCCGGGCCGGAGTGGTTGCGAACGTGCAGGTCAAGGTCGGTGACCGGGTCTCCCAGGGTTCCCCGATCATGCTGCTGGAATCCGCCGCAGGCGCGGTGCCGTCCGTTGCGGAGGCCCCGGCGCCGCTGCCGCCCTCGGCATCACCGTCACCACCTGCGACTCCAGTGGCGCCGCGTGAGGCGCCGCTGCCGGCGGTCGAGGCGAAGGGATTTCGCCGTGCGCACGCCAGTCCTGCCGTACGCCGCTTTGCCCGTGAACTCGGTGCCGACCTGGGCCGGATCGACGGCAGCGGTCCCAAGGGGCGCATCCTGAAAGAGGACGTCAAGAGCTGGGTCAAGCAGGCGCTTTCCGGAGCGGGGCGTCCGGCGACCGCGGGAGCACCTGCGGTTGGGGCCGGCATCCCGCCGATACCTGCGGTCGATTTCAGCCAGTTCGGTGAGGTGGTGGCCGAGGACCTGCCGCGGATCAAGCGCCTTTCCGGTCCGCACCTGCATCGCGCCTGGCTCAACCTGCCTATGGTGACCCACCACGACGAGGCCGACATCACCGAAATGGAGGCCTTCCGCAAGTCGCTCAAGGCCGAGGCCGAAAAACAGGGCGTGCGGGTGACGGCACTGGTCTTCATCATGAAGGCGGTGGTCGATGGGCTACGCGCGTTCCCGGACTTCAACGCCTCGTTGTCGCCCGACGGTCAGCAGTTGATCCGCAAGCGCTACTACAACGTCGGTATCGCGGTCGACACGCCGAACGGTCTGGTGGTCCCTGTGCTGCGCGGGGTCGACGGCAAGTCGCTGTTCGAGCTTTCTGCCGAACTGGCCGAACTCAGCGAGAAGGCACGTACCGGGAAACTCGGTCCCGCCGACATGCAGGGTGGCTGTATCAGCATCTCGAGCCTCGGCGGTATTGGTGGCACGGCGTTCACGCCGATCGTCAACGCTCCCGAAGTGGCGATCCTCGGCGTGACCCGATCGCGCATGCAGCCGGTCTGGAACGGCAGCGACTTCGTGCCCCGCCTGATGCTGCCGCTCGACCTGACCTACGATCACCGGGTCATCGACGGCGCCTCCGCCGCCCGCTTCTGCGCGCGGCTCTGCCAAACGCTCGGCGACATCCGCCGCCTGCTGCTGTGACCGGGAGAATCGAATGAGCGAAACCGTCACCATCAAGGTCCCTGACATCGGTGATTTTGATGATGTCGAGGTGATCGAGGTTCTGGTCGCGGTCGGCGATTCCGTGGCCGAGGAGCAATCGCTGATCACCCTGGAGTCGGACAAGGCGAGCATGGAGGTGCCGTCACCGCAGGCCGGCAGGGTCGTGGCGCTGAAGCTTGCCGTCGGTGACCGCGTCTCCGAGGGTTCGGCGCTGCTGGAACTCGAGCCGGTTAGCGGCGAGACATCGGCCTCCGCACCCACGGTTGCTGATACGAAACAGGCGCCGGTACAGCCGGCTACGGCACCGGCCGCACCGGCGACCGGGTCGCAGGCCGACCACACTTGCCAGGTGCTCGTTCTGGGCGCCGGGCCTGGCGGGTACACGGCGGCGTTCCGGGCTGCCGACCTCGGGCTTGATGTCATCCTGGTCGAGCGCTACCCGCGCCTGGGTGGCGTCTGCCTCAATGTCGGCTGCATTCCGTCCAAGGCGCTGCTGCACACCGCGGCCATCATCACCGAGGCGCAGGAGATGGGTGCGCACGGCGTTACCTTCGGCGCGCCCGAAATCGACCTGGACAAGCTCCGCGGCTTCAAGGAC
>CAXMPC010000020.1:0-8298 GCA_964195335.1 uncultured Gammaproteobacteria bacterium | reverse complement strand
CGGAACAGCAGCGTATCGATGACCACGCCGGAGATGATCACCACCAGCGTCGAGGCGACCTGCATGACGCTCGAGCCGACCTTGTAGACGGTGTTGGTGAAGTAACCGTAGTAGACGCCGGCGAAAATCACGTTGGCGATGGCGACCACGTAGATGGCGACCATGAGGGCATTGCCGAGCGGTGCCCAGGAGACCGTCGCCACCTTGTCCGAGCGCCGGTAGAGTTGGAACGACAGGAAAGTGAAAATCAGCATCAGGTTCACGGCGATATTCTTCGCCGGCATGATCCCGAGCGGACCGAGCAACTTGTGATGGCTGCCGCCGAGCAGGGCGATTTCGCTCGACGACAGGATCAGCGTGTGCGGCGTCATCCAGACCAGGAAGCCGACCACCAGCACGATGGCGATGTACTTGATCATCCACAGGTAGCGCTGCGACCCCTCGGTGCGCGACATGCCGGACCAGAGGTAGTAGTTGGCGGCCAGCAGTATGGTGCCGATCAGCACTGCCTGGACGATGAACAGCCAGGCGAGGATGCCGCCCATCGCCGTGATGCCCATCTGCTGCGAGTAGGCGTAGATCTCGGCCATCAACCAGTAGCCTGCAAAAGGCAGCGGCAGGAAGGCGAGGATGGCGATGAAGTTCGAGGTGTAGCCCATCCAGTCGTAGTGAGCACGTTGCTCCATGGTCGTCGCGCTGAGGAATTTGTAAGCCGCGTAGGCACCCACCACCGCTCCGCCGAAGGCAATGTTGGCGATAAACCGGTGCAGGTTGATCGGGTTCCAGAGCGGCCCCTTCATCACCTCCCAGATGGAGCCGATGACGGCACCGACCTCGTTGACCCCGGACGGTGCCATGGTGAACGTGACCCAGGAGTTGGCGGTCACCATCAGTGTCGCGCCGACGGCGTTGAGCATCAGGCCGATGGTCAGGTGCACCCACTTCCGGTTGCCGTAACGCATCGCGTCCCAGCCGTAGTAGTAGACGTAGAGGAACAGGCTCTCGAGGAAGAACAGCACGCCGTAGACCAGCACTTGGGCGCCGAAGACACGCATCATGTAGGCCATGAAGCCGGGATAGAGCAGGAACAACGCCAGCGTCAGGCCACCGCCGAACAACGCGGTGATGGCGTAGGCGGTCAGGCTGATCTTCATGAACTCGTGCGCCATGTCGTCATAGCGCGCGTCGCCCGTACGGACGCCGATCCACTCGATCACCAGCACGAAGATCGGTACCGCGAGCACCAGGGCGCCGAAGAACAGGTGCATCTGGGCCAGGATCCAGACCACCGCGCGGCTGTTGACGCCGTAGTCGGGGTAGTCGTCGCGGGTCAGGGTCGGCGCCGGTTCCAGCGCCCCGGCATCCGCCACCACGCTCTCGGTGGCCGTTTCGGCGGCCAGGGCGTCGACGCCCGGCAGAAACGCCGCGACACCGCACAGCAGCAACGCCAGCAGCAGGCTCCTGAGTGCGAATGGGGTGATCGGTAATGGCCTCATGTCACTGCGCCGGCATCAGGTCCCAGCCGAGAGGCAACCCCTGCAGGCTCATCACGGCGTGATCGAGCCCATAGAAGAGCAGCAGCACCAGCAGGCAGGCGACAAGGGCCTTGAGCAGCGGTGGGCGGGTCGGCCGGTCGGTGGCGTCGTCCATGGCGTGGCAGGTTCCTGGTCAACCGTGAGTGGGGCTGACGCCTCCGGAGTAGATCAGCAGCCACCAGAAAAAGAGCAGCAGCGCGGCCAGGGTCGCGAGAAACAGCTTCGGTCCCCAGCTGACGGGTCCGATGCCCTGTGGTGATGGGTTGGTCTTCTGCTCGTCGTTACTCAATGCCACGCCCCCGGTGGTGCCAGTCTGGCCCGATCGTGAATCAACCACGAATTATCCGTAATCAACCGTTATCAACCACAGCAAGTACCGGGCCATTCTGGCATGCCAGCCAGGAGGCGCGCGACAGGGTGCCAGACGAGTCGATCTGTCTGACCAGATTGAACGAAACGTTCAAATCGTACGCCAGGGTGCTATGGTTTGTGAAAGAATTATTCAAGCCGACCCCGTCCGGAACGGGCCCGGCAGCCGTTTTCAGGAGGTGGCTGGGCCGAGTTCCGTGGCATGCATGCTGCATGGATCGCACAGGGTCTCTACGGATGGACAGGAACAGGCATGACCGTGCACACCAAGACGATTGACTCACTCTGCGCACTGCTCGAAAAGGGCGACGAGGCGGACCGTTGTTACGTGGTCCGGACTTTTGGCGCCCTCAGAGAATCGTCGGTGCTTACCGCTCTGGTCAAGCGACTGCGGGACGACGACATCGACGTCTGCGTCGATGCCGTCGAAGCGTTGGGGCGCCTGGATGACCCGGCGGTGATACCACCCCTGCTGGAATCGCTGCGTGGCGATCCCAGCGGCGAGGTGCGAACCGCGGCGGTCGAGGCACTGGGGCGATTCAATGACCCGCGTGTGATAAAGGCGCTGGTCGACGTGATCGAACGGCGCCCGGGAGACCTCGAACTCGAGGGTGACTGGGACGACTGGTGGGACATGCAGCGCTACGCCGTGGTTGCCCTGGGCCACTTGCAGGCGGCCGAGGCGGTGCCGACCCTGGTGGCACTGCTGGGAACAGAAGAGGGCGGCGACATCGAAGGCGAGACCCTGCAGTCGCTGGCCCAGCTCGGCACGTTGGGGGTCAACGCCCTGCAGCGGCGCCTGACCGAGGGACCTGTGCGTCAGCGAAGCCGGGCCGCCAAGGCGCTCGGCCATGCTGCCGACAGGGCGACGCTGCCGATTCTGGCCAAGGGGTTGCTTGACGAAGAACCCGAGGTCCGTATCGCGGCGCTCGAGGCTCTGGGGCGACGGCAGGCGGGTCGTTACCTGCCGGCCGTGCTGCTGGCCCTCAAGGATCGTTCGGCAGAGGTCCGCAGCAAGGCGACGGAAGTAGCGCTGCTGATGACAGACCCGAATGACGCAGCACGAGATCTGGTCGACACGTTGCTTGAGCTGCTCGACGACGCCGATTCACAGGTTCGCAAGACGGCACTCACCTGCCTGGCCCGGCTCGCCGCGGCCGATGCCACGCTGGTGCTGCCCGAGGACGCCTTGTGTCGCGCCCTCGCCGACGCCGATCCGGAGGTTGCCATGGCAGCCTGCACACTGGCGGGACAGGTAGGAGGAGAAGCGCTCACCACCGACCTGCTCGGCCTGCTGGGGAATGCCGAGGGCTCACCGAGGCTTCGCCGCGAAGCGGCACTGGCGCTGGGTGCGGCCGCAGCCGTAACGGCACCGGTGGTGGAGGGTCTGCAGGCGGGTGTCAGCGATCCGGAACAGCCGGTGCGCCTGGGTGCCTTGACTGGCCTGATGCGCCTCACCCGGACCGACGACGGTCTGCAGGGCGATAGCGGGACTCCCGACCCACTGGCGATCATCATCGCCGCCGTCCGTGATGACCACCTGGTGGCCGACACCGGCGAGGCCGCAGCTGCCGGGGAGCCGTCTCTCGAGGCAACCGATGACGCCGCCATGCCGGCGGTCGAGGCCACCGAGACCACAGACAACGGTCCGGAAACTGTCCCCGAAGTGAATTCGACCATGGCGGCGATCGCCCGGGACAATGTCGAGGCGGCACTTCTGTTCGCCGACGACGACCCCGAGGGAACGAACCGGGACCCGCTCGCAACGGCCGCGGAAACCGATGACGAGTTGCGCCCCTTTGTCGAGATCGTGCAGGGGAACCTGGCCCAGGCCGAGGCGAGCAAGCGGATCCGCAAGCCTTCCGTCGGCGAGGAGATCCGCCGGCTCGGGGCGCGCATGCTGGCGGACAGCGACGCCCCGGAAGGGGTCTCGGCCCTGGTCGACGTACTTCTCGGCAGCGACGCGGAGCTGAGCCGCGAGGCGGCCGACGCCCTCGGTCGGATTGCGCGGCGCAACCCGGATGTCGCCGGCCTCGACAACGCCTTCGGTGTCCTGGTCACCCTGCTCGGTTTAGGCAAGCACGACCAGCGGGTCGCTGCCATCCGCGCCCTGGCCGCGTTGGGCAACATCGCCGCACTGGGCCCACTGGTGGAGCGGCTCGACGATACCGATCCGGTGGCTCGAGGTGAGGCGGTCAAGGCCGTCGCGGAACTGGCTGCCCGTGAGGATGCGGCCGTGCCCGATGACGACCAGCCGTCGGTCGACACGGTCCGCGATCTGATTGTCCGCTGCCTCGACGATGGCGAGCCCGGCGTCAGGGTTGCCGCCGCCAACGCACTGGTGAGCCTGCAGGTACAAGTCGGCGTGACGGAGACGGCCGCGGACGAGACGATCGGCCACCTGATCGAGGCGGCGTTCCACGGCAACGGCGGCCAGGCCCGGACGATGGGTCAGGCGCTGCGTGCCTTCGACAGCGAGGCCAGCAGTGCGCGGCTGCTGCAGCGTCTCGATGAACTTGATACCAGCCAGCAGCGCCGATTCGTGCTGGAGATGATCGAGGAACTCCACCGGCCCGAAACGACAGGCCAGCTGCAGGCCGCCTAGTACGGAATGACAGTTTTACGTCGATTGGACAGGAGAGAGCGATGAACAAGTTGTTGACCCTGGTGACCGCGGCCGGCATGGCCGCACTGCCGTTTACGACCCATGCCGCCGCCTACCAGGAAGGTGACGTCGCCGACGGCGGCAGCATCACCGGCAAGGTCACCTTCAGTGGCAAGGATCCCGGCCCCAAGGTGTTCAAGATTTCCAAGAACACCGATGTCTGTGGCACCGGCAACCGCGAGATCGATTTCGTCCGCGTCACCGGTGGTGCGCTAAACGACGTCGTCGTCTACCTGGACAAGGTCAAGGCGGGCAAGCCGTTCCCGGCCGATCTCGCCGGGGTCGAACTCGATCAGAAGGGGTGCGAGTTCAAACCCTTTCTTGGCGTGATGCGCAACGAGAACAAAATCACCGCGGTCAACTCGGACCCGGTGCTACACAACATCCATACCTACGAGATCCTCGGTCGGGCAAGAAAGACCGTGTTCAACATCAGTCAGCCCGATCCCGGCACCATCACCAAGCAGATCAAGTTCAAGCGTGGCGTGGCGATGAAGGTCGAGTGCGACGCCCACGATTTCATGCACAGTTTCGTCTTTGTCGCCCGCAATCCCTACCTTGCCGTGGTCGGTGAGGACGGCACGTTCACCATCGACAACGTTCCGCCGGGCAAGTACACGGTCAAGGCCTGGCACGGCTCGCTGAAGGAGCAGAAGGCCACGGTCGAGGTCGCGGCCAACGGCAGCGCCAGCGTCGATTTCGCGTTCAAGGGCAAGTAGCGCCGTGACGGGCGAGGCTTTACGGCCTGCAAGCTGGCGGCGCTGGACGCTGCTCGACCTGCTGGCCGCGGTCGGCGGGGCGATCAACCTCGTCGTCGTCGGCCTGATCTTCACCTACTGGCTGCTGAACTGACGCCGGCCCACGCGCGGCCCGGCGTCCCGATTCACGAAAGGTCAACGAAATGTCCAGCCAACCGCTCGGTCAGGTCCCGGAACTGCCGCCGCTGCCCGGCTACCGCTCACTGCTGCTGGCGGTCGACTCCTCGGACCACAGCAACCGGGCCAGTGACGAAGCGCTGGCGCTGGCGGGGTACTGGGACGCCCGCGTGACCGGGGTCCACGTCTACGCGGCCAAGTTGCACGACAACCGCTTCCGTCAGATGGAAGGCGGCCTGCCCGAGCGCTACCGGGAGGAGCAGGAGCTCGAACGGCAGCGCGACGTCCACGACGACCTGATTACGCGCGGATTGTCGATCATCTCCGACTCCTACCTCGACCAGGTCGACCGCCAGTGCCAGCGCGACGGACTGGCGTTCACCCGTCGCGCTCTCGAGGGCAAGAACTACCGCGAGCTGGTACGCGAGGCCAACGACGGGGAGTACGACCTGCTGGTGCTCGGCGCCCTCGGTCTCGGTGCCGTGCCCGGCAGCCGCCTCGGCACCGTCTGCCAGCGGGTCGCGCGTCGCGTCGCGCTCGATACCCTGGTGGTCAAGCAGCCGCAGCGGTCGCTTGCCGACGGGCCGATCGTGGTCGCGGTCGACGGCTCGGAAAAGGCCTACGGTGGGCTGCTGACAGCCCTGGCGCTGGCCGGGAGATGGGAAGTTCCGGTCACGGTGATCGCCGCCTTCGACCCCTACTATCATTACGTCGCGTTCAACCGCATCGCCGGCGTGCTGTCCGAGGAGGCGGGCAAGGTGTTCCGCTTCCAGGAGCAGGAACAACTGCACGAGGAGGTGATCGATTCGGGACTGGCGCGGATCTACCAGGGGCATCTCGACATCGCGACCAAGATCGCGGCCGACTACGGGGTCGAAATCACCACCCGTTTGCTCGACGGCAAGCCGTACGACGCCATCGCCAAGTACGTGCATGACGCCAGGCCGTCGCTGCTGGTGCTCGGTCGCACCGGCATCCATGCCGATGCGGAACTCGACATCGGTGGTAATACCGAACACTTGATGCAGGCGGTCGATTGCGCCGTCCTGCTCAGTGCGCGCGAACACCGACCCGACATCGAGCGCGTCGCCGAGACCACCACCGCCTGGACTCGCGAGGCGGAACTGCGCATGGAACGGGTTCCGGAATTCGTCCGCAACATGGCACGGATGGCGATCCTGCGTTACGCCCAGGAACGGGGCCACACGGTGATCACCGAGTCGATCGTCGAGGAAGCGACGGCCAGGCTGATGCCGCACCAGGCCGAGGGTGCGATGGCCGAGATCGTCGCCGCCCACGATGCCGGCGAGATTTCCGGTGGCGAGGTGCTGCGCTGGGCCCCCGAGGCGACCGTGCTGCTGCGCGGGATCGACGATCTGGCGCTGCGTGGCAACGCCAGTCTGCGAGCCGAGAAACGGGCCCGTACAGCCGGAGCGACCCGGGTTGAGCCGGAACACTTACAACCGTTCCTGGAACAGGACGTGCCCTGCGCTGACGTTGGGAGCGAGGCGTCAGAGGTCGTCCAGGCCACGCCTTCGCTGCACTGGACCGCCGCTGCGCTGGCCCGCCTGGCGCGGGTACCGCAGGGGATGATGCGCGACACCAGCCGGACCCGGATCGAGGCACGGGTGGAAGCCGCTGGCGGCAGCGAAGTGACGCTGGACGATGTCGAGGCGGGACTCGCCGCGGCACGCCAGGCCATGGAACAGACCATGGCGCAACGTGGTTCGGTTCCGCCGGCGATGGAGGCCGGCACGTGCCCGTTTGCCGCGGTGGTCGATGAATCAAGTGAGGCCGCCGGGGCGTTGCCGTGGAGCGCCACGGCCGAGGCACGGTTGCAGACGTTGCCGGAGGGGATGAGCCGCGACATGACCCGGCGGGCGGTCGACGCCATCGCCACGCGTAACGGCCTGGCCGAGGTCGACGAGGGTTTTGTCGAAGAGATTCTCGTCACCTTCCGTGCCGGTTCGTCTGCGGTCGAAGAGACACTGCCATGGGAGGCCTCAGCGCGCGCGCGGATCGAACGCGCACCACCGATGGTGCGCGGCATGCTGATCCGGGAGATCGAAAGCTGGGCCGGACGCAACGGCATCGACCGCATCGACGAAGCGGCCGTCGCCCGGGTGGTCGAACTGTGGCGCGACAGCGGCCTGTTCCACCTAGCGCCGGACGACCCGCGGAACCCTGGCTAGCCGACCGGGGCACGGCAGCGCGCGACCATGAACGACCTTTACCTGCTCGCCGTCAACCTGACCCGTCGCTGCAACCTGGCCTGTGCTCACTGCTACCTCGATGCGACGACCCTGCGCGACGGATCTCCCGACGAGTTGACCACGGCCGAGGTGCGCACGCTGCTTGACGATGTCGCCGGGCGCAGCAACGAGACCATGGTGGTACTGACCGGTGGCGAGCCGTTGTTGCGGCCCGACCTGGTCGAATTGGTGGCCCACGGCAGCGGCCTCGGCCTGGCGATGGTCGTCGGCAGCAACGGCACGCTGCTCGACGCCGATCGGGTCGGTGCTCTCAAGGCCGCCGGTGCGCTCGGGGTCGGCATCAGTGTCGACTCGCTCGATCCCGCGCTCCACGACGGTTTTCGTGGCCGTCCCGGCAGTTGGCAGAAGACACTCGAGGGCATCGAGGCGTGCCGGCGCCAGGGGCTGCCGTTCCAGGTTCACTTCTCGGTCACCGCGGCCAATGCTGACGAATTGCCGGCGATGATCGACTTCGCTCGCAGCAGCGGGGCACGGGTCCTCAACCTCTTTTTCCTGGTCTGTACCGGGCGTGGCGAGTCGATGACCGACATCAGCCCGGAACGGTACGAGCAGGTACTCGAACAGATTGTCCGGGCCCAGCA
>CAXMPC010000019.1:0-32201 GCA_964195335.1 uncultured Gammaproteobacteria bacterium | reverse complement strand
TGGCTGATCTGGTGGAAGAGCTCGTGCAGGCGGTCGCCCAGCGTGACCAGGCACTGCGCGATTTCATCCTTCTCCTGCTGCAGCTGCGACGGCAGGGCGTCGATCAGCCCGGCGAGTTGGCGTACGTGGTGGCCGAAGGCGGTGGTGTCTTCTGCCGCGACCAGTTGCTCGTGCAGCGCAGCGGCTTCTTCAAGCAGTGCTGGCGGCAGGTTGACGCTATCGATCAGTTGCAACAGCGTCGCACAGGCTGGCGACGGCGGGCGGTCCGTGAGGCACGTGCTGAGGCGGCGGGCCACCCGTTCGACCGGTTGGTCGCTGGCCAGGGCGGTATTGAATTCGATCTGACAGCGCGCACGGCATTCGGGCAGCTTGAGCTGTGCGACGAAAAGTGCGAGCACGGCGCGTTCGTGTTCGGTGGCGATTACCACCGGCATCCCTGGTGTGGACATCATTCCCTCCTTCCATGGGAGAAATCACTTACATAATCTATGGGAAACAGATTATCACATCACCGTGTTGGGACGAGGCCCGAGGGCGATAGATGCCGGGATGCGGACCTCCATCGAGATCGGCAAGTGGTCGGAGTAGTCGCACTGCAGCGTGCTGACATGGTCGACGTGCAGGGTCGGTCCGACCAGGATGTGGTCGATGCCACGCTGGGGGCGCCAGCTGGGGAACGTGGGCAGGTCCTGTGCCGGTGAATGAAGCTCGAGTTCACGCAGTGGTCCGACATCCTGCCACTGTCGCAGCGGGCTGTTGAGATCGCCCATGACGATGACATGTGGATGATCACGGGCGAGTTCGGTGATGTACGCCAGTTGCAGGCGCCGGGCACGGCGACCCAGGGCGAGATGGACGATCAGTAGCAGCAGGGTGTCTGGCGGTGTGCCGAAGGTGGCGCTGAGCACCCCGCGCCCAGGGATCAGGCCAGGCAGGCGGTGGTTGTCGATGGTAGTCGGCCGGTACCGGCTGAGCAGGCCGTTGCTGTGCTTGGCAAACTTGCCGAGGTCACGGTTGAGTTGGTGGTGCCAGTTCGGGAAGCCGGCGCGCAGGGCCAGGTACTCGGCCTGATTGACGAAACCACTGCGCAGGCTGCCGGCATCGATCTCCTGCAGGCCGACGATGTCGAAGCGGGTAATCAGGCGGGCAATGCGATCGAGGTTGCCCATGCGCTGCGACGAAGGCAGCAGGTGCTGCCAGCTTTGGGTCAGGTAATCACGGTAGCGGGAGCCACCGGCGATGCCGGCCTGGATGTTGTAGCTCAGCAGGTGCAGCGATTGCGTCGCCGTGTCCGTTTGTGTGCCCGCTGGCGGTCCGTTGGCGATCGAGGCCGGCGCACGGCGAGCGCGGTGATTCTCAACCAGCGTCCGGAGGCGTCGCAGTGGCTGGTAGCGCGAGGCCCCACTCGGCGGCCGCCCTCCGGGTGGGCTCATTTGGTGGCGGTCTTGGTCCGTTCTGCGGCCGCTTTCTGCACCAGGGCATCGATGACCGGCATGGTGCGCGCGTAGGTGCCGGCCAGGGCTGGCCCGCTGCGGTAGCGGCCATCGACGATCAGCGAGGGCACGCCGTTGATGCCGTAGCGTCGGGTCAGGTCTTTGGCACGGCGTACCTTGCCATCGACGGCGAAGGAGCGGTAGGTCTTCCTGAACTCGGCCTCATCGACACCCATTTCGGCAAAAAATGCGGCCAGTGCGTCTTCGTCGTTGAGCTTGCGGCGCAAGGCGTGCAGGGCGTCGAACAGCGGGCGATGGATGGTGTCAATCACGCCGAGGACCTCGGCGGTGTAGAAGGCGCGTGCGTGGTTTTCCCAAACCGGTCGGTTGGGAAAGATGGCCGGGATGCGTACGTAGGCGACGTTGTCCGGCTTGTGCTCCAGCCAGCGTTCGATGTAGGGCTCGAGGCGGTAGCAGTGGGGGCAGCCGTACCAGAACAGTTCGATCACCTCAATCTGTTCGCCGGTTGACGTGGCCATCGGCGGTACGACCGGCTCGTACTCGATGACATCGTCGGGACTGATCTTGGTCTGGGCCAGGGCCAGGGCCGGCACCAGCAGCACGAGGGCCAGCAGGACGCGTCTGTTCATCCAAATCTCTCCTGTCACGGTATGCGGGTATGCGCGACGGGTTTGACCGCGCGATGGCAGGGTTCGTTCGATCGCCATTGTCCGGGCCACCCCGGGGTGGCGCAAGTGCGGAGTCCGGAAAAGGCGAGGCGGCCCGGAGGCCGCCTCGAGTGCGTTACTGCGTGGCGTGCTACCTCACAAGGTGCTGAGGTACATGGCCAGCGCCTCGATATCCTCTTCCGAGAGTTTTACCGCGATGTCGCGCATCATCTCGTTGGGATCGTTGGCACGGCTGCCGTTACGGAACATCTGCAGCTGCTTGATGGTGTAGGCCGCGTGTTGACTGCCCAGCGCCGGGAACCTGGCTGCCGGGTTGCCGTTGCCGTTGGGCCCGTGGCAGGCGGCACAAGCCGTCACTCCGGTTTCCGGGTCGCCGGCCACGTAGAGCTGCCGACCCTGGTCCACCAGTTCGGGCTTCACCGGGACACCAGGCTGGGCCTGCTGGCTGGCGAAATAGGCGGCGACCTCACCGAGGGCGTTGTCCTGCACCGCCATCGCCATGCCCGTCATCAGCGGGTCGACGCGCTTGCCGCCCTTGAAGTCGTGGATCTGCTTGGCGATGTAGTCAGCGCCCTGCCCGGCCAGTTTTGGCCAGATCGGGTTGACGCTGTTGCCGTCCGGGCCGTGACAGCTTGCGCAGATGGCCCAGGGCTTCGGCGGTTCAGCGGGACTCTCCTCGGCGGCGAGCGTGCTGCCGGCCGTTCCCAGGAGCAGCAGCGCGGCTGCGGCTAGGTGCTTCATCGAGCTTTCCTTCGAATGCAGTGCGTCAGACGCTTACTTACTGGCGCCGACCATGTAGTCGACGGCGGCCTTGACGTCAGCGTCGGCCAGGCTCGGGTTGCCGCCCTTGGCGACCATCGCGGTGCCTGGCACGCCGTTCAGGGCGCTGGCGTAGAGGGCGTCCATCCCCTTGGCGATGCGCGGGGCCCAGGCGGCCTTGTCGCCGAGGCCGGGCGACTTCAAGGTCGGGGCGACGGCCGGATTGTGGCAGGCCGTGCAGACGGTGTCGTAGATGGCCTTGCCGTCGGCGAAGGCGACGCCCGAGGCGAGCAGCATGGCGACAGCGGAACCGGTGATGAGCTTCTTCATGGTGAATCTCCCAGATTGAATTGGTTGCGAATGGATGACGGAAACCGGAATCCCTGGTCTCGGACTCGCCCGCAGGAACGGGTGGTCGGGCCGGGAAGCCCGCGATATATACAGTCAAACACCCTTCGGGGTCAAATCTGCACGGCCTTGCGACTGTGCGATTGCGACTGGATCAGGTCGCTCTGACCGGCGATGTATGAGGTTTCGCTTGTCGTCAGCGGCCTCGCTCGTGACAATGCGCGGACCATGAAGAACCGCTACCGCCAGGCCAGCTTCCTCAAGAGCGCCCGACTCCCGCGCGACTATCCGCCGGACCAGGGTGTCGAGGTGGCGTTCGCCGGCCGCTCCAACGCCGGCAAGTCGACCGCACTCAACCGCCTCGCCGACCAGAAATCGCTGGCCCGCACCAGCAAGACGCCGGGTCGCACCCAGCTGATCAACTTCTTTGCTGTTGACGAGGCCCGTCGCCTGGTCGACCTGCCCGGCTACGGCTACGCCAAGGTGGCGCTGGCGATCAAGCGCAGCTGGCAGCAAGAGATGGCGGCCTACCTCGAGCAGCGCGTCTCGCTGGCCGGCCTGGTGCTGGTGATGGACGTGCGCCACCCATTGACCGACTACGATCAGGAGATGCTCGGCTGGTGCGCCCACCGCGCGCTGCCGGTCCACGTCCTGCTGACCAAGGCCGACAAGCTCAAGCGCGGCCCGGCCGAGGCGACCCGTCTGCAGGTCCGCCGTGCCCTCGAGGAGCTCCATTCCGGGGCGACGGTGCAGCTCTTCTCGGCACTCAAGAGAACCGGGCTCGACACTGCGCTGGCACAGCTCGACAAGTGGTTCGACTGGGAAGCGGCTGACGCCGCAGGTGAGGTGGCGCCCGAGTGACCACGGCACGGTCCGGGACGGTCATCCTCTGGCTCGGGCTCTACCTCGGCGTCCTGGTCTGGTCCGGCATCGAGCCCAGGGACCGGCTCACCTGGGTGCTCGAGGTGGCGCCAGCGGTGATCGGCCTGATCGTGCTCGCCGCGACGTGGCGTCGCTACCCGCTGACCCCGCTTGCCTACGTCCTGGTGCTGGTCCACGCCGTGATCCTGATGGTCGGTGGCCACTACACCTACGCCGAGGTGCCGCTGTTCGACTGGATCGCCGAGGCCTTCGACCACGGTCGCAACAATTACGACAAGCTCGGTCACTTCGCCCAGGGCTTCATCCCGGCGCTGCTGACGCGTGAGATCCTGCTGCGCACCGGCGTGATCCGTGGGCGCGGTTGGCTCAACTACGTGGTGGTCACTTCCTGCCTGGCACTGAGTGCCCTCTACGAGCTGCTCGAGTGGCTGGCTGCGGAGCTCACCGGGGAGGCGGCCGAGGCCTTCCTCGGCACCCAGGGCTACGCCTGGGACACCCAGTCGGACATGGCGCTGGCGCTGCTCGGTGCGGTGGTCGCACTGCTGCTGCTCAGTCGCCTGCATGACCGTCAACTGGCCGCGTTCGACTGGTCGGAAGCGCGGCGTACAATGCCCTGAATTGCACCCGTACAAGACCCTGACAGGAACCCCCATGACCCGCCTGATCAAGCACGCCTCGCTAGCACTCCTCTTCGCCTTCACCGTCACCGCGTGCGCTGAAGTCGGCAGCGAAGCGTGGTGCAACAAGCTCAAGGAGCAGCCGAGTGGCGACTGGACTGCCAATGAGGCCGCCGACTACACCAAGCACTGCCTGCTGAAGTAACGATCGGAGCGTCCCGGCATGGCCGTGCGCATCTTCACCACCGGCGGTACGATCGACAAGGTCTACTTCGACGCCAAGAGCAGCTACCAGGTCGGCGATCCGCAGATCGCCGAATTGCTGGCCGAGGCCAACGTCACCACCTCCTATGCGGTCACCCCCCTGCTACGCAAGGACAGCCTGGAGATCGATGCGAACGATCGGGCACTGATCGTCGAGCAGGTCGCCGGAGCCGCCGAGTCGCAGGTGCTGATCACCCACGGCACCGACACCATGGTCGAGACCGCGCGCGCGCTGGTCGGGATCGAGGGCAAGACCGTGGTTCTGGTCGGCGCCATGCAGCCGGCACGGCTGCGGGTCAGCGACGCCTTTTTCAATATCGGCTTCGCCCTGGCCGCGGTGCAGTTGCTACCTCCCGGAATCTACGTGGCGATGAACGGCCGCGTCTTCGACCCGCTGACGACGCGCAAGAACGTCGCCGAGGGCCGCTTCGAGCAGGTCGTCGATTGACCGGCACGGGATGAGGTGATGAACGTCGAGATCCGCCAGGCCGATTACCGCGATCCCGGTGATGCGACCGTCCTGGTGGCGCTGCTCGACGGTTACGCGCGCGACCCACTCGGTGGTGGCACCCCGCTGCCCGCAGATGTGCGCGTGACGCTGCCCGAGCGGCTCGCCGCGTTCCCGACCGCGCTCGGCCTGCTCGCCTTCGCCGACGGCGAACCCGCCGGCCTGGCCAACGCGGTGCTCGGTTTCTCGACCTTCGCCGCCCGACCACTGCTCAATTTGCACGACCTGGTGGTCGCCGCGGATTACCGGGGTCACGGCATCGGTCGCCGCCTGCTCGAGCGGCTCGAGACCGTGGCCCACGAGCGAGGGTGCTGCAAGATGACACTCGAGGTGCTCACCGGTAATGCTACGGCGCAAGCGCTGTACCAGCGCTGCGGCTACGCACCCTACGCACTCGACCCCGACCACGGGGCGGCGCAGTTCTGGCACAAACCGCTGGCGTGACCGAGGGAGGCCGTTCGCGATGATCAATGACCCGCCACGTATCGATACGGCAACCGGCGCCGACTGGCCCGACATCGTCACCTTTCTCGCCGGCACCGGGCTGCCGATCGAGGACCTCGGCCATGGGGCGCCGATAGAATTCCTGGTCATCCGCAACCCGTCCGGCAGCATCGTCGGGTCGATCGGCATCGAGGGTGACGGGAACGAGCGGCTGATCCGCTCGCTGGCCGTCGCCCCGGCCCTGCGCGGCCACGGCCTCGGTTCGGCGCTGCTCACGGCGGCCGAAGCACAGGCTCATGCCGAAGGTGTGGGGCGCCTGTTCCTGCTGACGCTGACCCCGGCCTTTTTCGATCATCGTGGCTACGACCAGGTCGCACGTGACGCGGTGCCGGCGGCGGTCGCGGCCAGCGCCGAGTTCAGCCGCCTCTGTCCGGGCGACGCGGCCTGCCTGACGCGCCTGCTCGCGCCCTCACCTCGAGCTGACGACGAGTGATCCCGCTCGCGAGCGATACGGAGAGCCGGCCGAGCGCCGCCATGCGCGCGGCCATCGCGGCCGCGGAGGTCGGCGACGAGCAGAAGGGGCAGGACCCGACCGTCAACCGCCTGCTGGCCCGGGTCTGTGACCTGCTCGGCAAAGAGGCGGCGCTGTTTCTGCCCAGCGGGACCATGTGCAACCTGGTCGCCATCAAGGCCCACACCCGCCCCGGTGACGTGGTCCTGGTCGAGCGCGATGCCCACATCGCCCGTGCGGAGGCCGGCGGCGCCGCGCTGGCCGCCGGGATCCAGATCGAGGGGATCGCCGGACAGGGGGGCCTGTTCGATGCCGGAACACTTGCGCGTGCGGTGACTGGTACGCAACTCGCCCCATCGACCCACGCGCCGCCGGCGACACTGCTCTGTGTCGAGCAGACCCACAATTACAGCGGTGGCTCCGTATGGCCCCTGGAAACGATGCAGGAAGTCGTCACGCAGGCGCACGACCTCGGCCTGGCCGTGCACGTCGACGGGGCCCGGCTGTTCAACGCCGCGGTCGCCAGCGGGGTCGACACCGTCGAGTTTGCTGCCTGTGCCGACACGCTCTGGATCGATTTCACCAAGGGGCTCGGTGCGCCGGTGGGCGCGGTGCTGGCTGGCTCCGCCGGTTTCATCATCGAGGCGCGACGCTACAAGCACGCCTTCGGTGGCGCGCTGCGCCAGGCCGGGGTGGTGGCCGCCGGTTGCCTGCATGCTCTCGACCACCATGTCGACCGTCTTGCCGACGACCACCGCCGCGCACGCGAGCTCGCCGCTGGCCTCGCAGCGATCGGCGGCATCGACCCGGTCAACCCGGAACCCGAGACCAACATCGTGCTGTTCGGAGTCGCCGACCTCGGGCTCGATCCGGGCGCGTTTGTCGCCGCGTGTCATGAACGCGGGATCGGCTTCAGTGCCGTGGGTGAGAATATCCGCGCGGTGACCCATCTCGACGTCGATGACGATGGCATATCACGAGCGCTGGCCGCCGTGGCGGACGTGGCCGGGAGGTGTGCATGAGCGGGATGCTGCAACTGCGGGCCGCGGTACCTGCCGACCTGCCGGCACTGGTTTCGATCTACAACGAAGCGATCGCCAGCCGGGCCGCGACCGGCCACCTCGAGCCCTTCACCGTAGCCGAACGCGAGGCGTGGTTTGCCGGTCATCAACAGGCGGCCACGCCACTGTTCGTCGCCGAGGTGGAAGGGCAGGTTGCCGGCTACGCCACTCTGTCGGCCTACCGCGGCGGTCGCGGCGCCTTCGCCGGCTGCCGCGAGATCAGCTACTACGTTGCCGGTGCGTTTCGTCGACGCGGCGTTGCCAGTGCACTGCTCGATCACGCCGTCGAGGCCTGCTCGGGGCTCGGGGTCGATCTGCTGCTGACCTTCGTGCTCGCCCACAACGATACCAGTGTCGCCTTTCTCGAGCGGCGCGGCTTCGCCTGCTGGGGGCGGTTGCCCGGGGTGGCGGTCATCGACGGTCAGCATTGCGATCACGTCATCCACGGGCGGCGGCTGACATGAACACCGGCTCCGGTCGCGGCCGCAGCTGATGGGCAACCTGCTGCTGGCCATCCTGCTCGGCACGGTCACGGTCTGCGCCGGGCTGTTCGGCGGCTGGCTGGTCACCTTCGCCGTGCTGTCGCGACTGGAACTCGCCCCACGGGTGGGCATGTACTACCTCGCCTGGCCGATCGCCTACCCGCTGTTGGCGGCTCTCCCAGTTGCCGTGGTGCTCGCCCTGGCGCTGGTACGTGCCGGTCCGCCCTACACCCAGGCCTTGAGCCGACCCGGCTTCATCTGGGGCGTGCTGCTGCCGATCGGGGTCGTTGCGTTCGCGATCATGCTGCTGACCTGCCCGCTGGAGACCGGCGGCACGCTGCTCGACCGTTTTCTGGGCACAGCGCAGGGTCGCTAGTCCGTATACTCTGCCGCACCCGGTGGCGACGGAGAGACGAACATGGAGAGCACCTTCTGGCTGGCCCTGGTGGCCGCGACCGGTGGCGTGGCGGTGGCCCTGCAGGCCCAGTTCATGGGGGTGCTCGACCGTGGCGTCGGCACCATGGAGGCGATCTTCATCACCTACGGCGGCGGCGGCCTGCTGATCGGGCTGGTGCTGTTGGTGATGCGCGGCGGCAACCTGGCGGCGTGGCCATCGTTGCCGTGGTACACGCTGACGTCGGGCTTTTTCGGGCTGATCATCGTCGGTGCCATCGGCTTCAGCGCACCGCGCCTCGGGCTGATCGCCGCGTTGACCGTGGTCGTCGCGGCGCAGTACATCACCGGGGCACTGATCGAGCAGTTCGGCCTGCTCGGCGCCTCGTCGCACCCCATCGACCCTGGTCGATTGCTCGGTATCGGATGCATGCTGTTCGGCACCTGGCTGCTGGTGCGCTGATGCCGCGTGGACGGTCACATGGGCACTTGCTAAGGTCGTCCCGCGGGAGAGCGGGGCATGAGTGACGGGCACTATTTCGAGGATTTCCAGGTCGGCCAGCGTTTCGATACGCGTGGTGTGACCCTGACCGAAGCGGCGATCGTCGACTTCGGCCTGCAATTCGATCCCCAACCGTTCCACATCGATACCGCGGCAGCGGCGGACTCGGCTTATGGCGGACTGATCGCCAGCGGTTTCCACACCGCGGCCCTCTGCTTCCGGCTGTTTATCGACCAGGGGCTGCTGGCTGCCTGCAGTCTCGGCTCACCCGGTATCGAGAAACTGCGCTGGCTGGCGCCGGTGCGTCCAGGAGACACACTGCGCTGCACGACCGAGGTTGCCGAGGCGCGGCGCTCGGAGAGCACGCCTACACGCGGGCTGGTGACGCTCGACTACAGCGCCCGCAACCAGCACGGTGACACGGTGCTGACCATGCGCATCGTTCACCTGCTGCGTTGCAGGCCGGCCGATAACTGAGGATTCCCATGCTTGACACCAGTGCCAACGACGACTGCGAATTGCCCGAGGCGTCACTCGCAACCCTGGAACGTGTCGCGCGGCGCTACGGTTTCGTGCCCAACGTCTACCGTGCGCTGGCCCTGTCTCGGCCACCGTCAAGGGTTTCCTGGCCCTGCACGAGGCCCTGGATCGGAGCGGTTTCAGCCACCCCGAGCAGCAACTTCTGTTTCTCACCATCAGCCGCGAGAACGGCTGCGAGTCCTGTGTCGCCGCCCACAGCTGGGGCGGCGAAAAGGTCGGCCTCGACGCCGCGGCCATCGACGCGCTGCGTGACGGCAGGGCACCCGACGAGCCGCGCCTCGCGGCACTGCACGACGTGGCCGTGACCATGGCCAACGAACGGGGCTGGGTCGACACGGCGACGGTCGACCGTTTCCTGGCGGCCGGATTCAGCCGGGCTCAGCTGCTCGAGGTGGTGCTGGCCGTCGTGCTGAAGGTGATCAGCAACTACGCCAACCACATCGATGAGCCTGCGCTCGACGCGCAGTTTGCGCCCCACCATTGGCCGTGATCTGGCTACGGGCAGCCGCTGACGGCGGCATCGGCTGAAGGGCTGGACGATGAAAAATGATGACGGAGTGACATGCCGTGAACGCTGCGAGGCGCTGTTCAACGACGGTTTCTATTGTGCCGAGTGCGTGGTCCAGGCGGTCGCCGACCACTACGGCCTGGAGTCGGAGCTGCTGCCACGGTTGGGCACCGGCTTCTGCAGCGGCATGGCCCGGACCGGCGGCACCTGCGGCGCCGTCACCGGTGGGGTGCTGGCGCTGAGCCTGTTCCTGGGCCGCGCCACGGCGGAGCAGCCGGTTGAGGCGAACTACGCACTGGTCCAGGCCTTCGTCGACGGCTTCAGGCAGGAATTCGGCACGCTGAACTGCAGCGACCTGCTCGGCTGTGATCTTGGCAACGACGCGGGCCAGCAACAGTTTCAGGACCAGGGTCTCCAGCAACGCTGCAGGGGCTACTCCGGTTACGCCGCCGAAATGGTTTCCAGGCTGCTCGATCACGGTGCACAGGCAGATACCGAGTCTGTGTCAGGGGGCGCATGAGCGGCGCCCCGGTACGCTGTGCCTGGGCCGGCGAACGCCCGCTCGACGTCGAATATCATGATCGCGAGTGGGGCGTACCGGTCCGTGACGACCAGGCGCTGTTCGAGATGCTGACCCTGGAAGGGGCGCAGGCGGGATTGAGCTGGTCGACCGTGCTCGCCAAGCGTGACGGCTACCGCCGCCTGTTCGCCGGTTTCGACCCGGCGCGGGTGGCGCGCTTCACCCCGGCGCGGGTCGAGCGGCTGTTGGCCGATCCGGGCATCGTGCGCAACCGGTTGAAGGTCGAATCGACGGTGGCCAACGCGCGAGCGGTCCTGGCGGTGCAGAAAGCACATGGCAGCCTGACCGCCTTCCTGTGGCAGTTCGTCAACGACACGCCGGTACAGAACCGCTGGCGTTCGCTGACCGAGATCCCGGCCCAGACCGGCACCTCGAAGCAGATGAGCCGCGAGCTCAAACGCGCCGGATTCCGCTTCGTCGGCCCGACCATCTGTTATGCGCTGATGCAGGCGGTCGGCATGGTCAACGACCACGAAACCGGCTGTTATCGCCACACCGAGCTCGGTGGCCGGTGAACCCGCAGGAGCCCAAGGCGGTGGACGCCAACCATTACCGCAAGCTCGAGAACATGTACCGCTGCTCGCCGTGCAACGAGTTCTACGAGCCGCAAATCGCCATCGATGACGGCACCGCCGAGGTCACCTTTGCGGTGCGGCCCGAGTTCCATCACGCCGCCGGCACGCTGCACGGTTCGGTCTACTTCAAGGCGCTCGACGACGCGGCCTACTTCGCTGCCGCGTCGTTGCGCGACGGCCATTTCCTGGTCGCCTCGACCTTCACCACCTACCTGACCCGGCCGGTTGCCGAGGGACGGCTGGCCGCACGCGGCCGCGTGCTCAATGCGACCCGCAGTCAGATCATCGCCGAGGCGGTACTGTTCGACGATCACGATCACGATCACGATCACGATCACGATCACGAACGCGAGGTGGCGCGCGGCAGCGGGCTGTTCGTCCCCGGCCGCATGCGTCTCGACGAGGCGCTTGGCTACACCCTGGCGGAGCCGGCATGAATGCGCTGGCCGACCTGCCGCGCCGGTCGTTGGGTTTCCTGCCGACGCCGCTGCACCAGCTGCCACGGCTGACCACCGAGCTTGGCGGGCCGCGCTTGCTGATCAAGCGCGACGACCAGACCGGACTCGGTCTCGGCGGCAACAAGACGCGCAAGCTGGAGTTCCTGGTCGGTGCCGCACTGGCCGAGGGGGCCGACTGCGTGGTCACCGCCGGCGCGGCCCAATCAAACCACTGCCGGCAGACCGCCGCCGCGGCCGCCGCCTGCGGCCTGGATTGCCGCCTGCTGCTCGGTGGCGAGGCGCCGGCGGTCGCCGACGGCAACCTGCTGCTCGACGGCCTGTTCGGCGCGACCGTCCACTGGTCCGGCACCGAGCGCAAGGGGGAGCGGCTCGAGGCCATCGTCGCCGACCTGCGCGCGGCTGGCCGCAGCCCCTACCTGATTCCCTACGGCGGCTCCAATGCCGTCGGTGCGCTCGGCTACGTCGTGGCCATGGATGAACTGCAGGGGCAGCTGACGCAGTTGGACGAGAACATCGACGCCATCGTCTTCGCCTCCAGCTCGGGTGGCACCCAGGCCGGCATGGCGGTCGGTGCCCGGACCTGCGGTCTCGACGCCGACCTGATTGGCATCCGTATCGACAAGGAGGAAAACGCCGGGCTCGGCTACGGTGAATTTCTCGCCGGGTTGGCGGACGAGACCGCCGCGCTGGCCGGTACAGCAGGTGGTTTCACGGCGGGCGACTTCATCGTCGAAGAGGGTTACCTCGGCGGTGGTTACGGCGTCGTCGGTGACCCCGAGCGCGAGGCGATCGTCAGGCTGGCGCGGAGCGAGGGCATCCTGCTCGACCCGGTCTACACCGGTCGTGCTTTCGCCGGCCTGCTCGACCTGGTGCGCCTCGGCCGCTTTGCCACCGAGGCGACAGTGCTCTTCTGGCACACCGGTGGCGCGCCGGCCCTGTTCCCCTACGCCCGCGAGCTGAGCGGCTGACGGCGGCATCCAATTTCCACTTCAGGAGGAGACGACATGATCGAGATCGAACAGCGTGACGACGGTGTCGCCGTGGTCACCCTGACCCACGGCAAGGCCAACGTCATGGACCTGGAGTTCTGCACTGCGCTGGCCGAGCGCTTCGAGGCTCTGGCTGCCGCGCCGCCGGCGGCTTTGGTCATGACCGGCCAGGGGCGCATCTTTTCCGCCGGCGTCGACCTCAACCGCCTGGTCGACGGCGGCGCCGACTACGCCAACGCGTTCCTGCCGTCGCTTGACCGCATGCTGCTCGCGGCCCTCGGCCTGCCGTGTCCGGTGGTCGCCGCCGTCAACGGCCACGCCATCGCCGGCGGCTGCCTGCTCGCCTGCGCTGCCGACCGTCGGCTGATGGCCCGCGGCAGTGGCCGCGCTGGCATGCCCGAGCTGCGCGTCGGGGTGCCGTTCCCGCCGGTGGCCCTGGAACTGGCCCGGGCCTCGGTGCGACCGCACGCCCTGCAGCGGGCGATCGCGGGAGGCGAGACCTTCGATCCCGAGACCGCACAGGCCGTGGGCCTGATTGATGACCTGGTCGACGCCGAGCGGCTGCTGGACCGGTCGATCGACCTGGCGGTCGACCTGGCGACCATCGCCGCCCCCGCCTACGCCCTGACCAAGGCGATGCTGCAACAGCCGATGCACGACCGGATCGCCCGCCAGACGGAGATCCACGGGGGGCGAGTCAACGCCCTGTGGGGCGATGCGGCCACCTTCACGGCGGTCAGTGGCTACATCGAACGCACCATGCGCAAGGGTTAGGCGCAGCCGTCATGTTCCCCTCCCGGTACTGGCCAGGCGGTAGTGCCCGATGAGCCGGCTGAAGGCGTCGCGCAAGCTGTTGCTCGCCGTGCCGTTCCTGGCGGCGGCCCTGTTCGAGCCGCTCTGGCCGGAGCTGCTCGGGCCGTTGGAGAACCAGGTCGCCGACCACCTGGTGCGACTGCACGCCGTGCGTCACCCGGCCGATGACGACATCGTCATCATCGATATCGACGAGTCGAGCCTGGCGCGCATGGCCGACGAGGCCGGTCGTTGGCCGTGGCCGCGCTCGGTCCACGGTGACCTGGTCGCGGCCGTGGCCCGGCAGCGGCCGCGGGCCATCGTCTTCGACATCCAGTTCATCGACCGCGACCGCTACCGTCCCGACGCCGACGCCCACTTCAACGAGGTGCTGCGAGACACCCCCGGCATCTACCTGCCGCAGCAGTTCCTGGCCGAGGGGGTGGATGACTCGGTGCCGACCCTGGACCGGCTGGCCGGGGCGCTTGGCCTGTCGCTCGAGGCCCTGGCCGACCGGCTCGGTCTGGAACGGCTCGACGGGGACGGCGGGGCGCGGCTGAAACTGCTGCTGCCCGGCGCCATCGACCCGGCCAGCTGGCGGCTCGGGGCGATCAACTACCTCGAGGACACCGACGGCATCGGCCGCAGCTACCTGCTGCACATCGACAGCCAGGGTTGGCGCGTACGTTCGTTGCCGGCGCGGGTGGTCGAGTCACTCGGCGGCACGCTGCCGGCGGGCGACCGTGTGCGTCTGCAGTGGCTGGACGGTGGCATTCGCGCCTTCCGCCACGTGCCCTACGCCGACGTCAACCGCGACGTGAGCGGACCGGTCGACGGCCTGTTCACCGACCGCATCGTCATCATCGGCTCGACCGCGACCGGCCTGCACGACCTGCGCCATACTCCGGTCGCCGGGCTGCATCCGGCGGTCGAGATTCTGGCCACGGCGATCGACAACCTCCAGACCGGTCGCTACCTGGTGCCGGCCCCGGGAGTCGCGGCGCCGCTGTTCGCGATCACCCTGATCCTCGTGGTCCTGGTGTTGTCACGCCGTGGTTCCACTCCGTTGCGAAGCGCCGGCCTGGCGCTCGGGCTTACCTTCGTCGGTTACGGCCTGGCCCACCTGGCACTGTTGGGTCAATGGCTGTTGCCGTTGGCGCGGCCGCTGCTCTTCACCTGGGGTTTCGTCGTCTTCGCCGCCCTTGACGACTACCTGGTCGAGCGCCGTCGGCGCCAACAGACGGCTGCCGCCTTCAGTCGTTTTCTCGATCCGCGCGTGGTCGCACAGCTGGTCGACGGCGGTGAGACGCGGCAGACCCTCGACAGCCATGCGGGCGAGATCACCGTGCTGTTCTCCGACATCCGCGGTTTTACGACGCTGTCCGAGAAACACGAGCCTGCGGTCATCGTCGGCCTGCTGAACGATTATTTCAGTCGCCAGGTGGAGGTGATATTTCGACACGGCGGCACATTGGACAAGTTCATTGGCGACGCCATCATGGCCTTCTGGGGGGCACCGTCAGCCGACCCGCAACAGGCCGAGAACGCCGTAGCCGCGGCGTTGGAGATGCTCGACGTGCTGGAGACCTTCAAGACCGAGGCCGGCGCGCTTGGTGAGGGCTTCGACATCGGCATCGGCTTGCACACCGGCCCGGCCATCGTCGGCTTCATCGGCTCTGAGCAGCGTCAGGACTACACGGCCATCGGCGACTCGGTGAACCTCGCCAGCCGCATCGAGGGCCTGACCAAGGAGCACGGGCGCGTGCTGGTCTCGGCCGAGACCCGGACCCAGTGTGGCGAGGCTTTTGACTTTGCACAGTGCGGCTCCTATAAGGTCAAGGGTAGGCAGGCCGAAGTCGAACTTTTCACCCCGAGGCGCAGATCCTGATGATGACCAAATGGCTCCGGTTCGTGATTTGGCTGCCCCTCGCGCTGGTCACCACGCTGCTCTATGCCGACGCTCGCCCGGCGCTGACGGTGCATGAAACGGAACTGCGCGGCGATCCGGCCGGCAATGCCGTCTCCGTGGCCACCCTCCCGGCCGAGTCAGAGATCACCGTGTTCGAGCGCAAGGGCGGTTGGTACCGGGTCGAGGCCGAGGCCGGTGCCGGCTGGCTGCGACTCGCCTCGTTGCGCTTCCCGAGCACCCTGCAGCGCGAGTCCGACAGCGGCGTCGACTTGCTGCTCAACTCGATGCGGACCGGGACCTACGCGGGGGGGGCGTCTTCGGGTACCACCACCGGTGTGCGCGGCCTCGACGGCAGCGACATCGATTCCGCCTCGCCGAGCGAGTCCCAGATCGAAAAGCTCGAGGCCCAGGCCAGCTCGGCCGACGCCGGCCGTACCTTCGCCGCCGCGACCAGCCTCGAACCGGTCAGCATCGCGTTCCTCGAACCGGCCGCCGAGGCCGACGCGACGCTCCTCGAACAGACGCGCAGCACCCGGAGCACGAGCGAGGTCGAGGCGAGCAAGGCGAAAGCCAAAGAGGACGCCTGCTACGGGGACGGCTGCGATCCGGACATCCCCTTCATGGGAGGCGACTGAACCATGCGACGCCTGACACGCACGCTCTTTCTGGCGCTTGGCCTGCTGGTGGGCAGCGGCCTGGCGCAGGCCTTCAGTCTCGATCTCGGCAAGCTGGTCGATATCGCCAAGCAGACCAGCAACCTGGGTGAAATGGACGAGGAACGCGAGCGGGAGATCGGCAAGGACATGAGCTCCAAGCTGCTCGGCGCCGCGCCGCTGCTCGACAACCCCGGGATGCAGAAATACGTCAATGACCTCGGCCAGTGGCTCGCGCTGCAGACCGACCGTCCCGGTCTGGCCTGGCGTTTCGGCATCCTCGACACCAACGACATCAACGCCTTCGCCGCACCGGGCGGTTACGTCTTCATCACCGCCGGCCTGCTCGGCCGCCTGCAGAGCGAGGCAGAACTGGCCGCGGTGATCGCCCATGAGATCGGCCACGTCATCAGGAAGCATCACCTCAACGCGATCCAGCAAGAGGCGCCGGCCAACATCCTGACCAACGTCATGTCGATGGCGGCGGACCAGGATGAGAACAGCGCCGAGTGGAACTTCCTGATCGACGCCGGCAGCGACCTATATACCAAGGGGCTGAGCCGCGAGGACGAGCTCGACGCCGACCTGGTCGGCGTGGTGATCCTGACCCGTGCCGGCTACGATCCCTACGCGCTGGCGGCGGTGCTGCAGCGCCTCGACGGCGTCAACCCGGGCGATTCGACCCTGGCTCTGATGCAGAAGACCCACCCGGCGCCAGACGAGCGGCTGCTGGTGCTCCTCGCCGCGATGGGCGACCAGCTCGACAGCTACCAGGAGCAGCCGGCCGTGGCCGAGCGCTTCCGGGCCAAGCTCGTCGACGAGAGCTCCTGACGCCCGTTTAGCCCCTCACGCCTCTGTCGACACTTGTTCCCACTGGCCGGTTTGATCAGGCCGCGCCCTCATGGCTTGCGGGAGCGTAATCGCGGCGGGTACCCGTAGGGCATAAAGGCGCCGCTCCTACTTCGAAGAGGGGGTCGGCGAGGTGTTTCTGTAGGAGGGCCGCCCTCGGCCCGATGGGCGTTGTTCATGGCGAGGCCGTATCGCGGCGTGTACCCGTAAAGGGCATAAAGGCGCCGTTCCTACATCGAAGGGGATCAGCGAGGTATTTCTGTAGGAGGGCCGCCCTCGGCCCGATGGACGGTCGGGTTAGCGTGGGCCCATTCGAGGCGGGTACCCGTAGGGCATAAAGGCGCTGCTCCTGCGGGGACTGCAGGACCGTTTCTGGCCAGACTGACCTGGTGAAAATAAAAAAGCCCCGGCAAGAGGGGTCTCACCGGGGCAGCTTCCCACCCACCGGCTGGGGGGGCCGGTGGAGACACCCGCATCAGGGAGGGAGATGACGGGTGAACGCCGTTGCGAGCGTTCACAGATAAAGACCCTGAGGTGGGTGAAAAGTTCCTGCGTCCGGCCGCTGTCCGGTGGCCTCAGTGGGCCTCGTCCCAGTTGGCGCCAACGCCGACGTCGACCACCAGCGGCACCTTCAGTTCGGCGGCGCCGGCCATCGCTGCGATCACCCCCTCGCGGACCGTGTCGACAGCCTCCTCGGCCACCTCGAACACCAGTTCGTCATGCACCTGCATGATCATCCGTGCCGGGGCGCCGCTGTCGGCCAGCCAGGCGGCGGTGTGCAGCATGGCGCGCTTGATGATGTCGGCGGCGGTGCCCTGCATCGGCGCGTTGATCGCCGCGCGTTCGGCGGCCTGGCGGCGCTGACCGTTGCGGGCGTTGATCTCTTGCAGGTACAGCCGGCGGCCGAACAGCGTTTCGACGTAACCCTTCTCCCGTGCCGTCTCGCGGGTCGCCTCCATGAACGCCTGCACCGCCGGGTAGCGTTCGAAGTAACGGGCCATGTAGTCGCGCGCCGCCCCCTGCTCGACGTTGAGCTGACGCGCCAGGCCGAACGCCGACATGCCGTACATCAGGCCGAAGTTGATCGCCTTGGCCGCGCGTCGCTGGTCGGGCTCGACGGCGTCGAGCGGGGTGCCGAACACCTCGGCGGCGGTGGCGCGGTGGACGTCTTCGCCCGATGCGAAAGCCTCCAGCAGGCCGGGATCGCCGGAGAGGTGGGCCATGATGCGCAGTTCGATCTGCGAGTAGTCGGCGGCCAGCAGCACCTGGCCCTCGGGGGCGATGAAAGCCTGGCGGATGCGCCGCCCCTCCTCGGTACGCACCGGGATGTTCTGCAGGTTGGGATCGGACGACGACAGCCGGCCGGTGCTGGCGACCGCCTGGTGGTAGGAGGTGTGGACCCGGCCGGTGTCAGGATCGATGCGTTCTGGCAGACGGTCGACGTAGGTCGACTTCAGCTTGGCCAGCGATCGGTGCTCGAGGATCAGCGCCGGCAGGGCGTAGTGTTGTGCCAACTCCTGCAGCACCGACTCGGCCGTCGACGGCTGCCCCTTGGGCGTCTTCTCCAGCACCGGCAGGCCCTGGCGCTCGAACAGGATCTCCTGGATCTGCTTGGGTGAGGCGAGATTGAAGGTGCCGCCGGCCTCGTCGTGGGCGTGGCGCTCGATCTCGGCCAGGCGCTCGCCCAGTTCGTGGCCCTGGACGAACAGCTGGTCGGTGTCGATCAGCACGCCGGTGCGCTCGATGTCAGACAGCACCTCGACCAGCGGCACCTCAACCTTTTCGTAGAGGGCGCACAGCGCGCTGTCGGCCTCCAGCCGCGGCCACAGGTGGCGGTGCAGGCGCAGCGTGACGTCGGCGTCCTCGGCTGCGTAGGGGGCGGCGTCGTCGAGCGCCACCTGGGAGAAGAGGATCTGCTTCGCTCCCTTGCCGGCGACCTCCTCGTAGTGCGTGGTGCGGTGGGACAGGTACTTCAGCGCCAGCGAGTCCATGTCGTGACGCGAGGCGGTGCTCTCGAGCACGTAGGACTCGAGCATGGTGTCGTGACGGATGCCGGCCAACCTGATCCCATGGTTGAGCAGCACGTTACGGTCGTACTTGAGATGGTGGCCGACCTTGGCCTGCGCTGGGTCCTCGAGCAGTGGTTTCAGCCGCGCCAGCACCGCGTCGCGGTCGAGCTGCTCCGGTGCGCCGGGGTAGTCGTGGGCCAGCGGCAGGTAGGCGGCGCGGCCCGGCTCCACGGCGAACGAGACCCCGACCACCTCGGCCTGCATGTAATTGAGCGAGGTGGTTTCGGTATCGAAGGCGAACAGCTCGGCCCGTTCGAGATCTTCCAGCCAGGCGGCCAACACCTTCTCGTCGAGGATGGTGTCGAACTCGAACGTCGCCGCCGCCTCGCCGTCAGTCTCGGGCGCGCTTTGGTCGCCGTCGAGCAGCGCTGCCAGTTCGCTCTTGAACTCCAGCCGGGCGTAGAGGGTGCGCAGCTCGTCGCTGTCGGGTTCCTGTCGCCCGAGTCCGTCGAGCGTCACCTCGAGCGGGACTTCGCGGCGGATGGTGACCAGTTCGCGGGCCAGTTCCAGCTGGTCGAGGGAGGCGCGCAGCGACTCGCCGATCTTGCCCTGGATCTCGTCGGCGTGGGCGACCAGGTTGTCGAGGCTGCCGTAGGCCGCGAGCCACTTGACCGCCGTCTTGGGACCGCACTTGGGCACGCCGGGGACGTTGTCCGAGGTGTCGCCGACCAGCGCCAGGTAGTCGATGATCTGTTCCGGGGTGACACCGAACTTGGTTTCCACCCCGGCCGGGTCGAGCAGGGTGTTGTTCATGGTGTTGATCAACGTGACGTGACCGTCGACCAGCTGGGCGAGGTCCTTGTCGCCGGTTGAGATGACAGTGTCTACGCCGGCCGCGCTGGCCTGGGTGGCCAGCGTGCCGATGACGTCGTCGGCCTCGACTCCGGGCACCTGCAGCAGCGGCAGGCCCAGCGCCCGCACCAGGGCGTGCAACGGCTCGACCTGGGATGCGAGCTCGTCAGGCATCGACGGCCGGTTGGCCTTGTATTCGGCGTAGAGGTCGTCGCGGAAGGTCTTGCCGCGGGCGTCGAATACCACCGCGACCTGGTCCGGCCGGTAGTCGTCGAGCAGACGGCGCAGCATGTTGATCACGCCGCGTACCGCACCGGTCGGCTCGCCATGCGAATTGGTCAACGGCGGCAAGGCATGAAACGCCCGGTAGAGGTAGGACGATCCATCGACGAGGATCAGTGGTGGACGACTGGTTTCTGGCATGGGTGACGGCGTGGCGACAGTGAGCGGCAAGTATACTGGAGCAAGGTCACCGCACCCGGTGGCGAAGCCGAGGAGAGGGCATGGAACGCGACGTACGATTGGACCACCCGGCCATGCTCGGGGTCGACGACAGCCAGCTGACCCGTGAATCGTGGAAGGTCTTCCAGATCATGGCCGAGTTCGTCGAGGGCTTTGAACGGCTGGCGAAGATCCGGCCGTCGGTCAGCATCTTCGGCTCGGCGCGCACCCCGACCGACCACCCTTACTACGCACTCGCCGAGGAGATCGCCCTGGCCCTCTCCGACGCCGGTTTTTCGGTGGTATCCGGCGGTGGTTCCGGGATCATGGAGGCGGCCAACAAGGGGGCATTCGCCGGCAAGTCGCCGAGCATCGGTCTCAACATCGTCCTGCCTCACGAGCAGGCCGGCAACCCCTACCAGGATGTCTCGCTGCAGTTTCGTCACTTCTTTTCGCGCAAGGTGATGTTCGTAAAACACGCCGCGGCCTACGTGGTGCTGCCGGGCGGTTTCGGCACCCTCGACGAACTGGCCGAGATCCTGACCCTGGTGCAGACCGGCAAGACCCGACGCATCCCGATCATCCTGGTCCATGCGCCGTTCTGGCGCGGCCTGCTCGACTGGTTCCGCGAAGCGCTGGTGGCCGAAGGGACGATTAGCGAGTCCGACCTCGACCTGATGCAGGTGCTGGACAACCCGGACGAGGTCGTCGATGCTATCTTTTCTCACTACGCTAACCGGGGCTTCGAGCCCTCTGCGGAAGAGCGGGCCATCTTGCTCGAGCTCTGACGGCCGACAGGGACTGCATTCCAGATGAAGGACCACACCATGCGACGCGCACTGTTACTGGCCGGCCTGTTCCTGGCCCCGACCCTCCACGCCCAGCAGGGCAGTCAGGAGGCCCTCGACGCCCCACCCCCGCCGCCGCCGGTGCAGAGCGGCGAGGTGCTCGAACCCGATGTGACCATCATCCAGCGCGAGGACGCGACCCACCACGAGTACCGGGTCAACGGCCAGCTCTACATGGTCAAGGTGGTGCCCCAGGTCGGGCCGGCCTACTACCTGGTCGACCGTGATGGCGACGGCAGTCTCGAGTCGCGTACCCAGACCATCCACGAGGGTTTCCAGGTCCCGCAGTGGGTGATCAAGACCTGGTGATGCCTCCGGCGGCCGAGTCGCCATACTGGTATCCTGGTTTTCTTTCAATCAGCTCCCGGAGCCGACCCGTGAATCGATCCCTCCTCACCGCCCTGGCGGCACTTCTAGTCGTCAGCGTCGTCACCGGCTGCTCCCAGCAGGACACCCCCGCGCCGGCCCAGCAGGCCGCAGCGCCGCAGGCTCCGGCTGCGCCAGCCGCACTGGCACAGGTGCCGCCCAATCACCCGCCGGCTCCGGGCGCCGCCAGTGCCGTGGGTGGCGGCAACCAGGGCAAGGTGGTTTCGGTCCAGCAGGCCGGCGGCTACACCTACCTCGAGGTCGACAGCAACGGCAAGACCCTGTGGCTGGCCAGCAGCCCGGTGCGGTTCGCGCCCGGTGACGAGGTGCGTTGGGGTGACTCCGCCGTGATGCGCAACTTCACCAGCAAGAGCCTCGGGCGCACCTTCGACGAACTGCTGTTCGTTTCCGGCGTGCAGGCGGCCGGTGCCGGTGCCGCGCCAGCGGCGTCGGGCAACGTCGGCAAGGTGCTGTCGATGATGAACTCGGCCGGTTACGCCTACCTCGAGCTCGAGACCTCGGGCGGAGTCAAGTGGCTGGCGGCGTCGCAGGCGCCGGTCAAGGTCGGCGACACGGTCACCTGGCAGGGCGGCTCGGTGATGAGCAACTTCACCAGTTCGTCGCTGAACCGCACTTTCGACCAGATCATCTTCGTCGCCGCGGTCAGTCCAACCCAGTAGGTCACCTGCCGATGGCTTCGCCGACCGTGCTGGTGCCGCTCGCCGAGGGCTTCGAGGAGCTCGAGGCGATCACTGTCATCGATCTATTGCGCCGTGCCGGGGTCGAGGTGACGGTCGCCGGTCTCACCGACGGTCCGGTACGCGCCAGTCGCAGCACGCAGGTGCTGCCCGACACTACCCTCGACGCCGTTGCCGGACGCGAATGGGACATGGTCGTACTGCCGGGCGGACTGCCCGGGGCCGATCACCTGGCCGCCGACGACCGGTTGCGACAGCTGTTGCAGGAACATGCCGGAGCCGGTCGCTGGACCGCGGCGATCTGCGCCGCACCCAAAGTGCTGGTCGCCGCCGGGCTGCTCGAAGGCAAGCGGGCGACCGCCTATCCCGGTGTGCTGGAAGCTGCCGGTCATGGTGATGCGGTAAACGAAGCGGTGGTACGCGACGGCAGGCTGATCACCTCGCGTGGCCCGGGCACGGCGATGGACTTCGCGTTGGAACTGATCGAGGCGCTGGTCGGCGCCGTCACCCGCAACGAGGTCGAATCGGCGCTGCAGCGACCCGCAGCGTGATACGGACGGATTCCCGGCCTGGGGCCGCTCCTACAGGGATGGGGTTTTTGTAGGAGGCCCGCCCACGGGCCGATGGGCTCGCCGGATCGGCACGACCGGATCGCGGCCTGGGGGCCGCTCCTACAGGGGAGGGCTCCCTTTGGGAGGCCTGTCCCCGGGCCGAAAGAACCGGCTCATCGCGCCCAGCCGTCCCACCACGCCAACAACAGCGCGGTCATGCCACCACCGGCGAGCACAGCGCTGAGCAGCGTCGCTTCACCCGGCCAGACCAGTCCGTAGACCAGCCCGCCGCTGACCAGCAGTGCCGCACCGGTGATCGCGGTCAGGGTCAGCCGCCGGGTCACCCGGATCTCTTCGCGCAGCTTCTGCATCTCGATCAGTTGCCGCTCGCGCTGGTCCGGCAACTCTTCGAATCGGGTCAGCGCCCGGTGCACCAGCCCCGGCATCTCCGGCAGCTTTTCGGCCCACAGCGGCAGGTTTTCCTTCAGTCCCTGCAGCAGCGCGCGACCGCCGACCTGCTCGCTCATCCAGCGTTCGAGGAACGGCTTGGCGGTCTGCCACAGGTCGAGCTCGGGGTAGAGCTGGCGCCCGAGCCCTTCGATGCTGAGCAGGGTCTTCTGCAGCAGCACCAGCTGCGGCTGCACCTCCATGTCGAAGCGGCGTGCGGTCTGGAACAGTCTCAGCAGCAAGGTGCCGAACGAGATCTCGGCCAGCGGGCGCTCGAATATGGGCTCGCAGACGGTGCGGATGGCCGACTCGAAGGCATCGACGCGAGTGCCGGTCGGGACCCAACCCGACTCGACGTGCAGCTCGGCAACGCGACGGTAGTCGCGCTTGAAGAAGGCGAGGAAGTTCTCGGCCAGGTAGCGCTGGTCGACCGGGCTCAGGGTGCCCATGATGCCGAAGTCGACGGCGATGTAGTTGCCTTCCGGGGTGACGAAGATGTTGCCCGGGTGCATGTCGGCGTGGAAGAAGCTGTCGCGGAACACCTGGGTGAAGAAGATCTCCACACCGTTTTCCGCAACCTTCTTGAGGTCGATGCCGGCGTCGCGTATCGCCTCGATGTTGCTGACCGGGATGCCGCCGATGCGCTCCATCACCATGACGTCGCGGTGGGTCAGCGGCCAGTGCACCTCGGGCACGTAGAGCAGTTCGCTCTCCTCGAAGGCACGGCGCAGCTGTGAGGCGTTGGCCGCCTCGCGCAGCAGGTCGAGCTCGTCGATGAATACCTGCTCGGCCTCGGCCACCACCTCGCGCGGCCGTAATCGGCGCGCCTCCTTCCAGTAGCGTTCGGCGAGGTCGGCAACCAGTTTCAGCAGGCCGATGTCGTGGCGGATGGTCTTCTCGATGCCCGGGCGCAGCACCTTGACCACCACCTTGCGGCCGTCCATCAGCTCGGCGGCGTGGACCTGGGCGATCGACGCCGAGGCCAGCGCGTTTTCGTCGAAGGCGGCGAACAGCTCGCCGACCGGCTTGCCGAACGCCTTCTCGATCGTGGCGCGGGCCATCGGCCCGGGGAATGGCGGCACGCGGTCCTGCAGCTTGGCCAACTCGTCGGCGATGTCGTCGGGCAGCAGGTCGCGGCGGGTCGACAGCAGCTGGCCGAACTTGACGAAAATCGGGCCCAGCGCCTCCAGTGCGAGCCGAATACGCTCCGCGCGCGGCCCGAGTTCGCCGCGCATCCAGTACCACGGCGTCAGGTAGCGGAGAAAGTGCAGCGGCCGCATGAGGTGGGTCGCCAGCACCAGGTCATCGAGACCGAAGCGCAACAGGATCCAGCTGATGTGCGCCAGCCGCCAGGCCTCGGAGGGACGCAGCACGTTCAGGCGCTCCGCGAGCCGGTCACGGTCACGGTTTGAAGCCGCGGTGGACGGCGACGATGCCGCCGCTGAGGTCGAAGTACTCGCAGCGCTCCAGTCCGGCGGTCTCCATCATGCCGACCAGCGTCGCCTGGTCGGGGTGCATGCGGATCGACTCGGCCAGGTACTGGTAGCTGTCGGCGTCGCCGGCCACCAGCTTGCCGAGCTTGGGCAGCACGGTGAACGAGTAGAGGTCGTAGAGCGGCTTCAGCAGCGGCACCGTCGGGTGCGAGAATTCGAGCACCACCAGCCGACCGCCCGGTTTCAGCACCCGGCCCATCGACGCCAGCGCCGCGGGCTTGTCGGTGACGTTGCGCAGGCCGAAGGCGATGGTGACGCAGTCGAAGCTGCCGTCGGCGAACGGCAACTGCTCGGCGTTGGCCTGGGCGTAGGCGACGTTGCCGACCGCACCCTTGTCGGTCAGCTTCTCGCGGCCGACCTCGAGCATGGCGGCGTTGATGTCGCTCAGGACCACGCGACCGTCCTTGCCGACGCTGCGGGCGAAGGCCAGCGCCAGGTCGCCGCTGCCGCCGGCGACGTCGAGCACCTGCTGACCCTCGGTGACGGCACAGGTCTGCAGCGTGAAGCGCTTCCAGATCCGGTGGGTGCCGAGCGACATCAGGTCGTTCATCAGGTCGTAGCGCGACGCGACCGAGTCGAACACCGCGCCGACACGGCGCACCTTCTCGGTCTTCGCTACCTTCTCGAAGCCGAAGTCGATGCTTTCGTCGCGGTCGTCAGGGCGGTTCATGAGTTGACCGGGGGTTCCTTGCGCTGGTGGCCGGCCGCGGCCAGTTCATCGAGGTAGGTCTGCCAGTTGTATTCGCGATTCTCGCCCAGCGCGTAGAGCAGATCCCAGTTGTAGATACCGGTGTTGTGGCCGTCGTCGAAGTGCAGCGTCACCGCGTACTGGCCGACCGGCTCGATGTTGTCGATGTTGACTTCTTCCTTGTCCAGCTGCAGCGTCTCCTGCCCCGGAGAGTGACCGCGCACCTCGGCCGAGGGCGAGTAGACGCGCAGGTACTCGCACGGCAGCTCGAAGCGGGCGCCGTCGTCGAAAGCGATCTCCAGCACGCGCGCGGTCTTGTGCAGCTTGATCTCGGTTGGTCGGGGTGAGCTCATGGGCGGTTCTCGCGGGTTCGTGGTGGACTCAGAGGATGTAGCGGCTCAGGTCGTCATCGGCGACCAGTTCGGCGAGCTGGGCCTCGACGTAGGCGGCGTCGATCGTGACCTCCTGGCCGGAACGGTCGGAGGCCTCGAAGGCAACACTCTCCAGCAGTCGTTCGAGGACGGTGTGCAGCCGCCGCGCGCCGATGTTCTCGGTGCGCTCGTTGACCTGCCAGGCGAGTTCGGCGAGCTTGGCCACGCCGTCTTCGGCGAAGGTCAGGCCCAGGCCGTCGGTCGCCATCAGGGCAGCGTACTGCTCGGTCAGGGAGGCATCGGGTTCGGTCAGGATGCGCACGAAGTCGTCGACGCCGAGGGCGTCGAGCTCGACCCGGATCGGCAGCCGCCCCTGCAGCTCCGGTACCAGGTCCGACGGCTTGGAAATGTGGAACGCGCCCGAGGCGATGAACAGGATGTGGTCGGTGCGCACCATGCCGTACTTGGTGCTGACGGTGCAGCCCTCGACCAGCGGCAGCAGGTCGCGCTGCACCCCCTCGCGCGAGACGTCGGGACCGCTCGACTCGCCGCGCTTGGCCACCTTATCGATTTCGTCGAGGAAAACGATGCCCTGCTGTTCTACGGCGGTCAGCGCGCGCAGCTTGATGTCGTCGTCGTTGACCATCTTCGCCGCCTCCTCGTCAACCAGCAGCTTCAGGGCGTCGCGGATGCGCAGCTTGCGGCTCTTGGTGCGGTTGCCGGCCATGTTCTGGAACATGCCCTGCAGCTGGCTGGTCATCTCCTCCATCCCGGGCGGCGCCATGATCTCGACCCCGACCGGGGTGGCGCTGAGTTCGATCTCGATCTCGCGCTCGTCGAGCTTGCCCTCGCGTAGCATCTTGCGGAACTTCTGCCGCGTGTCGTCGCCGTCGTTACCTTCGTTGGGCACGTCGTCGCCGTAGCGCCGGGCCGCCGGCAGCAGGGCATCGAGGATGCTGTCCTCGGCGGCGTCCTCGGCGCGGTGGCGCACCTTGGCCATCTCTTCTTCGCGGGTCAGCTTGACCGCGGCGTCGGCCAGGTCGCGGATGATCGATTCCACGTCACGGCCGACGTAGCCCACCTCGGTAAACTTGGTCGCCTCGACCTTGATGAACGGTGCCTTGGCCAGCCGTGCCAGGCGGCGCGCGATCTCGGTCTTGCCGACACCGGTCGGACCGATCATCAGGATGTTCTTGGGCGTGACCTCCTGCGCCAGCGCCTCGGGCAGCTGGCTGCGCCGCCAGCGGTTGCGGAGCGCAATGGCAACGGCACGCTTGGCCTGGTCCTGGCCGATGATGTGTTTGTCCAGCTCTTGGACGATCTCGCGCGGGGTCATCTGGGTCATGGGATCAGTCGCTGTCGAGTTCTTCGACGGTCAGGTTGCGGTTGGTGTAGACGCAGATGTCGGCGGCAATGCCGAGGGCACGCTCGACGATCTCACGGGCGGATAATTCCGTGTTCTCCAGCAGCGCCCGGGCCGCGGCCTGGGCGAACGCCCCGCCGGAGCCGATCGCCATCAGTGCGTTCTCGGGGTCGACCACGTCGCCGTTGCCGGAGATGATCAGCGAGGCCTTGGCGTCGGCGACGCAGAGCATCGCCTCCAGCCGGCGCAGCATGCGGTCGGTGCGCCAGTCCTTGGCCAACTCCACGGCGGCACGGGCCAGCTGGCCGTTGTGCTGCTCGAGCTTGATCTCGAAGCGTTCGAACAGGGTAAAGGCGTCGGCGGTGCCGCCGGCGAACCCGGCCAGCACCTGCTCGTTGTAGAGTCGGCGCACCTTGCGCGCGTTGCCCTTGAGCACCGTCTGGCCCAACGACACCTGGCCGTCGCCGCCGATCACGACCTGGCCGTTGCGCCGTACTGAGAGAATGGTTGTTCCGCGAAACTGCTCCACAGGGACCTCCGTTGTCGAGCGGGCAATTCTACACCAGCGTAGTCTGGATCAGCCGCCACCCGCCGTGCGCAGCAATCCCGGTGCCGGCGGCGACGACTGCCTTCCCGGCAGCAGTTCGCGCAGAGCGGCGACGATCTCGGGAGAATCCCACTCCCGCTGGCCGGCAACGTGGTAGCGAACCTTCCCCTCGGCGTCGAGAATCACCGTCGTCGGCAGCCCGCGCACCTTCCACCCCTTCTGCGTGCTGCCCTTGCTGTCGAGCAGGATCGTCAGGTCAACCGGCAGCTGGCGCAGGAACAATGCGATGTCGTACGGCTCCTGGCCGACATTGACCGCGATCACCTGCAGCGGATGGCCGGCGAACATCTTTTGCAACCGCTCCAGCGCCGGCATCTCGGCGACGCAGGGCGGGCACCACGTGGCCCAGAAGTTGACCACGACCACGTTGCCGCGCGCTGCCTTCAGCGACCACGGGTCGCCGTCGAGGTCGGGAAGTGTGAACGGCGGTAGTGGGCCGCCCTTGTAGGGGGCGAACGGCGCCGCGGCCAGTGGCAGGGCAACAACGAGGAGCAGCAGGGCGAGCAGGCGACGCATGTGGCTGGGACCGGAAGTGGGGCGTGATTGGACAATCCTACCAGCCGGGTCGTTCCCGGGCGGCTGGGCTATGCTGCACCCGACCTGGATCAATCAAGGGAGCGAGGGGCGCAATGACACCGGACATCGACGCGGTCGAGCGTTACCTGCTCGGCTTGCAGGAGCGCCTCTGCGCCAGTCTCGAGACGCAGGACACCGGCGCCGCCTTCGTTGAGGACCACTGGGATCGACCCGAGGGCGGCAGCGGCCGCTCGCGGGTGCTGGAGGGGGGCGAGGTGATCGAGCGCGGCGGCGTGCTCTTCTCCCACGTCCACGGTGACAAGCTGCCGGCCACCGCCTCGGCCCGGCGCCCGGAGCTGGCCGGACGCGTCTTTCAGGCGCTCGGCTGCTCGGTGGTGATCCACCCGCGAAACCCCTACGTGCCCACCTCGCACATGAACCTGCGGCTGTTCGTCGCCACCCACGCCACCGAGGACCCGATCTGGTGGTTCGGCGGCGGCTTCGACCTGACACCGTACTACGGCTTCAGGGAGGACGTCGTCGAGTGGCACCGGCGGGCCCGGGATGCCGTCGCCCCGTTCGGTGACGATCTCTACCCGCGACTGAAGAAATGGTGCGACGAATACTTCTACCTGCCGCATCGCCAGGAACCGCGGGGTGTCGGTGGGCTGTTCTTCGACGACTGGAGCGAGGGAGGGTTCGAGAACGCCTTCGCCATGGTGCAGAGCGTCGGTAACACATACCACGACGCTTACCTGGCGCAGGTCGAGAAGCGCAAGACGACGCTGTGGGGCGAGCGCGAGAAGGAGTTCCAGAAGTACCGGCGCGGGCGCTACGTCGAGTTCAACCTGGTCTACGATCGCGGCACGCTTTTCGGATTGCAGTCGGGTGGTAGGACCGAATCGATCCTGGCGTCGATGCCGCCGGAGGTGAGTTGGCGGTATGACTGGAAGCCGGAGGTGGGTTCGAAGGAGGCGGAGTTGTATGAGGTGTTTTTTGAGCCGAGAGACTGGTTGTCTGGCATCAAATAATTTGTCACATATTTGATAAATATTATAAATTAATCTACCACAATTATTTAATGGATGAGCTAGTCGCAGTGAACATACTCGTTAAGATGACTGACATATGACCACGAGCAATAATTGCTTTCCGATAGCTGTCGATTTGTTCTCAGGCGTTGGCGGTATGTCGCTTGGCGTGAAGCAGGCAGGTTTTCGTGTAATGGGCGCATTTGATTGGGCGCAAGTAATTGATTTATCGAAAACCACATCTACGAAAATTCGTGCGTTGACAAGCATTAAAACTCAAGAAATCGACTTAGTTTTCGGCGGTCCTCCTTGCCAAGGCTTTTCCTATGGCGGCTTGCACAAAATCAACGATGATCGAAACATGTTGATCTTTGATTTTATACGGCTTGTTCGTGGGTTGCGTCCGAAGTATTTCGTGCTTGAGAATGTCCAAGGCTTAATGAGTCACAGACATACGCTTATGGTTGAAAAATTGTTGAACCGAATTGGAAAGGGCAGTTATAAAATCGCTTCCGAAATATAGGTTCTTAACGCTGCTGATTTTGGTCTTTTGACTGGCGATATCGTCCAGGTAAGCTAATGTTAATGCTCCTATATTCGAGGTGAGAATCATGGCCCGTCACGAACATATTGTTAATATAAACGACATGGACTGGGAAACCGGCGGCAACGGTGACCGGTTCGTCTTCCAACGCAAGTGGTTCATGCCTCCAACGGGTGCCAAAAAACTGGGTTGCTCCCTATACCGGGTACCGCCCGGCAAGACGGCTTACCCACATCACAGGCACTTCACCAATGAGGAGGCGATCTACGTGCTGGGAGGGAAAGGAACAATTCGCCTGGACGACGGGGAATTCCCGGTGGGGCCGGGGGATTACATCGCGCTGCTGCCGGAGGGGCCGGCCCATCAATTAATCAACAGCGGGGATGGCGACCTAGAATACCTTTGCATGTCCACCATGATCCACCCGGACATCACCGAGTTTCCCGATTCGGACAAAATCGTCGCCTTCGCTGGCTCGGGACCAGGTGGAGACAAGTCAATTCGCACCTTCAACGGAATTTACAAAACCAGCTCGGCGGTCGATTATTACGAAGGGGAGTAACCTGCCGAGTCGGAACGGGAAGCAGAAAAGGCGTTAGTTCTCAATTCCACCGATACGGGAACCCTCGGGTATTTTATGCATTGTTCCGGTCGAGGAAAAAGAAAGGAAAAAGAAAGGGGTCGGTGACATTTACTAAAAGAACGGGATTGGAGGGCATTGAAAAAGAAAGGGGTCGGTGACATTTACTAAAAGAACGGGATTGGAGGGCATTGGGACCGGATTAAAGTATCGAGCGGAGATTAGTTTGAATAACTGATCGGATGAGGCCTGCCATGATGGCCTGGCTGACTTGGGAAAGAGTATGCTGCTGCCTATCGTGGCTTGCTCACGCCTTATTCCTGATGGCTAACCACGTGCATCTTCTGTTTGTGCGCTCAAAGCTACCAACTGCGCCGGGTAACTGATGAAACGGCTCGATCAGCGCTAGGTCCAATACACCAACCGGTCGCATCGACGCCGTGGTACGTTGTGAGAAGGACGCTATCGTAACTGCCTGATCCATGAATCGGCTGCCTTCAGGTGCTGGTGGATAATCAGAACGACTAGCCGGTAGCAACAAACGTGGTCTGTCCCCTGTAGTCTCAGGACAAGCGACTTGAAAAAACGGACCATCATCGTCGGAATTGTGGCCATTGCCCTGATCGGGTTTTTCGGCTGGCGGTTTGTTCGTCCCATGAATATCTTCGTGGTGTCCGAGGCGTTTGAGCGGCCGATGGACACCAGCGTGCTCCCGGAATCACTTGCCACGTTACGTGCCTCCGGGTGTGCAACCTGCCATCGTGACTTCTTTGACGAATGGTCGACCACCATTCACAGCCAGGCTTGGACGGACCCCTATTTCCAGACGGATTGGGTATTCGATGGCTCGCAGCAGATTTGCAAGAACTGCCACACCCCTCTGGACCGACAGCAGGAGCACAAAGTGTTGGGATTCCGGGACAAGGAGAAATGGGATCCCATCCTCGAGCCCAATCCTGATTTCGATCGCGTGCTGCAGCACGAGGGCGTCACATGCGCCGTCTGCCATCTCAGGGATGGCAAGATCCTCGGCCCTTATGGCGATACGACCGCACCGCACCCGGTCCAGAAACTCGCGAACAGCAATGAGATATGTGCGCGTTGCCATGTGGTGGGTGGCGAGCGCTGGGACAGCTTTTTCCGTTTCCCGCCTTGCGGCACCGTGGCCGAGATCCAGGCAGGCCGGGGTGGTGAGACCACACGCACCGGCGAGGCGGTCATTACAGATACCGCCGCGCTAGGGTGCGTGGAATGTCACATGCCCCTGGTGGAGCGGCCATTGGTAGAGGGTGGCAAGGTGCGCCCGGTGCGGCGCCACCTGTGGCGCGGAGGGCACGACCCGGACATGGTGCGGCAAGGACTCGACATTCGCTTTGCCAGGACTGCTACGACTTCGCCTGGCCAGCACACCTTCACTCTGACGCTGACCAACGTCGGCGCCGCCCATTACCTGCCCACCGGAACACCGGATCGGCACCTGACGGTGACGTTACGCCAGTTGAACGGGGATGGAGACGTTATCGAGGAGCAGAGCCATACGCTCAGGCGTACCGTGATGTGGCGGCCGTTTATCGTTGACCTGTGGGATACGCGCCTTGCACCTCGCGAACCGCGATCCTATGTCATCGAATCATCGCGCGATGGAGCGGCGACACCGGCAGCGGTGGAAGCCATCGTGCGCTACTACCTGGTGGACGAAAAGCGGCGCAAACGCATCGGTTACGAGAGCAGTGATCCGACCTCGCATGAGGTCTATCGGGAACGCATTCTTCTATCCGCGACAGAATAATTGGGGACAGACACGTTTACACTAAATAAAGCTGTCCCTTTTCAGTCCCCACATTTCAACTCGGAAGAAGGTGAATCTATGAACAAACACACTTCAAACATCTTTCTGGTTGTATTGATTGTCGTGTTGACTGCATGGGGATCGCCCGCATTCACGGCCGAGAGGCCAGAGGTTCATCCCTACAAGGGGCTGGTCGTTTTCTACCGGTTGAACAAACGTGAATACGGCACGATTCCCTTGAACGTGAACCACACAAAACGC
>CAXMPC010000018.1:0-10900 GCA_964195335.1 uncultured Gammaproteobacteria bacterium | reverse complement strand
GGTCCCGAGCAACAGCGCCTGCAACAGCGCCGCCAACAGCAGCGGATAGCCCCAATCGAGGAGTGCCAGGCCGCCGGCACCACGCAGACGGAACAGTTCGGGCAGCGTACCGGGGCGCAGGAAGTGGAAGAAGTGCGGTTGATCGTCGGTGGCTGGCTTGATGTCGAACTTGTAGCTGGCCGTGAAACGAGCCGCACCATCGCCCAGCAGGGCGCGGGCACCATCATGATAGTGCGGCATGTCGAGGACGCTGAAACGGTTGGCCTCACCTCGCTCCATGCCGGGCAACCAGGCCAGGTCGAATGCATGCTCGAGTGCGAAGCGGCGTACCGACGCCAGATCGTCCGGTGTGAATGGTGTCGGGCGCACCAGCAGCGTGTGGGTCTTCCAACCTCGCAGCAGGACGATGTGCGCCGCCGGATCTTTCACGCCGGCCCGCTCAAGCGCGTCGCGCGCGGTGGCAACCAGTTTCAGGCTGTCGCGTGGTGGCAGCCGGTTCCAGCGGGTGACCGCCAGCAGGCCACTTTCTTCCAGGTGACCGAGGTAGTGGCCGAACGCCTCGACGGTGTAGAGGTAGCTCTCGTCGAGGGCGCGCAGTCCCGCTGCCGCCGCGCCGAAACCGTCGAGCAGCGCGACCTGCAGCAGGTCGTAGCGCTCGCGGCTTCTGGCAACGAAGGCGCGCGCCTCGGCCAGGTGCAGGCGAACACCGGGGTATTGGTAGAGATCCCCGGCGAAGTCGGCGAACGGGCCGGTCAACAACCCGGCCACATCGGGATTCAACTCGACGGCATCGACTGACGCGGCACCATGCCACAGTGCCCGTAGCACCTCGGTGCCACCGCCGGCACCGAGCACCAGCACCCGTGGGTCCTCGAGCAGCGCATAAGGCAACGCCTCGGGCACGTCACCGAGATAGGCTAACGGAGCCAGGTCGCCGTCGAAGCGGTGGATAGCGGCAAGACCGTCACCGTCGGTGAACAGAGCCAGCTGTTCCGGCACTTCGTGGCGCGAGACAAGACTCAGCCCGGGGGCATGACGCAGCGGCACCCGCGGGCTTTCGACGACACTGACACTGCCTAAGGGACCGTTACGCTCGGCGACGACCGCGGCACCGGGCATTCTCAGCACCTCGCTTAGCCCCTTGTACTGGGAGACTTTCAACTCGCCCCAGCCTGCTGGCAGCATCGGCAGGAGCAGCAGGCCGGCACACACGACCACGGCCCAGCGCGCTCCCCGACCGCAGGCGTAGCCACCAAATCCGGCCGCCAGCAATCCCGCGGCGGCCACGGCGAGCAGCGCGGGCCACGGCGCCAGCCAGCTCAGCAGCACGATAATGCCGAGGGCCCCGACGCCTGAACCGAACAGATCAGCACCATAGAGACGGTGGATCGGCGCGCCTGGACGTGCCAGCGCCAGGCAGAGCGCAGTAGCAGCGGCCAGGAACGGCAGCGCCAGCAGCAGGTAGACCATGGCCAGCAGGAACCACTGGCGCGGGGACCAGAGCAGTTCCAGGGCGTCGACCGGCACCCGTTGGGCGATCAGGAACAGCAGCGGCGCACCGATGGCGAACGCCAGCGCGGCGCCCGGAAATGCCACGCCGAAGTGACGCAGCAACGGCGCTCGAAACAGTGACACCAGCGTGCCGCTGGCACCGAAACCGAGCAGCGCCAGGCTGATCACCATGTAGGCGAAATGGTGCCACTGCAGGATCGCGAACAGCCGCACCAGCAGCACCTCGTAGGCGAGTGCGGCGCCGGCCAGCAGCCCGACCGACAACGCCAGGGTCCAGCCATCCTGCTTAGGATCGGTCAGCCGGGTCGGGGCCATCGCCAAGCCCCCTCAGTGGCCCCCGGTTAGCGGCACGAAACGGACCGGGAGCAGCTGACGGACCGACGGCGTGCCGTCATCCCCTTTCTCAATCAGCATCAGGTGCTGGGTAGAGAAGCGGCTGCCGACCGGAATCACCATCCGGCCACCCGGTTTGAGCTGGTCGACAAGCGGCGGAGGGATGTGGCTCCCGGCCGCGGTGACGATGACGGCGTCAAATGGTGCCCGGTCGGGCCAGCCGTAGTAGCCATCGCGGTGCTGTACCGTGACACCGTCGTAGCCGAGTGCGGCCAGGCGCGCCTTCGCCTCGATGGCAAGCGGTTCGACAATCTCGAGGGTAAAGACCTCGACGCCGACTTCTGCCAGGATCGCCGCCTGGTAGCCGGACCCGGTACCGACCTCGAGCACGCGATCGCCGGGTACGACCTGCAATAGTTCGGTCATCAGCGCGACGATGAACGGCTGGGAGATGGTTTGACCATGGCCGATCGGCAGTGGCCGGTTGGCGTAAGCCGCGGCGCGCACCTCCTCCGGCACGAAAAGATGACGCTCGGTGCGGCCGAGGGCGTCGAGTACGGTCGGATCGAACGGGCGGTCGCCGTAGCGGGCCTGGGTCGCGATCACATCGTCGACCAGCCTCGCGCGCTGCCCCGCGTAATCGGGTTCGGCATCAAGCGGGAATGGCGCCAGCAGCAGGGCAAACGCCCAGCCGGCCAGCACAGGCGCCATCCCGGTTGCACGACGCTGCTTCATCTCCCACCGCATTCGTCGCCGGGACGTCATGTCCCTGCAATCACTATGGCACAGGCATGGTGGGTATTCGTGAATAACGGTGGATCATCGCTCAACGTTGGGCACGCTGCGCTTTGCCCAACCTACTGGGTTACTCCTTGTGGGTCGGACTTCAGTCCGACTGGAGTCGCCCAGTTACCGCAGGCTTGCACGTCGGCTGGGTTGAAGCGGGAAGCACCGTCGCGTCGGGCTGAAGCCCGACCCACATTAAACGTCGGGGCGCGGTGCGGTTGATGGGCCGGACTTCGTGCCGACATGCCGATATGTCGGACCGAAGTCCGACCTACATTCAAAGAGCCGTGCGTGATTTGCTGGTCGTGTTTCCGCCCGACACCCGGGCTCAGCGCACCGCGTTGTAGTCCTGGGCGAACTGGTCGACCATGCTCTCGATGCGCTCGCGCAGCTCGCTGAAACGGTTGACCTCACCGATCCAGCCGTTGCGCCAGGCGGCGCCGATGAAACGCACCGCCGGGTCGCGCACCAATGATACCGACTCGCGCAATTCAACGGTGACGTGGCAGATCTGGCGACCGCCACTGCCCGGCCGGCAGATCGGTGTCACCTGCAACAGCGGATCGATAATGCCGGTGCCGGCCAGCGGCTGGGCGCGACCTCGGCGCAGCAGCAGCCGGGTGCCGCGCAGGCGACGGTCGATGTCGTCGAAGATGTCGCGAGCGTAGAGCCCCTCGGCCTCCATCGATGGTGTAACGCCGATGACCGAGGTCTCGATGGTGGTCAGGCCGCGGAAAACCTGTATCGGGGTCTCCTGGGCGACGGCCTGCGGTATGGCGGCTGTAAGAAGCAGCAGGATGGCGGCATGAGTGGGCAATTTCATCGGTTTCTCCTGGATCGGTCGCGTCACAATTCGCGCCGGCCGCTGAAGGCGTGTGACAGGGTGCCGCTGTCGACGAACTCGAGTTCGCCACCAAGCGGAATGCCGTGGGCGAGTCGGGTCGCACGGACTTTGCAATCGTGGGCCAGGTCGGCGATGTACTGCGCGGTGGCTTCGCCCTCGACGGTGGTGTTGGTGGCCAGGATCACCTCCTGCACCTCGCCGCCGGTGAGCCGCTGCTCGAGCAGGTCGAGACCCAGCTGATCCGGACCGATGCCGTCGAGTGGCGACAAGTGACCCATCAACACGAAATAGCGACCGCGAAAACCGGCCGCCTGTTCGATAGAAAGGATGTCGGCCGGGGTCTCGACCACGCAGAGCTGGGCGGGATCGCGGCGCGGATCGGCGCAGATAGCGCAGGTCGCCACTTCGCTCAGGGTCCGGCAGGTGTCGCAGTGACCGACCTTCTCCAGCGACTCGGTCAGTGCCTCGACCAGGCGTCGGCCACCGTCGCGCTCACGCTCGAGCAGGTGAAAGGCCATGCGTTGGGCCGACTTCGGCCCGACGCCGGGCAGACAGCGCAGCGCCTCGATCAGCCCGCCGATCAGGGGCGACAGGCCGTGCGCCATCAGAACGGCATCTTCATGCCCGGCGGCAGGTTCATGCCCCCGGCGACACCTGACATCTTCTCCTGCGTCGCCTGCTCGACCTTGCGCGCCGCGTCGTTGATCGCCGCGGCGACCAGGTCCTCGATCATCTCGCGGTCGCCGTCATCGAACAGCGACGGGTCGATGGTGACGCGCCGCGCCTCGTGGCGTCCGGTCATGACCACGCTGACCATGCCGCCACCCGACTCGCCGCTGACCTCGACCTGGGCGATCTCTTCCTGCGCCTTCTGCAGGTTGGCCTGCATCTGTTGCGCCTGCTTCATCAGGTTGCCAATTCCACCTTTCATCGCATGCTCCGTGATCTGATTCTCATCGCAATCCGGCAATCGTACCGGCATCCGTTTCTCTTTGTGGGTCGGGCTTCAGCCCGACATCGTCAGGTCATCATGCTCGTCTGTCGGGCTGAAGCCCGACCTACAGGAGGGCTCTCCGCCGTCAACGCCCGCACCTAGCGCGGCCGGATCGAACCCGGCTCGACCTCGGCACCGAACGCCTCGCGCAACGCCTGGACGTGGGGGTCGCCAGCGATCGATTGCTCGGCATTGTGCTGCCGTTCCTCGGCCTCGCGCGCGGCCCGCGCGGCCGGGGTCTCGTTGCTGACGGTGCCGGTTTCGATAATCAGCCGGATCGCGCGGCAGGCGTCGTCGCAGAGCGCCTGCTCCAGCGCCTTCTCGGTGAGCGGCGTGTGCAGTTGCCCGCTGGCCGGGTCGAGGCGCAGCGTCACCACGTCCACCTCCTCGGTGACCAGCGTGCAGTGGTTGGCCAACTGCTGCGCCATGCCGCCGAGCTTCAGGCGGGCGACCCGGGCGTGCCAGTCGTCGTCTCTCCCGCCACGCTCCGCCTCGGTTGTCGGGCGTGGCGCCGGCGTTGACTTCACGCTCTTGGCGCGGGTCGACTCCGGAGCCTGGGGCGGACGTTCCCGCGACGGAGCCGATCGCTTGGCCGCGACCGGTGCGGCATTGGTGACGGCCGCCACCGTGTCCACCGGGCGGAAGGCGTGCATCCGCAGCAGCGTCATCTCGCAGCCGCGCCGCGGGTCAGGCGCCAGGTCGAGGTCGCGGCGACCGAGCAGGGCGATCTGATAGTAGAGCTGGACGTCCTCGGTGGCGAGCCGTTCCGCCAGACCGGCGACCAGTTCGTGGTCGCCTGCCTCCGGATCGTCACCGTCGAGTTCGACCTGGACCACGGCGACCCGGTGCAGCAGTCGCAGCAGAGCCTCGAGCACCGCCGCGTAGTCGGGCGCCCGCTCGGCGAGGCGAGCGACGGCGGAGAGCAGCGCCCCGGCATCGCCGTCAGCCAGGGCCTCGAGCAACGGCGCGGCCTGGTCGACACCGATGTCGCCGAGCATGGTCTGAACCTCGTCGTCGACCACCTTGCCGGCACCGAAGGCGATCGCCTGATCGAGCAGGCTGAGGCCGTCGCGCATGGAACCGTCGGCGGCGCGGCCCAGTCGTTCAAGCGCCGGGGCTTCGTAGCTGATGCCCTCGTCGTCGAGGATGCGCCTGAACTGCCCCTGGATGAGTTCCAGCGGCAACCGTTTGAGGTTGAACTGCAGACAGCGCGACAGGATGGTCGGCGGCAACTTCTTCGGATCGGTGGTGGCGAGAAGGAAGACGACGTGGGGTGGCGGCTCTTCGAGGGTCTTCAGCAGCGCGTTAAAACTGTGGTTGGAGAACATGTGCACCTCGTCGATCAGGTACACCTTGTAGCGGCCCCTGGTCGGCATGTACTGCACGTTCTCGAGCAGTTCGCGCGTCTCCTCGACCTTGGTGCGCGAAGCGGCGTCGACCTCGATCAGGTCGATGAAGCGGCCGGCATCGAGTTCCTGGCAGCTGCTGCACTCGCCACACGGTTCGGCGCTGACCCCGGATTCGCAGTTGAGCGCCTTGGCGAGGATACGCGCGACCGTAGTCTTGCCCACGCCGCGCGTGCCGGTGAACAGGTAGGCGTGGTGCAGCCGGCCCTGCTCCAGGGCGTTGACCAGCGCCTGGATCACGTGCTCCTGGCCGACCAGTTCGGCGAAGCTGCGCGGGCGCCACTTTCGGGCCAGGACCTGGTAGCTCATCGGGGCACTCCGCCGCGGTTCAGAAGGGTGGCGACCTGCACCAGCCACACCCCGGCACTCACGACCACTGCTGCCGCTGCTCCCTTCCGGGTCTGACGGGGTTCACAGCTTTGCGTTGCGGAGGGACCGGCGCAGGTCACCATAGACCGTTGCCTCTGCCACGGGAGTTTCCGTTGTCACTAATCATCAATTAATCAGTATCTTACGTGGCTACATACGGCCAGTCGTCGACCCCTCCCGAGGGCGAGTGATCCTACCATGCTGACCCCGTGGGCCTCCAGTCTGTCGACCATCAAATGGTACCCAGGGACAGTGGACAACCGCCTTGCAGTCAATTACCTTACCGTTCTACTCAAGTATTACACCCGCACACGGAGCGCGAAGGTGCCGCCGATCGATCTCACCGCCTACCGCGATTTCCTCGAAACCGCCCCCGACGCAATGCTGGTCATCGACGGGGACGGCCTGATCCGCCTGGCCAACAGCCAGGTCCAGAAGCTGTTCGGCCTGGAAATGGACCAGCTGGTCGGTCAGACCATCGAGACCCTGCTGCCCGAGCGATTGCGCCAGTACCACGTCGGCCACCGCCGCGCCTTCACGGCCAACCCGTATGCCCGCGCCATGGGCACCGGCATGGACCTCTGGGCCCAGGCAAGCGACGGGCGAGAGTTTCCGGTCGAGATCAGCTTGAGCCCGATCGTTACCACCGAGGGACCGCAGGTGGCCGCGGCGATCCGCGACATCTCGGCCCGCAAGCAGGTCGAGACCGCGCTGCGCGTCGCCAAAGAGGCGGCGGAACGCGCCAACGAGACCAAGTCGCGTTTCATGGCCGCGGCCAGCCACGACCTGCGCCAGCCGCTGCAGGCGCTGCGCATGCACCTGACCGCACTGCCAGCCACGGACAACGAGATCGATCGCATCCGGACCGGCCAGAAGATGGGCCAGGCCATCGACGGCCTGACCGAAATCCTCGACACCCTACTCGATATCGCGCGCCTGGATATGAACCAGGTGCAACCGGCGATCACCGGGTTCGCGCTGGACGACCTGCTGCGCGACCTGGTCGGCCACACCGAACCGTTGGCGGCGGAGAAGGGATTGCGACTGCGTCGGGTGCCGACCCGTCTGTGGGTCAGCTCGGACCGTGGTCTGCTCGGACGGGTGGTCGGCAACCTGATCGCCAACGCTGTGCGTCACACGGTCAACGGCCGGGTCCTGGTCGGCTGCCGCCGGCAGGGGAACCGGGTACGCATCGAGGTCTGGGACAACGGCCCGGGCATCCCGCCCGACGCGCACGCTGCCATCTTCGACGAGTACGTCCAGCTCGGGAACCCGGGCCGGATACGCAAACACGGCCTCGGCCTCGGGCTGTCGATCGTGCACCGGCTCGCCGCCCTGCTCGACCACCCGGTAAGCCTCCGCTCCGAACCGGGTCGAGGTTCGGTCTTCGCCGTCGAGGTGCCACTGGCGGCATCAGTCGACACGGGAGCAGAATCGCCGGTACACGATCAGACTCAGGCTGCCGCCAAGGGCACACGGGTGCTGTTCATCGAGGATGACCCCGATGTGCGCGAGGCGACATCGATGATCCTGAAGCTCAAGGGATACGACGTGCGCGCTGCCGGTAGCGGCGAGGAGGCCTACGCCGCCATTGCCGATAGCGACGAGATCCCTGACCTGATCCTCTCCGACTTCCGCCTTCCCGGGCGCGAGAACGGTGCCCAGGTGGTGCAGCGGGTGCGCACGCTGCTCGACAGCGAGGTCCCGGTGGTGTTCATGACCGGCGACACCTCCGAGGCACGGATTCGCGAGACGCGGATGCCCTACTGCGACGTGCTGCGCAAGCCGATCGACGGCGACAAGCTGCTGCGCGCACTCAGCGATGCCCTGGTGCGCCCTGTCGACAGCACCTGATCCGTCCTACCCCAGCGCCGGCAACCTGACCCGGGCCACCACCCCGGGCCCATTAGCCGCCGGACCGACATCCAGCGATGCCTCAATCTCGGCCAACAGGTCGCGGGCGAGTCCCAGGCCGACACCGAGGTGGGTGTCACGGTCACGGGTCGAAGTGCCATGGATGAACGCCTCCTCGACCGTCAGCCCGACGAATCCGGACCCGTGATCGCGCACCGTGACCACGACCACGCCATCGTCGATCGTCGCCGTGAGTTCCACCGGCGGGGCCTCGCTGTCGGGCAACGCCTCGCAGGCGTTCAGCAGCAGCTGCAGCAGGGCCGTGCGCAGTGCCGGGTCGCTGGCAAGCACCGCCGGCAGCGATGTCGGCAGGTCGACGGTCACCGGGCGTCGCTTGGTCAGCGGCCGCAATGGCCACAGGGAGAGGGTCCGCTCTACCAGCTCGGAGAGCACCAGCGGCTGTGCCTCGCGCTGGTCGAAATCGGGGAAATCGAGGCTGCCCAGCAGTTTCTCGACCCGCTCGGTCGCCCCCGTCGTCAACCGGTTGGCCGTATCTCGCACCTCGGTCTCGGCCGCCCCCTGATCGAGCAGCGACACGGCCATGGCCAGGCTGTGCAACGGGCTGCGCAGGTCGTGAGCCAGGTCCTGCAGACCACCAACGATCTGCAGCGCAAAGGCGAGACGCGCCAGGCGGGCGTTGGTGGTGGCCGGGTCATCCGGCGGCAGCAGCGCATCGAGGTCAAACGGCATCGTATTCCCTGGCGTGAAGGGGCCGGCAATCGCCCGGCCCTGCTATCAAGCTAGCCCAGCGTGGGAGCATGGGCAATTCACTCCCGATAGCAACCGCTACAATCGGAGCCATGACCGCTCCAACCAGGCAAACGGGCCATGAGTGAAGACGCGTCTACGCACCGGGAGGCGCTACGCGAGGCGGCGATGACCGTTGTCGCGCACCTTCACGGACTGCGGGTCAATCGGCTGCATCTCGTCGCGCCGGAGGCAGGCCACGAATTGCTCGATGCCTTGCGTTACGGTCTCGACCTCGAACGTCTCGACCGGGGGCGTCACTTCTTCCAGGCACTGAAGCACGTCGAGGTGGCCCTGGCCGGCCAGGTCGCCGTCGAACACTACCTCGACACCCCCCCGGCTGCAGGTGAAGCGGAGATCATCGCCGCGTCCATCCTCGACCACCTGTGCGACAGCATGCGCCAGCAGGAGGCATTACGTGCCTTCGCCCATAGCCGCCTCCTCGACCTGCTCGATACACCCGTCCATCGTGAAATGATCGAGCAACTCGCCATGCAGCTCGAAGCCGAGGGCGAACTCGACCGTGACCAGTTCATGCTGGTGACGCTACGGACGGTCAAACTGCCGATCTAGAACCTGCCGAGACTCCTGTCACCGGCATTTCCGATGGCGGGCCATCTCGTCCGGATAGCCCTAGGTAAGGTCGGCGAGCCTGTTGGCGCGGAACGGAACGCTGTACTTGGCCGCGGTATCGATAGCCCGGCCGGTGATCTTGCCACCCTTGACCTTACCCTCGTAGGTGATCCTGAAGCTGGAATCGTAACGACCGAACAGCGGTCGTCGGTGAACCGACTTGCCGTGGGTGGTCATCACCGCCTTGGCGACCAGCTTGCCATCCTTCTCCTTGTAGGTGCCGATGGTGTAGTGATCGGCGCTGGCGCCACGATAGATGCCATCGCTGAGGAAGGCTGTCGCCGTGCTCTCCCAGCCGTACGGTCCCTGCATCTCGATGCGCCAGATTCCTTCCAGTTTCATGCCTGCTGCTCCGTTGTTACGTGCCAGACCAAAGTGTAGTCAGCGGCACCGTGCTCGTCTCACGGGGACGGAGATCAGCCTCTGTTCACCCCACCTGGCACCGTCATCATGAATGAATAATTGATCCCGGTGAGGTTGGCGATGACCGGATACCGGAATCGCATGACTCAACGGTTATCCTTGTATTGAGCCAATCAGTCTCGGGGAGACGTGGATGGATGAAACGTGGCTTGTCGTCGCGCTGGTCGTGGAACGGGCCATGGCGGTCTCGCTGATCGCCCACGCCGTGCTCCACAAGCGCGATGTCGGCTCGGCCATCGGCTGGAGCGGCCTGCTCTGGCTGACGCCCCTGGTCGGCTCCCTGCTCTACCTGATGCTGGGAATCAACCGCATCGAACGCCGCGCCGCCCGCCTGCGCCATGCCAAGGATCGTCCCGACATGCCCCCCTGCGACGGCGGCGCCACCGGAGTGCGTGAAGGGCACGCCGGCCTGGCCCCTATTGCGCAGCTGGTCGATCACGTCACCGGCATCCAGCTGACCACGGGCAACCGGGTCACCCCCCTGGCCGATGGCGATGTCGCCTACCCGTGCATGATCGAGGCGATCGCCAATGCCGAGCACAGCATCGGTCTCGCCACCTACATCTTCGACCACGACCGCGCCGGCGAGCAGTTCATCGACGCCCTGGTCGCAGCCAACGACCGCGGCGTCGAGGTCAGGGTCCTGATCGACGGTGTTGGCGAACGCTACTCGTCACCGCCGGTGACGCGCGTGCTCCGCCGGCGCGGTGTCCCCAGCGCAACCTTCCTCAAGTCGTCACTGCCATGGCGTAACCCCTACCTGAACCTGCGCAACCACCGCAAGATCATGGTGGTCGACGGCAGGCGCGCCTTCACCGGCGGCATGAACATCCGCGAGGGCTGCCTGCTGCACCTCGATCCGTCCCACCCGGTACGCGACTTCCACTTCCTGCTCGAGGGCCCGGTGGTACGCCAGGTGGTGGAGACCTTCGCCCTCGA
>CAXMPC010000017.1:0-8817 GCA_964195335.1 uncultured Gammaproteobacteria bacterium | reverse complement strand
ACCACCTCGCCATCGCGCAGCGTCAGTACCGGGCGCAGGTTGAGCAGCTTGCCGATCATCGAGCTGGCCGCGCCGATGCGTCCGCCGCGACGCAGGTAATCGAGAGTGGCGACGGCGAAGACCATGCCGCTGCTTTCGCGCCAACGGTAGAGCCAGTGCAGCAGGGTGTCGGTATCGGCGCCGCGCGCGGCGAGGCGGGCCGCGTTACGCGCCATCAGGCCAAGACCGAGGCTGGCGCTGCGACTGTCGAACACCTCAATACGTGGATGGTCGGCGAGTTTCGCCGCCGTCAGCGCCGACTCCTGGGTGCCGGAAAGGGTGCGACTGAGGTTGATCACCAGCACCTCGCGGTCGCCGCGGATGCGGTCGAACGCCTCGACGAAGGCCCGGGGTGGCGGCTGGCTGGTGGTCGGGTGGTGCGGGTCGGCCTTGAGCTGCTCGTAGAAGGCCTCCGAATCGAGGTCGACCTGGTCGCGGTAGACGCGGTCACCGAACAGCACCTGCAGCGGCACCATCTCGATGCCGAACTGCGTGCGCACATCGGCTGCCAGGTCGGCGGTCGAGTCACAGACCACGGCGACCCCGGCCGGCTGATCGGCGATCGGAATCACCGGCAGCACCAGGTGATCGCGCTCCTCGCGCTGGCGCAGCATGTCATCGACCTTGCGTTCCTCGACGCGGCCGAGCTTTTCGGCGACCCGGATCAACTCATCCGGGTGGTTGGTGTGGATGTGCAGCTTGAACAGCTCGCCGGTGGTCGCGACCAGCAGCGAGTTGCCAAGCGGGGCGAAGTGTCGGCGCAGCGAGGCGTCGTCGAAATCATGGCCGCGCACGATCAGCTCGGTGCAGTAACGCTCGGAGATCTCCTCTTCGGAGAGCGGCGGATGGCTGCTCTCCTCGAACAGCGCGGTGGACGCCTCCGGCATCGGCTCGCCACGCACTACGCGGCATGCGCCCTGTAGGAAGTTGACGTAGCCCAGCGCCCCGGCGTCGACCACCTGGGCCTGGCGCAGTACCTCGAGTTGCTCGGGGGTCTTCTCCAGCGCCGTTTCGCCGGCCTCGACCAGGGCGTGGGCGAAATTGGCCAGGTCGGCGCCGTTGCCGGCGCTGTTGGCCGCCTCGTTGCTGACCTCGCGCATCACGGTGAGGATGGTGCCTTCGACCGGCTCCTCGAGGGCGTCGTAGACCGACTGGGTGGCCACGCCGAGGCAGTCGGCGAACTCGTGCATGCCGATCCGGGCACGCTGGCCGATCGACTTCGACAGGCCGAGGAACCAGTGCGCCATGATCAGCCCGCTGTTGCCCTTGGCGCCGAGGATGCTGGCTTCGGCGGCGGTACGGGCGACCTGGCCGATGGCGCGATCGCCGTGACCGCGCACTGCCGACGCGGTCGCTGATAGCGACAGGGCCATGTTGGTCCCGGTGTCGCCGTCGGCGACCGGGAAGACGTTGATACGGTTGATCTGTTCGCGGGTGTGGCGGACCCAGTCCGCGCCGCCGACGACAACCTGGCTGAAACGGTGTCCGTCAAGGTAGGTGATCGGCATAAGACTCTGATCTCGTGGCAACTCCCTTGAGCATAATCCATGGCCGTCCCGGCTGCCCTGGATTCTGGGTGGCGGCCCCCGGGCCTTCGGTCCATAATCCGCGCCTTTCTCCCGGGACGCCGCCATGTGGTTCAAGAACCTTCAGCTCTTTCGACTGCTCGAAACGCCGGCCTTCGATGCCGAGACACTCGAGGAGAAGCTTGCCGCCCAGGCGTTCCGCGACTGCGGCAGCCTCGAGTTCAGTACCGAGGGCTGGGTCTCTCCGCTCGGTCTCGGTGGCGAGACCCTGGTGCACGCGGTCGGCGGTTTCCTGCTGGTCTGCGCTTGCCGCCAGGAGAAACTGCTGCCCCCGAGCGTGATCAACGAGCTGGTCGCCGGCGATGTACTGGAACTGGAGCGCCAGCAGGGCGGTCGTCGACTCCCGCGACGCGACCGCCAGGCGGTGCGTGAGGGAATCGTCACCCGGTTGCTGCCGGCAGCGCTGCCGCGCAACAAGCGCACCTGGGCGGTGATCGACCCGCGTGGCGGTTGGCTCTGGATCGACGTCTCCAGCCGTTCACGGGCCGAGGAGATCGTGACGTTGCTGCGAGAATCGCTCGGCAGCTTGCGGGTGGCGCCGCCCGAGGCCTCGATAACTCCGGCCACCCAGCTGACCCGCTGGTTGGAGGGGCAGGGGCTGCCCGAGGCGTTCGAGCTCGGTGACCAGTGCGAGTTGCGTGATCCGGCCGACGTCTCCCGGGTGGTGCGCTGCCGCGGCCTGGCGCTGGACGAGAACGAGGTGCAGGCACACGTCGCCGCCGGCATGCAGGCGCAGAAACTGGCGCTGGCCTGGCACGATCGCCTGGCGTTCACGATCGACGCGGAACTCTCGATTCGCGGCTTGCAGTTTCTCGATATCGTCCGCGACCAGGCGCACGATGCCATCGCCGAGAGCGACGCCGAGCGTTTTGACGCCGATTTCGCCATCATGAGCCACGAGTTGGCCCAGCTGATCCCCGAACTGTTCGAGGCGCTCGGCGTCACTCAACCCGCCTGAGCGGGGAGAGGGACCGAACTCGTACCCAGCGACAATGGTCAGAGCATGACCCGCGGAGGCCGCCGCCCCCGCCAGCAAACCAGAGAGCAAGGCCGATGACTCAACCCCAAGCCGACCCGGCATTCGACTACGTGGCCAGCGTGCCGGTGGCCTCCCTGAACGCCACCGTCAACGAATTCCGCCACCGGGCCACCGGCGCCCAGCACTACCATATCGCCGCCGACGACCCGAACAACGTCTTCCTGGTCGGTTTCCGAACCGTGCCCGAGGACTCGACCGGCGTCGCCCATATCCTCGAACACACCGCGCTGTGCGGCAGCGAGCGCTACCCGGTGCGTGACCCTTTCTTCATGATGACCCGACGTTCGCTGAATACCTTCATGAACGCCTTCACCAGCAGCGACTGGACTGCCTACCCGTTCGCAAGTCAGAATAGAAAAGACTTCAATAATCTTCTTCAAGTGTATCTTGATGCAGCATTTTTCCCTCGTTTAGATGAGCTCGACTTCGCCCAGGAAGGGCACCGTGTCGAGTTTGCCGACCCGGGCTCACCCGACAGCCCGCTGGTCTACAAGGGGGTGGTTTTCAACGAGATGAAGGGGGCGATGAGCTCTCCAGTGCGCGCCCTGTGGGACGCGCTGGCCGAACGCCTGTTTCCGACCACCACCTACCACTGGAACAGCGGTGGCGACCCAGAGGCGATCCCGGACCTGACCCACGAACAGCTGGTTGCTTTCCACCGCCATCACTACCACCCGTCCAACGCCATCTTCATGACCTACGGCGACATCCCGCCGCAGGAACTGCAGGCGCAGTTCGAGTCACAGGCACTGGCCCGCTTCGAACGATCCGACCAGAAGTTCGAGGTCGGTGACGAACAGCGCCTGGCCGCGCCGATTACCGCCGAGGCGAGCTACGCCCTGGCTGAAGAGGAGGCCGGTGGCGACCGCACTCACGTTGTCCTCGGCTGGCTGCTCGACCGAAACACCGACTGCGAGACCGTGCTCACCGCCCACCTGCTCAGCGGCGTGCTGCTCGACAACAGCGCCTCGCCGCTGCGTCACGCCCTCGAGACCAGTGACCTCGGCAGTGCCCCGTCGCCGCTGTGCGGCCTCGAGGACGGCACTCGCGAGATGGTCTTCGCCTGCGGGTTGGAGGGTTCGCGCCCGGAGCGGGCCGATGAGATCGAGGCGCTGGTGCTCGGTACCCTGCGCGAGGTGGCCGAGAACGGTGTCGACCCGGAACTGGTGGCGTCGATGCTGCACCAGCTGGAACTGAGCCAGCGCGAGATCGGTGGCGACCACTTCCCCTACGGCCTGCAGCTGATACTCAACGCACTGACCCCGGCGGTGCACGGCGGTGCGCCTGCGGCGGCCCTGAACATCGACCCGGTACTCGAATCGCTGCGCAAGAAGATCACCGATCCAGACTTTATCCCTGAACTGGTACGCCGCTGGCTGCTGGACAACCCGCACCGCGTGCGCCTGGTGTTCAAGCCCGATACCGGCCTTGATGCGCAACGCAGCGCCGCCGAGGCGGCACGCCTGGAGGCGCTGCGTGAAACTCTCGATGACGATCAGAAGCGCGTGATTGTCGAGCGTGCCGCGCAGCTCGAGGCACGCCAGAACCAGGTCGATGACCCGGGACTCCTGCCGCGCGTCGGCCTCGAGGACGTCCCGGCGGAACTCAAGATCGCTGAGGGCACCCAGGCTCCGGTCGCCGGAATGCCGGCCGACTGGTTCGCCCAGGGCACCAACGGCCTGGTCTACCAGCAGCTGGTGCTGCCACTGCCGGCGCTCGACGACACCGGCATCGATCGCCTGGCGCTGCTGGCCAGCGTCATGACCGAGCTCGGCAGTGGTGGCCGTGACTACCGTGCTACCCAGGCACTGCAGGCGGCGGTCACCGGCGGCCTCAACGCCAGCGTCTCGGTACGCGGCTCGATCGACGCCAGCGACCGGCTCTGCTCGGCCTTCGTCGTCGGCGGCAAGGCGCTCAACCGTAACCAGGCCCCGCTGGCCACGCTGTTGCGCGAGACCCTGGAGAGCGTCCGTTTCGATGAGCATGATCACTTGCACGAGCTGATCTCGCAGGCCCGGCTGCATGCCGAGCAGAGCGTCACCGATTCCGGTCACGCCCTGGCCATGCTGGCGGCGGCCAGCGCCAGCAGCCCGTCGGCAGCATTGGCGCACCGCTGGCGCGGGCTCGAGGGCATCCGCCGGCTCAAGGCACTCGACGACGGTCTTGCCGACACGACCCGACCCGCCGAACTGGAGCGGGAACTGGAGGCGCTGCGTGATCTTCTTGTGACCCTGCCACGTCGCCTGCTGGTGATCAGCGAGGCGAGCGAACAGGAGGCCATCCGCGAGTCACTGGAAGCCCTCTGGCCGGACCGGGGCGAAGCGACCTCGCCGTCAGCCTTTGTGCCGCCAGCCACTTCGGGGCGGTTGCGTGAGGCGTGGGTCACCAGCACCCAGGTCAGCTTCTGCGCCCGCGCCTACCCGGTGGTGCCGCCGGCCGACCCCGACGCCGCGGCGTTGATGGTGCTCGGTGGCTTCCTGCGCAACGGCTTCCTGCACCGTGCGATCCGTGAGCAGGGCGGGGCCTACGGTGGTGGTGCCGGCTACGATGGCGACTCGGCGACATTCCGCTTTTTCTCCTACCGTGATCCACGCCTTGGCGAGACCCTTGACGATTTCGACCGCGCGCTCGACTGGCTGCAGTCAACCGAGCACGAGGCGCGAACCCTCGAGGAGGCAATCCTCGGCGTCGTCGCCCGCATCGACCAGCCGGCATCACCGGCCGGCGAGGCACAGCGCAGTTTCTACAGCCTGTTGCACGGCCGCACGCCGGAGCACCGGCGCGCCTTCCGCCAGGCTGTGCTCGGTGTGAGCCTGGATGACCTGCGGCGTGTTGCCACGCAACGCCTCGACCCGGATCAGGCGTCGACGGTCGTGGTCTGCAGTCGCACCTCCCAGGACGAGGCCGAACGCCACGGCCTGGGTGCCCAGACGCTCTAGTCGCCTCCCGCCGCCATAGCTCGCAAAAATACCCGACCCTCACCCTTGGAGAATCGGGCTATCCCTTTTGGTCTGTTGAGAGAGTGATTGACCTATGGCAAATTCGAGCGGCATCCGCAGTGATGCCGTTAGAAAAAATGACCTGGGATATGGAGGTGGCCGGTGGCCAAGGAAACCGACCCACAGGGAGCGTCCGGCCTGTTCGCGTTCCTGCGCAGGCCAAGTAGCCGCTACGCGGCTGGCACGCTGCTCGTTGCCGGCATACTCGTCGGTAGTGTGGTGATCGCTGGCGGTGCCTACATGATGGGCAAGACCAACAGCCTCGAGTTCTGTATTTCCTGTCACAGCATGTACGACACCGTGTATCAGGAGTACAAGGAGTCGCTGCACTACCAGAACGCCTCCGGCGTCCGCGCAACCTGCCCCGACTGTCACGTTCCCAAGGCCTTTGGACCGTTGATGGTGGCCAAGGTGGTTGCCGTAGCCGACATATTCCATGAAGTCGTCGGCAGCATCGACACCCAGGAAAAATTCGAGGCCAAGCGCTGGAAAATGGCGCAGAAGGTCTGGACGCGGCTGGAAGAGACCGATTCCGGTACCTGTCGCAGTTGCCACGGTAACGGCCACGAGACCATGGCCCTCGCCGACCAGGACAAGTTTGCCCGGCGCAAGCACAAGCGCGCCTTCACTGAGGGGAAGAAGACCTGCATCGACTGTCACAAGGGATTGACGCACGAGCTTCCCGAGGAACCTGAAAAGACTCATGCGGATGCTGGTGACGGTGAGCGCCCGGCCGGCGCTGGCTGAGCAATGAACACGATGAATGTGGCGGACAACGAATGTCAGATTGTCATGCGTGACATGACAACTACTGGCATGACTGACATGAAATTGACATAGATTGGCATTGTGCGCGGGCTTAATTGCTGTGGCACGATGCTTGCCTGATCTGTTCGACTGACAGCGCCCATGGAAAGGGCAAAACTATCCAGGAACTGTCAGTCGAGCGGTCGACCCGGGTTGTACCTGATGGACGGCCAGGGGTGATGAGGGGGGGCAGGCGGCCTTGACGCACGCCTCCGTATAGAAAAACGATTGGTCAATCTCTAGGAGGCAACATGGGGACCAAATTAATCAGAAATGCCCTGTTGGCGGCGGGCCTTGCCTGTGCCGCATCGGGAGCATTCGCTGGCGGGATGGCGAGCCCATCCATGCTCAGCAACGCCTGTGCCGGATGTCATGGCGGTGGCGGCAACAGCAACGGCCCGGCCACGCCGGGGATCGCCGGACTGTCCAAGGGCTACATCATCGCGGCCATGCTGTCGTACAAGTACGGCGGCGATGAGGCCATGATCGATAAGGTCGTTGCGGCCAACCCGAGCGTACTCGACGCCGACGAGTTCGAGGCCCTGCCGCGGGGTAAGGGCACGATCATGAGTCGCATTGCCAAGGGCTACGAGGACGCCGAAATCTTCGTCCTGGCAGACGTCTTCGCTGACCAGGGTTTCGTGCGTCACCCGCAGACCACCAAGTCCAGTCTCGTCGACAAGGGCGCCAAGCTCCACGAGAAGAACTGCGAGAAGTGCCACGAGGACGGCGGTCGCACCAGCATCGATGACGTCGGTATTCTCGCCGGTCAGTGGATGCCCTACCTGGATAACTCGCTCAGCGACTTCAAGGACGGTACCCGCAAGATGCCGAAGAAGATGGCTGGCAAGATGAAGAAACTCGATGCCGCTGACCTGGAAGCCCTGGTTCAGTACTACGGCAGCCAGAAGATGTGAGCGGGGGTATATATAAAATGGCTAAAATTACACGCAGAAACTTCATCAAGACCACCGGCGCGGCCAGTGCCATTGGTCTTGCCGGTTTCCCGGTCATCGCTTCGGCGATGAAGCATGGCGGCGGCAAGAAGGTCGTTATCGTTGGCGGCGGCATCGGCGGTGCGACCTGCGCCCGCTACGTCAAGATGGCCGACGCCGGTATCGACGTCACCCTGATCGAGCCCAAGGCGAACTACCACACCTGCTTCATGAGCAACGAGGTGCTTGGTGGTGACCGCCCGATCGACTCGATCAAGTTCGGTTACGACCGTCTCGCCAGCGAAGGCATCAACGTCATCAAGGACACCGTTTCGGCAATCGACACCAACGCCAAGAAGGTGACCACCTCCGGTGGCAAGACCTTGAGCTACGACCGCTGCGTCGTCGCTCCGGGCATCGACTTCAAGTGGGAGACCATCGAGGGCTACGACGCCAAAGTTGCCATGAACGTCCCGCACGCCTGGCAGGCCGGTCCGCAGACCGCGACCCTGCGCAAGCAGCTCGAAGGGATGAAGAATGGCGGCACCGTGGTCATCTGCCCACCGCCGAACCCGTTCCGCTGCCCGCCCGGGCCGTACGAGCGCGCCAGCCTGATCGCCAAGTACCTGCAGGAGCAGAAGCCGAAGTCGAAGATCCTGATCCTCGATGCGAAGGGGAAGTTCTCCAAGCAGGGGCTGTTCACGCAGGGCTGGAAGAAACTCTACGGTTACGGCACCGACAAGAGCCTGATCGACTGGGTCTCGGCCGAGCAGACCGACAACGGCATCGCCAGCGTCGATGCAGGCGCGATGACGGTGACCACCAAGTTCGGTGACACTCACAAGGCCGACGTGCTCAACGTCATCCCGGCACAGAAGGCGGGCAAGATCGCTTTCACTGCCGGCCTGACCAAGGGCGACTGGTGCCCGGTCGACAAGGGCACCTTCGAGTCGACCATCGCCAAGGGCGTGCACGTCATCGGTGACGCCAGCATCGCGACCAAGATGCCGAAGTCCGGCTACTCGGCCAACTCGCAGGCCAAGGTCTGCGCTGCGGCCATCGTCGCCATGCTCAACGGCGATGAGCCGGGTACCCCGTCCTGGATCAACACCTGCTACTCGATTGTTGGCAAGGACTACGCTATGTCGGTTGCCGCGGTCTACCGCCTCGGCAAGGACGACAAGGGTGGCCAGTTGATCACTCCGGTCAAGGGTGCCGGTGGCCTGACTCCGAAGGATGCCTCTCCGGAGCACCTGCGGCGCGAGGTCGGCTACGCTCACAGCTGGTTCAACAACATCACCAAGGACGTCTTCGGCTAAGCCGGATCTCCTGCCTCCGACCGCGCACGGGGCCTTCGGGCCCCGTGTTTTTTAATAAACGTTTATTTCCTGCGCCACGCCCAGGGTGCCATG
>CAXMPC010000016.1:0-15117 GCA_964195335.1 uncultured Gammaproteobacteria bacterium | reverse complement strand
CTTCCCCGAGATTCCGGGCTGGGAGACGCTGCCACGCGAGACGCTGCTCGAACGCATCCGCCTTGCCGGGGTGGTCGGCCTCGGCGGGGCGACCTTCCCCACCTACCGCAAGCTGATGCTGCCGGACGACGTCGAGGTCGACACCCTGATCATCAACGGCTCCGAGTGCGAGCCCTACCTCACCTGCGACTACCGACTGATGCTGGAGCAGGCCGAGGAGGTGGTACTCGGTGCCTGGCTGATCGCAAAGATCATCGGTGTTCAGCGCTGCCTGATCGGCATCGAGGACAACAAGTCCGATGCTGGCGCGGCCATGACCGCGGCCATCGCCCGCCTCGCCATCGACCAACGTAACCACCCGGTGGCGATGGAAGTGGTGGTCACCCAGACCAAGTACCCGCAGGGTTCCGAGAAACAGCTGATCCAAGCACTGACCGGACGCCAGGTGCCACAGCGCAGCCTGCCGATGCATATCGGCATCGTGGTGCAGAACGTCGCCACCGCCTTCGCCTGCCTGGAAGCGATCCGCAACCAGAAGCCGGTGATCGAGCGCGTGGTCACCATCTCCGGACGTGGCATCACCGAACCGAAGAACCTGCGCATCCCGATCGGCACCATGATCAACCCGATCGTCGAGGCGTGCGGCGGCTTCAGCAACGAGGTGGTCAAGGTGCTCGCCGGCGGACCGATGATGGGTCGTGCGTTGGGCGACCTCAACGCACCGGTGACCAAGGGCACCAGCGGCCTGTTGTTCCTCACCCGTGCCGAGACCAATCTCGACCGCTATCAGCCGTGCATCGGCTGCGGCGAATGCCTCGACGCCTGCCCGCTCGGCCTGGAGCCGAACAGGACCTCGGTGTACGTCGAAGCCGGTCGTGCCCTGGAAACCGAGGAGTTCGGCGTGCTCGATTGCTTCGAATGCGGCTGCTGTTCCTACAGCTGCCCGTCGAACCGCCCATTGGTTCAGTTCATGCAAGTGGCCAAGGGCGCCTACCGCCAAGAGGCGGCAAAGAAGAAGGCAAACGCGTGAGTACCCCTGCACCCCACCTCTACCTGTCGACCGGACCACACATCCGCCGCGGCCGGACCACGGCCGATATCATGTGGCTGGTCAACCTGTCGCTCGCCCCGGCGCTATTGTGGGCGGTGCTGGTCTTCGGCTGGCCGGTACTCGGCATCACGCTGGCCTCGATCGCCGGCTGCGCCCTGGCCGAACATCTCGCCTGCAAGTTACGCGGCACCGACTCGACGGTGATCGACGGGTCGGTGGTCTGCACCGGCCTGCTGCTCGCCTACACCCTGCCGCCCGGCATCCCGATGTGGATGCCCTTCGTCGGCGGCGCCCTCGGCGTCTTTTTCGCCAAGACGGTGTTCGGTGGCCTCGGCTACAACATCTTCAACGTCGCCCTGATCGGTCGGGCGCTGATGATGGCCACCTTCCCGGTGGAGATGACGACCACCTGGCTGACCCCGGGATTCGGTCAGATCGCCGGCGTCGACGCCCTCTCCGGCGCCACGCCGCTGGTCTCCCTGACCGGTGGCCGCGAGGCGGCTGGAGCGGTGATCGCAGGTCTGCCCGCGGGCATGAACGAGACCCTCGCCTTTCTGCTCGGCATGCGTCCCGGCTCGGTCGGCGAGGTGTCGGTAGTGATGATCGTTGCTGGCGCCGCGTTCCTGTTCTGGCAACAAATCATCAAGCTGACCATTCCGCTGAGCGTACTCGCCGGCGCATTGGTGATGTCGCCGTGGTCCCCCGACCCGGTGCTCTACATGCTCTCCGGCGGCCTCTGGCTGGGCGCCTTCTTCATGGCCACCGACTACGTCACCAGCCCGTCGACCCTCAAGGGCCAGATCATTTTCGGCGTCGGTATCGGCCTGCTGACCGGCATGATCCGTAACTGGGGCGGCTACCCGGAGGGCATCTGTTACGCCATCTTACTGATGAACACCATGACGCCAGCACTCGAGGACTGGTTCCGGCCGAAACGAACTGCCCCGACCGGAACACCGTCATGAGTACGCCACAGACCACGGTAGACGTCGCACCGCCATCGGCACGCGAGATGATGCGCATGACGCTCGGCCTGACTGTCGTCTGCCTGCTGGCATCGATGATTCTCGGCGGTTTCTACCTCTGGACCGAACCTGCCAAGGCACGCAATGTCGCGGCCCGCGAGCAACAATTGATCCGCCAGTTGCTCGAACTCACACCATCGGCCGAAGTTCAGGAGATCCGCCGCTACCTTCTATGGCGAGGCAGCCAACTCGAAATCTTCTACATGACACCTCGGCAACTGATCCAGTTTGACGCCAACGGCGACTTGTTGGGCACCAACGAGGTGCCGGAAGCTGTCCGTGAAACCAGCGCCCCTGCCGAAAAGGACAACTGGGTGGAGGCCAACTCGGGTGCCACCGATGGGGATGATTTCCGCTATGTAGGACGGTTCTTCTCTGGAATCGAGGCTGACAAGGTCGCCGGCTACATCATCGAGGGTGAGATTCCCGGCTTCAAGACCTGGATACGGTTTTTCGTGGCCATTAATTCCGATTACAGCCTGCGTGGCATTGAGATAATCGAGCATGAAGAGGACCCGGGCCTGGGCGACCAGATCACCGAGCCCTACTTCAAGAACCAGTACGCCGGGCGTGAATTCGACGCCATTCGCGATATCAAGGTGACCAAGGACCCGTTGCCGAAAGACTGGGAGGATGCCGTGACAATGCTCGGGGGCGATCTCGGATTTAGCGAGTGGATCACGCGCTACGCTGATGAACTGCCGAGCCACCCCGACATCCACGCCATCACTGGCGCCACCATCAGCAGCGTGGCGGTCACCGACGGCGTCAAGCGTGCGCTGGGCAACTTCCGCAAGCGTATGAACCTCGTGGAGAACTACCTGTGAACATCGTCACAAGAACCGCACCACCACCCATTTCCACGCTCATAATGCGTGGCCTGTTCGACGAGAACCCGGTATTCCGCCTGGCCCTTAGCCTCTGCCCCGCAGTCGCGGTGACCACGTCGGTTAAAAACGGCGTGATGCTAGGCGTTGCGGTATTCGTGGTCCAGGTGCTCTCGAGCGTCTCCGCGGCGCTAATCAAAAACATTATCATCCCGAAGATCCGCATCCCGGTCTTCACCATCATCATCGCCATCTGGGTCAGCATCATGGACATGGTGCTGGCGGCCTTTTTCCCAGTTGTTTATGGCGAGGTCGGACTCTACGTGAAACTGATCGTCGCCTTCGCCATCATCATCTCGCGCATGGAACTGTTCTCGATGAAACACGACGTCGTACCGTCGTTCTGGGACGGCTTCGGCATGGGGCTCGGCTTCCTGGTAGCGATGATCCTGACCGGTGCGTTCCGTGAACTGCTCGGCAGCGGCAGCCTCCTCGGCTTCCAGATCGTCGACTTCAAGCCCTTGCTGCTGGTGGTCCTGCCTGCCGGGGGTTTCTTCACCATCGGCCTGATCATGGCGCTGTTCAACTGGATCGACCTGAAGCGTGGGCATGAACCACCCGGAGGCACCGGCTGCGGAGGCTGCCATGGCTGAAGCAACGATCCTCAATGACCACGAATTGCTCGTCGAGGGCGCCCTCCCGAGCGGCCCAGAGGTCATCCGCCTGGCGCGTGCCGATGATGCCGATATCCTCCTCGATATCACCGGCGTGAAGAGCGGATCTGAGCCGGGCAGTTTCATCGTCACTGCCGCGGAGACACTCAGCACGCAGGACCACTACTTGCTGAACATCGCTGGCAGTGATGCGGCCTGGAGTATCGCCCCATCCGCGATGGCTATCCTGGTCTCGGTCATCATCAGCTCGGCCCTGATCAATAACTTCGTTTTCACCCGCTACCTGGGCCTGTGCTGTTTCTTCGGTGTCAGCCGCAAACGGGATACGGCCATTGGTCTCGGTCTGACCTACGTTGTCGTAGGTGTTCTCAGTGGCGTCATGGCCTGGGTCGTGCAGACTTTCGCACTCGGCCCGCTGAGTCTAGATTTCCTCCAGATCATCGCCTTTATTGGTATTGTCGCCTGTTTCGTGCAGGGCGCCGACATGATCGTCAAGAAGTTGAATCGGGTGCTCCACCAGAAATTCGGCATCTTCCTGATGCTGATAACCACTAACTGCATCATCCTTGCGGTGCCATTGCTCAACGCCACCAACGAGGCGGGCTTCACCGAGGCATTCGGACTCTCACTCGGCTCCGGTCTCGGCTTCGCGCTTGCCCTGTTCCTGATGAGCTGTGCGCGCGAGCGGGTCGACATGGCGCCGGTACCAAGGGTCTTCCAGGGTCTGCCGGTGGCGTTCATTCTCTGCGGACTTTTCGCCATGAGCTTCCTCGGCTTTTCCGGGCTGACGTTCTTCTAGGAGCGATCGATGGAACTGCTTCCGATCGTCATCTGGGGCGTCCTGGTATTTACAGTACTGGGGATGATCTTCGGTATTGCGATAGCAGGTACGGCACGCAAGTTCCACGTTCCGAGCAACCCGGTCATCGAAGCCGTCAGAGACAATCTCCCTGCTGCAAACTGTGGCGCGTGCGGCTACGGCGCATGCCAGGGCTACGCCGAACACGTCGTTGAGGACCAGGAGGTTTCACCGACGCTGTGCACACCGGGTGGACAGGAGATCGCCATCGTCATCGGTGATCTGACCGGAAAAGAAGTCGGAGTAATCACAGAAGAAGTCGCGATGCTGCGCTGCGCCGGTATCCGCAGCGTCGCCCGCGAGCAGGCGACCTACGTCGGCATCCACACCTGCGCCGCCGCCGCTCTGTCGTTTGGCGGACCGAAAGCGTGCAAGTACGGCTGCCTCGGGCTCGGTGACTGCCAGAAGGTCTGCGCCTTTGGCGCCATCCACATGACCGACGATGGCATTGTCGCCATCGACCTGGAGAAGTGCACCGGCTGCGGTCTCTGTATCGATGCCTGCCCGAAGGAAACGCTGGAGATGATGCCGCGTCACCACCGCGTGCTGCTCTCCTGCACCACCCGTGACAAGGGCAAGTCGGTCAAGAACGTCTGCACCGTCGGCTGCATCCAGTGCAAGCTGTGCATCAAGGAGTGCCCGGCCGAGGCGATCTACTTCGATGCCCAGGGCATCATCACCGTCGACCACACCAGTTGCAGCGCCTATGGCCCCGGTTGCGAGGAGGTGTGTGTCGCCGTCTGTCCGACCGACATCCTGCACATGCCGGGCATGCTTCCCGACGCGGACAAGAAGAAGAAGCAGAAAGCGGCGAAAAAGGCGGACGCCCGCACCGGCACAGAAGGTTAGCGCGCGAGCCGTTCAGCCTGGCTCAACCCATCGGCAAGGCCGTATTCGGGACATCCGCTGATCACGGGCAATCGATCATGATTGCCGCCTCTGGTCCGATCAGTACTTCCAGTACTCGCTGTAGGGCTCGACCCGGCCATCACGGTCGAAACCGAGGACCGTAAACGGATCCTTGCGTGCCCCCATCTCCATCCCGGGCGAGCCAACCGGCATGCCCGGCACGGCGAGGCCGGCGATGGCCGGCTTGTCGGCGACCAGGCGCTTGATGTCGTCGGCCGGCACATGACCCTCAATGACGTAACCATCGATCACCGCGGTGTGACACGAGGCAAGTTCACCTGGCAGGCCGAGTTGCCGTTTGGTCGGTGCGACGTCGTCACGTGGGACGTCGGTGACGCTGAAACCGTGGGTGCGCAGGTGCTCGATCCACCCCTTGCAGCAACCGCAGCTCGGGCTGTGATAGACGGTGATGTCACGGCTGCCGGTATGGCCCTGACGCGCAGCATCCCACGAGCTGGCGGCCAGGGCCGCCATGTTCGCCACGCCGAACGTGACGGCGAGCAACAGGCGAATCAGAGTGTGCGGCATCTTGGGACCTCTCCATATTCCCGGGTCGGGACGGGTGACAAACATACGACCTCGCGGCGGGGAAAAGATTCGGCGTGACTTCAGTAACCGCGGGCGAAGTCGACCCGGGCGTCCATTAGCTTACCCGCTATGAAGCTGGCGTAGTTGTCACAAAACAGCGCAAAGACGTCAGCGGGTCGACTTGGGGCCGCAACGTGCGGCGTGAGCGTCACGTTTGGCAGCGCCCAAAGACGACTCGTCTCCGGGAGCGGTTCGCTGGCGAAGACGTCGAGAATGGCGTGACGCAGGCGCCCGAGTTCGAGAGCCTCGATGAGAGCCGTTTCATCGACGACACTGCCGCGACCGACGTTGATCAACACGGCACCCGGTCGCATCTGCGCCAATGCCTCGTGATCGATCAGCGCTCCGGTCCCGGGCGTGTGCGGCAACGCGAGGACCAGATAATCGAGTTCGGCGAGAAAATCGTGCAGCTGTCCGGTGGTGAAGAGCCGTTCGAAACCCGGCAACGAACCCGGGGTGCGTCGGCAGCCGAGCACGCGCAGACCGAAGTGGGCGGCGGTCGACGCGATTGATTGGCCGATCAGCCCAAGACCGCAGACCCCGAGCGTTCGCCCCACCAGGACATTTTCCGGCAACGGCCGCCAAGCGCGCTCGCGCTGGGCCGTGCGGTAGTCCAGGAGGCGTCGTTCCAGTGCCAGCAAGTGGGCAAAGACGTACTCCCGCATCGCGGGACCGAAAATGCCGCGCGCGGCCGTCAGCAGATAGTCGCGCCGCAAACCGGGACGGCACAGTGCGTCGACCCCGGCGTAGGTCGACTGCACCCAGGCAAGGTTGTCCGCATTCTTGAGCTCCACCGCGACCGATGCCGGGTCACCCAGTATCACGGTGCAGTCGCGAACCGCTCCTGGGTCTGGCTCGGCGGCAGTGCAGCCGAGCAGCTCCAATCCGTCCGAGAGGTTGCCCGGAATCAGTCTGGCGTAGCTCTCAGCCTCCCCGGAGAGGATCAGCAACCGGTGCGCCATACCTGTGTCGATACCGGGTTTCTCCATCCCTTGATCAGGCAGCGCTCATGTCGATCCGGGTGGACGAGACGGCAGCACCAAACGGTTCAACCCCAGCGCTCACCGAGGGCGTCGAGCCCGGCGCCGGCGAGGTCTTCCGGCCCCATGACCACGCGGAACTCGACACTGGCGTCGAAGCCGAGAAAAAACGGCTCCGCGAATCGGGGCACCTGCGCAGGCGATTCGACATCGATGATGAACACCCCGGCGCGGCTGCCGAACTGTTCGGTGAAGTAGATCGCCTCGGGCTTGAGTTCGTCGAAAATCTCACCGAGCAAGGCCCCCGCCCGGCCCTTTCGCACCAGGCTGTTGAACGGTTCGTTGGGAAACTGGACATTGAGCATCATCCGCATCGCGCATCTCCCCACTGTAGGGGCGACTCCGCACCCCGGCCAGTAGCCATCGTGGTCTACGCCAGGCCTCCGGCCAGCGCTCACAGTCAAGCATCCCGGGATGAACCCTGGGGTTTCTCTCCGGATGCACCTGCTGCTTTAGTTGACGCTGACGCCAGGGTCAAGGTGACCCGGGTCAAGCGGAGTGGGCGGTCGGCTCAGCGCGCCGGCATCATGAACCAAAGGATGAGGTAGACGATGACGCCCGGAAACCCGGCACTGAAGATCGTCACCAGCAGGTAGAGCAGGCGCACCCGCCCCGCCGGCCAGCCGAGGTAGTCGGCGATGCCGCCGCAGACGCCGGCGATCACCTTGTCATTGGAACGACGCAGCTTACCTTGGGCCATGATTCATTTTCCTAACTGCAGGATGCGTCAAGTTTGCACTGACCCAGGGAACATGACCAAGTAGACAGGTTCGAGCTGGCCACACACGGCGGCGACAAACCAACTCCGCTACCTGGGGATCAAGGCAGGATCGAGCACGAGCAAATCCTCACGGCACGCGATGTGCGGATGGGCGGGACGGCCGGGCATAAAGGCCCGGAGCCGTCAGAAACAGGACCGTGCAGGGCCGGCAAGCGCCCCGCACGGTCCCTCGATCGTTCCTTACCAGCGCGGCTAACGCGGCGGACGGTCGTTGTCGTTGCGCGGACGTGCCTCGTTGACGCGTACGTTGCGACCGCTCAGCGGGTTACCGTCGAGCTGACGGATCGCCTCCTCGGCCTCCTCCTTGGACGGCATCTCGACAAACCCGAAGCCCTTCGACTGGCCAGTGGCGCGATCCATGATGATCTTGGCCGAAGAGACATCGCCGAAGGCTGCAAACGCCTCACGGAGCAGTTCCTCGGTGAGTTGGTACGAGAGATTGCCGACATAGATATTAGTCATTCCAAAGTATCCTCAACTGTGCCGTTGATCTGCAGGATCATCAGCACTCAACCAACGGCGCGGGAATCGAGGACTGAAGGACGCACGACGGCGTCTGTTCAACGACCGCGCGGACAGGCGCGCAGCCGGAAATGACGGATGGGGAACGGCGGAAAAGACTCCAGAAGAACAAACCAATTTCAGGCCGACTCTCTCACTCTTTTTTCGCAAGGTCAAGGGATTAGCGCCAATCCCCACGGCCTCGAAAGTCCGTCATCAACCACCGAGACCGACCAGGCGGACCAGCCACGGCACCAGCAACGCCGTGGCGAAAGCCGACAGCGCCATGCCGAGACCGGAAAACGCTCCCATGGTAGGGCTGACCTGGAACGCGCGCGCGGTGCCGATGCCGTGGGAGGCCACTCCCATGGCGATGCCGCGGATGGCGTCGTCGTGCACGCCGCACCAGCCAAGCAGCCGCGTGCCGGTGATCGCGCCGAGGATGCCGGTGGCGACGACCAGCACCGCCGTCAGCGAAGGCAGGCCGCCGATCTTTTCGGCGATGCCCATGGCGACGGGTGCGGTGACCGACTTCGGCGCCAACGACAGCATGGTCTCCTCACTGCCGCCGAGCACGGCCGCAATGGTGATGGCACTGAGCGCGGCCACCCCGACTCCGACCACCACGGCGACCGCCACCGGCAGCCAGAGCCGACGCAGTCGTCCGAGCTGGCGGTAGAGCGGCACGGCCAGCGCGACCGTCGCCGGGCCGAGCAGGAAATGGACGAACTGTGCCCCTTCGAAGTAGGTCGCGTAGGGTGTACCGGTAGCGACCAGGATGGTGATCAACAAGGCCACCGCCACCGCCACCGGGTTGAGTAGCGGGTTGTCGCCGGCCTTGTGGTAGAGGGTAAATGCCAGCAGGTAGGCGACCAGGGTCACGCTCAGCCAGAGCAGCGGCGAGGCCGACAGGTAGACCCAGACCTGCCCCAGGTCACCGAGTGGCACTGTCTTCCTCCTCGATGCGCAGCAGCCTGACCATGGCGCGCATGGTCCAGGCCACCGCCAACAGCGTCAGCAGTGTGCTCACGACCAGCGCGACCACGATCGGTAGCCATTCGCCGCCGAGGCGCTGACCGTGGACCATGACCCCGACCCCGGCCGGCACGAACAGCAACGACAGGTGGCCGAGCAGACCCTCGGCCGGCGCTTCGACCGTCGCTGCCGTGGAGGCGCGCAGCACCAGGGTCGCGAGCAGCAACAGCATGCCCAGGACCGGCCCCGGCAGTGGCAGACCAAGTGCGACCACCAGCACTTCGCCGGCAAGCTGGTAGCAGAGCAGCAGGGTAATTCCGGCCAGCACGTTACCTCCTGTTACCCGGCATGGCGTACGTCAGTTCAGCGATAGTAGTCGATGACAATGACGGTCAAGTCGAGCGCCGTGTCACCGGCCGTGAACCAGACCCTATTCACCCCATCGGAGCTCACGCCGGGGACCGTGTCACCGCCAAGTTCGACGGCCTGGACGCCCTCGAGACGAGTGAACGGGCGCGAGGCGTCGTAGCGCAGAACAACCTCGGCGTCACCACCGGCCGGCAGGCGTACACGGAAGCGGCCGATGCCGCCCGGCACCTCGACCTGCCAGCCACCGGGCACAGTTTCTATCGTCTCCAGGCCGGAAACCGGTTCGAGCGTACCGCTGCGCAGTGTGGCGCAAGCGACGACCAGCACCGTTGCCGACGCCGCCAGGACGCGGGTGAAGCTGGTCACGATCGCGCCGCGCGCCCCTGCCAGGCCAGAAAGCAGGCCGCCGCGATGCCGGCCGACCCGAAAATCATCGCCATCACCATAATCTGGTAGCGCACGGCCAGCAGTGGCGAAACTCCGGAGAGAATCTGTCCGGTCATCATCCCCGGCAGTGAGACCAGTCCGACCGCGAGCAGGGCGTTGATCTGCGGGATCAGCGCGGCCTGGAAGGCGATCCGCTGCGCGACGTCGGCGGGCTTGCCGTTATCGAGTTCGGCGAAATAGCGCTCGCCGGCCAGGCTGACGGCGGTCATCGAATTGGCGAAGATCATGCCCGCAAGGGGAATCACGACACGCGGCGCAAACCAGGGCTCTGCCCCGAGCACCCCCTGGGTCACCAGGCCCAGGGTGACGACGCCGCCGGCGGCGATGGCGCCCAGCGCACGGAGGTACAGAGCCATCGACCGCCTGGCCAGCGGTTGCAGCGCGATCCAGCCCGAGGCGCCGAGCATCACCCCGAGTACGACGAGCACCATCGGCGGACTCTCGGCGGCGAAAATGAACGTCAGCAGGTAACCGATCAACACCAGCTGGACCAGCATCCGGCCAACCGCGTAGAGCGCGTTACCGGCGCCGAGGCGCCAGCGCCAGAGCATCACCAGCACGACCACGACCGGAACGAAAGCGAGCGTCAGCCGGGCGAGTGGTATGACCTCGACACCACCGTTCATCGATCGCGTCCCGTTGTTGGTTGCGGCTCGAGTCGGTACAACGGCTGCCCTTCACCGACCCGATCGCCCGCCGCGACCAGCACTTCGACCACCCGGCCCGCGCGATCGGCAGGTATGTCGAGCGTGGTCTTGTCAGTCTCGACCACCAGGGCCGGGTCATCGGCGGCAACCCGGTCGCCCGGCGCCACCAGCACCTCGACCACCGTCAGTTCGCCGTCGTTGCAGTTGCCGCAACTCTCCCAGCAGTCGGGCAAGCCTGGCAGGCGGATGTCGATGACGCCGTTCATGGCGCCCCGCCCGTATCGAACCATTCCGGGCCTGAATGCCGCGGGCAGCCGTTGCGAGACGTCAGTGGCATGGCCTCAGCCGATCACCTCTTCCAGGTCCCGGCGCGGCATCGGCGACTCGTCCCGGTCGGCGTAGCCGATACGGAACACCTGCTGCGGATGGACATTCGGAGCGGGAAAGAAACGGGCGAGTTGGGAACGGATGTGCGACACCTGGCACAGCTGGCTCATCGGTTGCACACCGAGACCGAGCAGTTCGGCCTGGAGGCAGATACGCTGGAACTGCTGACCCGCCTTGACCTGGCTGAGGCGGTCGTCGTCGAGGGCGGCGAGGATGCCAATCTCGGGCGCGCTGTGCAGCAGCTTGGCGTCATGTTTTCCCGTCGCGCGACCAACGTTCATGTAGGTGACGGCGATCTGCCCCAGCTTCGACAACAACCATGACTTGCCAAAGGCACCTTCGCCGATCCAGTGGCCAAGCTCTTCGCGGTAGGCGGGTTCGGCGAACAGCCTGGCATCGGCCTCACCGACCATATCCTCCAGACGCAGTTTCACCTGCGGGTCGTCGGTGAGGTAGAGCATCACGGCACGATCACCACCGACGGCCTCGATGCGCTTGAGGTCGGCCGCGGAAACCGCTATTGGCTTGAGCGGCTTTCGGCTGGTACGCCGCCGCGTCACCGCATCGAGCAGGCCGCCTTTCGGCCGGACCAGAGCCGTCGGATCGGGCAGTGCCACCGACGCCACACAGTCGGCGCCGAGCTCACGCGGAAAGTGGCTGACCCGTGGAATGTAGCCGAATGCGCGCGCCGCAATCAGGAGGTTCTCCACGGCACAGCCGACGCTGAGGTGCAACTCGCGCTGCATCGGGTCGGCGACCTGGAGCCAGCGTGACCGGTCTCGGAAGACCAGGATCCGTCCCGGCCCGATGGTGAAGCGCCAGGGCTGGGTATTGTGGGTCGACGGGGCGAGAATGGCGTAGCGCAGCAGGAAGGTGAGCCGTTCCCGCGATGCACCGCTGGCCGGGAACTCGCTGGCGCGCAGATCCCAGGCCCCGGTACCTGACTTCTGTTGGCTCATGGACACTCCTCGATCCGCCGCTTCCGCTGGACCGCATGGCTCGACGGGACGGATTCAGCTTACGCGACCAGGGACGGCCGGAAAAGGCGATTCGATGGAGGTCCGATGGCTGGGCGGTAGTGGCCGGCGCTGGCGTCTGCCACGCTCAGCGCTGTGTCTCCAGCCACTCGATCGCCGCATCCCGGTCGTGGAATATGCGCACATTCCAGGGCAATTTCCGTGGCAAGGAGATCATGTAGTCCGCCGTCATCTCGCTGATCCGGCTGTAGACCAGGACCGCAATGGCACGGACCTGGTCGAGGCTGCCGATCTTCTGCTCCGCCTCGAAGGTATAGGAGTAGGCATTGACCCGGTTGATCAGCAGGAAGGCCGGGGCGGCGAGATGTCCCGCGATCCACTCGTGGTACTCATCGACCATCGGCATGTCGACCTCAACCCCTTCGGCGGCGATCACCTCGGCGGTGTCCCCGGAGAGCTTGATGATCCTTCCAAGGCCGATGTCGTGCAGTTCCATCCACTTTCCCCCTGCGTTCGGGTAGAGCTGTCCTGCCAGAGGGATGGCTTCCTGCTCCACATATTCGTCAGCGATATGGCCTGAAACCCGATAGTACGTGATCCAACCCGGCTGTCGAGCAGGCACGACAGGCAGCAAGTGATGGGCTCGAGTCCGAGCGGGGCTCAGTGAGCCAGTTTCAACGTCGCCACACCGGCAATAATCAGCGCGACGCCGAGGTAACGGCCGAGGTTGGTGGCATCACCGAAAAACCAGATGCCGACCATGAAGGTTCCGGCGGCACCGATGCCGGTCCAGACCGCGTAGGCGGTACCGAGGGCGATCTCTTTCTGCGCCAGCCACAGCAGCGCACCACTGATGGCCATGCAGACCACGGCGAGGACGATGCCGAAAAGGCGGTTGTCAGCGCCCTGCGCCAACTTGAGGCCGATCGGCCAGCCGATCTCGAACAGCCCGGCGAGGATCAGGTAGAGCCAGCTCATGCGCCATTCTGACCTGCCGTTGTGGGCGGCGTCGATAGCGGGACCTGGTATCTAAAGAGAACGCGTTAGCGAGAAGGGCCGGGGCGGGTTGTATCAACCGACGACGGCGAATTCCTCACCGGCAATAAACTCCTTGAACAGGTGCAGTTCACCCATGTCGAGCGGCACTGGAAAGACCTGCTCCGGCGCGACCAGAGCCGTGTGGAACAGCCGGTCGAGAGCCTGGTGGATTCCCTGCGCATCCTCGGCCGAAACGTGCACGTTCGGAGCAAGGTAGCTCATGCGCAACATCTTCGGCCTCCATCCGTACTTTTGCGCGAGAAGCAGCATCCCTACCCAGAAGTGCCGGTCGGCTTTGTACTCTTTACCGTCTTCTTTTTTCAGCATTTTCTTGTTGTCCACAGCACGTCATTCCTCCTGGCTGCTGCCGGTCGGCACAGTCGGCGACAGATGCTCATGACAGATCCTAGGCGGCATTGACTTGCTATATTTGTGGGATTAATCCTAAGCCCAGGAGGCCGCCCGTACAATCGGCAAAACACTGACAACTCGTGTAGTCGATGGATTACACGATTGTCGTAGAAAAACGACATGACACGGCACCATGCCGACTCGGTGAAGTGGCGGTATCCTGAACTCGCGGGATGTCATAACGCTGACCGCCATGACCGCCCCTCTATCCGCCAGGCCATCAACCGGAGCCATCATGCTGCTGCTCGTCACCTACGTCCTGATCGCCCTCGGCTTCTCATTTCTCTGCTCGATCGGTGAAGCGGTACTCCTCAGTGTCACCACTCCGCACTTCATGCTGATGAAAAAACAGGGAAAACCGGCCGGCCTGCTACTCGAACGGCTCAAGACCGACATCAACAGCCCGTTGGCGGCGATCCTGACGCTCAACACCATCGCCCATACCGTCGGTGCCGCCGGCGCTGGCGCCCAGGCCGCGAAGGTGTTCGGCAACGCCTACGTAGGTGTCGCGTCGGCCATCCTGACGCTGTTGATCCTGGTCTTTTCCGAGATCATCCCCAAGACCCTCGGCGCTCACTACTGGAAACAACTCGCCCCGGTGACCGCCCACGCCCTGAGCGGCCTGGTCTGGCTGCTCTACCCGTTCGTGAAACTCTCGGCACTGCTGACGTCAGGGTTGACCCACGGCCCGGGCCTGAAGGGTTTCAACCGCGAAGAGCTGGCGATCATGGCCGACTTGAGCCACGCCGAGGGCCATCTCGGCCCCCAGGAACGGCGCATCCTTAAAAACCTTCTGCGCCTGCGCGAAGGCCGGGTGACCGACGCCATGACGCCGCGCATGGTGATCTTCTCGGTGCCGGAAGAGATGACGGTCGGCGCCTTTTTCGATGTCCACGACGGCCGCCACTTTTCGCGCATCCCGCTGTATCGTGGCGAGCGCGGCGAACTGGAGGGCTTCGTACTGCGTGACGACCTGCTGCTCGCCCAGGCCCTGGGTGAAACCGATGCGATTCTTACCGACCACCGCCGTGAACTCTCCGCACTTCCCGGGACCAGCTCACTCGTTCATGCCTTCGACGAGTTCATCCGCCAGCGCGCGCAGATCATGTTGGTGGTCGACGAGTACGGCACCGTACAGGGATTACTAACGCTCGAGGACATCATCGAGACCCTGCTCGGTATGGAGATTGTCGATGAGAGCGACGCCACGCCCGACATGCAGGTGCTGGCGCGACGGTTGTGGAAGAAACGGGCGCGGAAGATGGGGTTGGAGGTTGAGAGTTAACGCCGCAAACAAGTGGCCCGCCACTTTTTGGCGGGTCCGATGGAGCTGCGTGGCAGCGGAATGGACCTCATTTGCATTTTTAGGCGCTTTTCCTACTTGTATAGTACTTCCAAACATCGACGATATCGAACACCAATGAAAATGCGATAGAAACTGATAAAATGACTAAGTACTTTTTAAACGTATTTGTCGCTGATGGAATCACCATCAGCATATAGATTAGTAATGGAATCCAAAGGATATGACCCATGCCAAGTATTTTTTCAAATCCATATTTTGAATAAAGCGCCATCATTAACATTGCAGACAACATGAATGTAACAAAT
>CAXMPC010000015.1:0-6166 GCA_964195335.1 uncultured Gammaproteobacteria bacterium | reverse complement strand
TTCAAGATCGATATCCTGCGGGCGATCACCGAGACTACCGGCACCGTCGTCGCCGAGGGGCAGACCGTGCGGGTCGGCCGCCGTGTCGGGGTCGCCCACGGTGAACTGCGCGACGGTGAAGGCCGCATACTGGCGCGGGGCAGCACCACCTGCCTGGTTTTTGAGCACTGACCCCTGCTGCGGGATGGAGATACGGGCATGAGCCAGGCGACGAGGATGGATTGGCGTACCCCGGCACTGGTCATCGTCGCCGGATGCCTGATCGCGATGATCGGCTTCGGCCCACGCTCGGTGCTCGGCCTGTTTTTGGAACCCATGACCATGGAGCGTGGCTGGAGCCGCGAAACCTTCGGTCTGGCGATGGCGATCCAGAACCTCTTCTGGGGTGCCGGCGTTCCGGTGGCGGGTGCGCTCGCCGACCGTTACGGGCCGACCCGGGTGCTGGTCGTCGGTACGGTGATGTATGCGCTCGGCCTGTGGGGCATGGCCATGGCCGAGTCGAGCCTGATGCTGTATCTGGCCGGTGGTGTGCTGACCGGCCTCGGCGTCGCCTTCACCGCCTTTTCTCTGGTGCTGGCGGCGATGGCGCGGGTGGTCGGACCGGAAAAGCGCTCCCTGGTGCTCGGCCTCGGCACCGCCTCGGGTTCGATGGGCCAGGTGGTCTTTTCACCGCTCGGGCTGGCCTGGATCGCCGCCTTCGGCTGGCAGCCGGCGCTGCTGCTGCTGGCGGCATCGACATTGCTGATCCTGCCGCTGGCGTTTGTGATGCCGTCATCGACCGAGGTCAAGGGCGAGGTGCACTCCGACCAGACCATCGTCGAGGCCTTGCGCGAGGCGCTGTCCCACCGAGGATTTGTCTTGCTGTCCACCGGTTTTTTCGTCTGCGGCTTCCATGTCGCCTTCATCACCGTGCACTTCCCGTCTTATGTGGTGGATCTCGGTCTCGGCGCCCAGGTCGGCGCTTACGCCATCGCCATCATCGGCCTGTGCAACATCGGCGGTTCGTTCCTTTCCGGCGCCGTCGGCCAGCGCTGGAGCAAGAAAGGCGGGCTGTCGTTCATCTACTTCGCGCGGGCGGTCTGCATCACCGCACTGATGCTCGCGCCCAAGACCGAGCTGACGATCTACCTGTTCGCCGCGGCCATGGGCGTCCTCTGGCTCTCCACGGTGCCGCTCACCTCGGGCATCGTTGCCCAGGTTTTCGGAGTCCGTTACATGGCGACGCTGTTCGGGGTGGTCTTTTTCAGCCACCAGCTCGGCAGTTTCCTTGGTGTCTGGCTCGGTGGCCGGCTCTACGACACCACCGGCAGCTATGATCCAATCTGGTGGGCCGGCGTCGTACTCGGCCTTCTCGCCGCCGTAATCCACCTGCCGATCAACGAAAGGCCGTTGGCGCGACTGGCTCCAGCTCAAGTGAAGGCTTGATAGTAAGTGTTCGCTTCGTCTCCGATGATTGGGCTGCGTGGTCGTGGGAATTGCCGGACTGAATTCCGACTGGCAACGGCAGCTCTATAACGAGCGCCGAACGGCATCTTTCTGTAGGTCGGGCTTCAGCCCGACATAGTCGTTTAAATTGTCGGACTGAAGTCCGACCTACACCTGCTCTCGGTCCCGCGTGGCCTTGGGAATTGCCGGACTGAATTCCGACTGGCAACGGCAGCTCTATAACCAACGCCGAACGGCATCTTTCTGTAGGTCGGGTTTCAGCCCGACATGGTCGTTGAGATTGTGGGACTGGAGTCCGACTTACACCTGCTCGCGGTCCCGCGTGGCCTTGGGAATTGCTGGTCAAATTCAGATCGGCCACGGCGTCTTCGTAACCAACGCCGGATGGCATCTTTCTGTAGGTCGGGCTTCAGCCCGACATGGTCGTTGAGATTGTCGGACTGAAGTCCGACTTACACTTGTCGTGGTCCGACCGGCATGGCAGTCAAGGCAGGATCTACAGAAAAATAGGCGCCACGGTCTGACCAGGACGGTTGTTGTGGGTTGGACTTCGGTCCGACAGCGATGCGCGATGCCGGCCGGGTCCTGGGGGGATGCGCCGAGAGCTAGCTGATCGTCGCGAAGCGCGCCAGCAGGCCGTGGCTGACCGGCGTGTTCCGGCAGTTCGCCATCAGATTGTCGGCGTCCGCGCCGATCTCGAGCAGCGCAGGTCGGTACCAGTCGACGTGAGCGCGGGTCACCTCGGCATCGAACTCGGGGTGAAACTGCACGCCCCAGGCGTTGCCGCCGAAGGCGAAGGCAGCGTACGGATCGACCGCGGTCGTGGCCAGCCGGGTCGCCCCGGATGGCAGTTCGAGCACCGACTGGCGATGGCTCATGTTGGTCTCGAAGCGCTCCGGCAGGCCGCCCAGCAACGGATCGTCCCTGGCGGCGTCGGTCAGTTCGACCGTGACCGTGCCGACCTCGACCCCACTCGGGTTGGCGCCGACCCGACCGCCGAGGGCGTGCGCCAGCAGTTGATGACCGAAACAGATGCCGAGCACCGGGGTGCCGAGCGCGACGCTGTCACGCAACCACGCCGCCGTCGCCTCGGCCCACGGTTCGCGATCGGTGACCATCGCCGCCGAACCGGTGACGAGCACGCGGCCACAGCTGCCGGGCAGCGGCAGGGCGGCCCCGACCCGGACGTCGACCACATCGACCGCACTGGCATCCGGTCCGAGGCCGGTGGCGATCCAGTCCTCGAAATCGCCGGTCTTGTCGGCCAGGCAGGCGAGTTTCTGCCCCGCCTTGATGATCAGGGTGGTTGCCGACACGGTCAGCCGCCAAAGGCGTCGTCAGAATTGAGCCAGGCGGTCTCTTCAGTCGTGGATTCTCGACCGAGGACGGCGTTGCGGTGCGGGAAGCGGCCAAAGCGGCGGACGATATCCCGGTGGTGTTCGGCCCAACGGGTGTCGAGGCCGGCCTCGCTGTAGAGGGCGACCGAGCGCTCCTGGTCGGCGAGTGTTTCCCCGTGCATGAAGGGCAGGTAGAGGAAACTTTTCTCCTCGTCGACGAGTTCACGGTCGTGACCGCGTTCGATCGCTATTTCGGCAATACGGCGCGAGTCCGCCTCGGTGGCGAAACTCGCCGGGTTGTCACGGAACATGTTGAGCGGCAGCTGGTCGAGGACGATGACCAGCGCCAGGGCACCACGCGGGGTGTCGGCCCAGAGGTCGAGGGCGCCGTCGCGGGCCGCTTCCCAGGTGGTCAGGTAGCGGTCACGCAGCAGGTCGTCGAAGCTCTGGGTGGAGTCGAACCAGCGCGAACGGGCCTCGTCGCTGAACCAGAATTTCAACAGGGCTTCCGGGTCGGCAATCCCCGGGTCAGCCACCCGTTTCCACCTTGCCGGTGCTGCCGATGAAGGTCTCGATCAGGTTCACCGGGACCGCGCCAACTTGCTGCGCTACCAGCTCGCCGTCGGGGGTGAACAGCAGGAACGCCGGGGTGCCGTTCAGCGGCGTGCCGGTCAGCTGGTAGAAGAGGCGGTTGCCACCCTCCCAGTCGACGATCAGGCTGGGATAGTTGAGTTCGTGTCTCTTGACGAAGCCCTCGGCGTCGGCGAGGTGGTCGCGACCGTCGAGGCTGATGCCGAGCATGCGGGCATCGTTGGCTTGGTGCCTGGCGTGAAAAGCGACATATTCGTGCGCTTTCTGGTTGCAGACTTGACAGTCGGAGACCCAGATCTTGACCACGGTCCACTGGCCCTGGCCGGTGTAGGCGGCGAGATCGGCCGGCTCACCGTCGAAGGTGGACAATGGGTCGGCGGCGACGGGCAGCGCCAGGCCCAGGGCGAGCACCAGGGGCATCAAGGTTCGGGTCAGTGCGGACATCTATTTCTCCGTGCTGGGGTGGCCAAACGCCTTTCCGGGCACGCGACGGCCCGTAGGTGATCAGACCGTACCGGGAGCAAAAAGATCACAACGGTTGATTACGGCGCCAGGCCCACAGGTAGCGGCAGGCGCGACTGCGCCACGGTGCCCACGGCGCGGCGATGGTGCGCATCGCCTCGCGGCGGGCGCGACCGGGTGGCGGTAGTGGGTAGAGGCGCTCCATGGACCGCTCGATGCCGACGTCGTCGACCGGGAAGATGTCGGGCCGGCGGAGCGAGAACATCAGTACCATCTCGGCGGTCCAGCGGCCGATACCGCGGATCGCCGTCAGCCGCTCAAACAGGGCGTCGTCGTCGAGTTTTTCCAGACGGCTGCGCGCCAGTTTGCCACTACGCGCCACGTCGGCGATGGCCGCCATGTAGCTGGTTTTCTGTCGTGACAATCCGGCCGCTCGCAATGTTTCGGGTGCCATGCGCAGCAGCCTGGTGGGTGTGGGCTCGCGTCGGGGAAACAGGTCGAGAAACCGCGCCTCGATGGCGTCGGCCGCCTGTTTCGACACCTGCTGCGCCAGCACCGCCCGCAGTAGGGCGCGGTAGGGTTCGTTGTCGGCGCGCAACGGCGCCAGCCGGGTGGCGTCCACGACCTCGGCGAGCGCCGGGTCGCAGGCGCGGAGATGGGCGTCGGCGCGGCGGTCGCTCACTTGCCTCGCGCGGCGTGCAGTGGCTCGTAACTGCCGTCATAGACTCTCGGCCGGTCGCTCTCCACAGCCGTGAGCGGCTCGGTTGGCACCATGGTGTCGAGGCTGCGACGGGCCAGCTCCTGGTACTCGTGGGTGCCCTGGCTCTTCCAGGCGACGTCCTTGTCATCCAGTTCGCGCAGCACCTTGGCCGGGATGCCGCCGACCAGGGTGCGAGGCGGCACTTCGTAATTGGCGCGGACAAAGGTCATCGCGGCGACGATGCTTTCGGCCCCGAGGATCGCGTGATCCATTACCACCGCCTGCATACCGACCAGGGCGTTGCGACCGACGCGGCAGCCGTGGAGGATGGCGCCATGGCCGATGTGGCCGTCTTCCTCGACCACGCAGTCACCCGAGGGGTAGCTGTGCAGGATGCAGTTGTCCTGCACGTTGCTGCCCGGCCCCAGCTCGATGCGACCGAAATCGCCACGCAGCACCGCGCCCGGTCCGACATAGCAGCCCGGGCCGACGATGGTGTCGCCGATCAGTACGGCGGTCGGGTGGACGAAGGCGCTCGGGTCGATGACGGGAGTGACGCCGGAGATGGCGTAGACCATGGCCATGGGCAGGTCCTGCGGCTGGTGGGATTTCGACTGTAGCCGAGAACGGGTCGTGGGCGAAGCGGGGCGGTTCGAGGTCTCCGCACGCACATAATCGTCGGGCTGAAGCCCGACCTACAGGGGAAGTGACAGGGCGGCGTGTCCAGGGTGCCTGTTGTAGGTCGGACTTCAGTCCGACGCGGAGGTAGCTATTTTTCCAGGGCCACGTCGGGCTGAAGCCCGACCTACAGGGGAAATGACAGGGTGGCGTGTCCAGGGTGCCTGTTGTGGGTCTGACTTCAGTCCGACGCGGAGGTAACTATTTTTCCAGGGTCGCGTCGGGCTGAAGCCCGACCTACAGGGGAAATGACAAGGTGCTTGTTTGTAGGTCGGACTTCAGTCCGACATGAAGGAGTTGCGGTCGATTCCTGGGTCAGAGTGGCCGCACCACGACGTCATGCAGGTAGCGGTTACTGAAGCCGGTGCGCTCGCCGATCCGTGCCCGGCCGTCGGAGACGAAGCGAACAGACAGCGGCTTGGCGTGACGCTCGGCCAGTCCCTGTACCAGGCGCAGGATCTCCAGCACCCGCGCCGGCGACTCGTCGATGCCGAGCGGGTAGGTGTCGATGCCAAGGCCGCAGTGTAGCGCCAGGAACAGGTTGCGCTCGATGGTGAACCGGCCCTGGCTGTACTCGCCGGCCAGTGGGCGGTCTTCCAGGCACGGCAGCATCAGGCCGTTGAGTCCGACCGGGTGCGGGTTGCCGTGTCTCAGGAAATTTGTGATGCGCAGGAACAGGTCGCTGGTCACCGCCTGCTCGAACGAGCCCGCCCAGCGGCGGACGTGGCCGACCAGGCTGCCGGGTTCATCCCACAGCGGTGCGATGGAACCGTCGATGCCGAGGTAACCGGGTTCACCAGCAAGCAGGGCGTCCAGGGCGTCCCAGGCCTCCCGCAGGCGTGCGAGCCACGCCTCGACCGTGTCGCAGCCGGCGGCGAGGTCGGTCGGTTGCAGGCCGACGGCGAAACCGTTGCCGGCCCAGGTGGCCGAGGGGAAGAACGGGCTGCCGGGC
>CAXMPC010000014.1:0-8176 GCA_964195335.1 uncultured Gammaproteobacteria bacterium | reverse complement strand
AGGCCGGTGAATTTGGCGCGAACACTTGGCCGGCAGAAGCACTGGCCACTGCCGGTGGCGTCAACTCCTGGGCGGGAATCGCCGTAGACCCCGAACGCGGTCAGGGCGAGGATGTAGAGAATGCTGGCGTCGATATCGGCCAGCACCCAGGTCTCGTTGAACGGGATCACCGCCCAGGCGGCCAGCGCCGGGGTGATCGACAACACCGGTGCGATGATGAACAGGAAGCGGTTGGCGTTGGTCGGGAGAATAATCTCCTTGAACATCAACTTGAGCGCGTCGGCGATCGGCTGCAGCAGACCGCGCGGCCCGACCCGGTTGGGTCCGATACGCACCTGCATGAAGCCGATAACCTTGCGCTCGGCCAGGGTGTAGTAGGCGACCGTCAGCATCAACGGCACCATGATCGCGACGATCTTGGCGACGATGATGATGGTCGTCTGCAACGCCTCTGGCAGGACGCCCCACAAGCTCTCGATCATCTCAGGTCCCTCGGCCCCATCAGGCCTTGTCGATGGTCACTGGACCAAAGGCCGGGCCACGACTGCTGCCGGGCACGCCTGCCGGAATCCAGGCTGTGCCCTCGGCGACGCTCGCATCGACGACCAACGGCAGCGTGATTTGCGAATCGCCCTGAGTGACGCTCACCCGGGCACCGTCATCGAGGCCGAGAGTCATGGCCACGGCTGGCGCCAGGCGCACACTGGCGTCGACATGATCGGGGGTCGACTGCAGAGCGCTTGCGCGACGTACCAGGGCGTCACTGGCATAAATCGGCACCTCGCCGACCCGGATCAAGCCGTCCATCGCAGACGCAGCCGGCACAGCCTCGGCGGCGGCACCGTTGTCCGGGGTCGCACCGTTGCAGGCGGCACGCAGTTCGGCGAGCACTTCCCCGACATCGCGCTGTTCAAAGCCTTCGAGCTTGAACTCGTTGCCGAGCACACGCAGCACCTTCCAGCCGGGACGTGCCTCACCGGGCGGTGGCACGGCACCCTTCCAGGTCTGCCAATCACCGGCGACGTTGACCGTGGTGCCGGAAGTCTCGGCAAAGCCGGCGATCGGCAGCAGCACGTCGGCGACCTCGAGCAGGTCGGCGCTGGCGTAAGCGGTGAGCGCGACCACGAAACCCTGGCCCAGGGCCGGCATGGCCGCGGCCGGATTCCAACAATCCAGTTCCGGCTCGATGCCGTGCAACAGATAGCCACGGCGCGGTTGCTCGAGCATGGCGCGGGCGTCGAGTCCGGTCTCGACCGCATCAGCGCCGCCGGGTGACCGGTGCGGCAGAACACCCGCCAGGGTCGCGCCGACGCTGTTGCCGGCGCTGGCGAGAAACCCGAGGCGCGCACCGCTGGCATCGGCAACAAAGCGCGCCAGCGTGACCAGGCGACCGTAGGCCGGATGGGCCTGGGCCAGGGCGCCTAGCAGGACAGTGCCGCGCTCACCTGCCACCAGTTGGTCAGCGACCGATTCGTGGTGGGCGCCCGGCACGGTACCGTCAGGGATCAGGTCAGCAGGCGCGGCCGTACCGGCCTTGGTCGCTACGGCGACGGCCACGGCCGCAAGTTCGGCCACCATCGACGCGGGACCGGCGACCAGCGCCTGGGCGACCGGGAAGTTGAAATCGTAATTGACCGGGTTGAGAAAACTGATCTCGGCCCCGGTCAGCGCCGCCTTGCGCAACCGGTGGCTGAGCAACGGCTGCTCCTTGCGCAGGTGGGATCCGATCACCAGTGCGGTATCGACCTGCTCGAGTTCGGCCACCGGTAGGCCGAGCCAGGGATGACGCGGTTCCGCGGCCTGGGCCGAGAAGTCGCCCTGGCGCAAGCGGTGATCGAGATTGTTGCAACCGAGACCGCGTGCCAGCTTCTGCAACAGAAACAGTTCCTCGGCGGTTGCCGTGGGCGCGGCTAGCACGCCGATCTGATCCCCCTCATCCTCGCCGCAGGCTTCGCGCAGCCCCGCCGCGGCAGCCGCGAGAGCCTCGCTCCAGTCGCAAGCCCGCCACTCGCCGTCGCGCTTGATGCGGGGCGTCAGCAGTCGATCGTCAGCATGCAAACCGAGGTAGCCGAAGCGATCGCGATCGGAGATCCAGACCTCGTTGACCGCCTCGTTTTCACGTGGCACGGCGCGCATGACACGGTGGCCACGGGTGTGCAGCCAGAGGTTGGCACCGAGGCCGTCGTGCGGCGATACGCACGCGTGCTGGCGCAGTTCCCAAGGCCGCGCGGTGAAGCGGTAGGGCTTCGAGGTCAGCGCGCCAACCGGGCAAAGATCGATGACGTTGCCCGATATTTCGGAGGCAACGGCGTGCTTGATGTAGGTGCCAATGGTGACGTGCTCGCCTCGTCCGGTAGCGCCCAGTTCGCGCAGCCCGGCAATCTCTTCACCGAAGCGGACGCAGCGGGTGCAGTGGATGCAGCGGGTCATGTCGGTGGCGATCAACGGGCCGATGTCCGGATTCGGTACCACGCGCTTGCCCTCGGCATAGCGCGAGACATCACCGCCGTAGCCCATGGCCACGTCCTGCAACTCGCACTCGCCGCCCTGGTCGCAGATCGGGCAGTCGAGCGGGTGGTTGATCAGCAGGAACTCCATGGTCCCCTTCTGCGCCGCGCGCGCCAGCGGCGATTCGGTACGCACCACCATGCCCTCGGTCACCGGGGTGGCGCAGGCCGGCAGCGGCTTTGGTGCCTTCTCGACCTCGACCAGGCACATGCGGCAGTTGGCGGCGACCGACAGTTTCTTGTGGTAGCAGAAACGCGGGATCTCGATGCCGACCGCGTCGGCCGCCTCGATCAGCATCGCGCCCTTGCGCCCCTCGACGGTGCGGCCATCGATCTGGAATGTAACTTTCGGGTCGTCTGCCATGGCTCTCAGCTCTGCTCGGGCCGCGTCACGCCGCCCCGCTGCCGACCAGGCAGCGGTGGTGGTCGATGTGGTACTGGAACTCGTCGTGGAAATTCTTGATGAAACTTGCCACCGGCATCGCCGCGGCATCACCGAGGGCGCAGATGGTGCGGCCCTGGATCTTGCCGGCGACGTCGTCAAGCAGTTCCAGGTCCTCGGGCCGGCCCTTGCCGTCCTCGATGCGCTGCACCGCGCGCCACAGCCAGCCGGTGCCCTCGCGACACGGCGTGCACTGGCCGCACGACTCCTCGTAATAGAAGTAGCTCATCCGGGCCAGCGCCTTGACCATGCAAGTGGTCTCGTCCATGACGATGACCGACCCGGCGCCGAGCATCGAACCGGCCTCGGCGAGGCTGTCGTAATCCATGGTCAGCTGCATCATCTGCTCAGCGGGTATCACCGGCGTCGACGAGCCACCGGGAATGACCGCCTTGAGCTTGCGTCCCTTCCAGACGCCACCGGCCATCTCGAGCAGCTCGGAGAACGGGGTCCCCATCGGGACCTCGAAATTACCCGGCTTGTTGACGTGACCCGAGACCGAGAACAGCTTGACGCCGCCGTTGTTCGGCTTGCCGAGATTCAGGAACCACTCGCCACCCTGTTCCAGGATCACCGGAACCGAGGCCAGGCTCTCGGTGTTGTTGATGGTCGTGGGCTTGCCGTAGAGACCGTAGCTGGCCGGGAACGGCGGCTTGAAGCGCGGCTGACCCTTCTTGCCCTCGATCGACTCGATCAGGGCGGTCTCCTCGCCGCAGACGTAGGCGCCACCACCGAGGTGGACGTGAATGTCGAAATCGATGCCCGACCCGCCGATGTTCTTGCCCAGCAAGCCGGCGGCACGCGCCTCCTCGACGGCCGCCTGGAAGCGCTCGTAGGGCTCCCAGAATTCACCGCGGATGTAATTGAAGCCGACCGTGGCACCGATACTGAAGCCGGCGATGGCCATGCCCTCGACCACCTGGTGCGGGTTGAAACGCAGGATGTCGCGGTCCTTGCAGGTGCCCGGCTCGCCCTCGTCGGAATTGCACAGGATGTACTTCTGACCCGGCGCGGTGCGCGGCATGAAGCTCCACTTGACCCCGGTCGGGAAGCCGGCGCCGCCACGGCCACGCAACACCGAGGTCTTGAGCTGATCGATGATGGTCTCGGCCGACAGTTCGCCCTTGAGGACCTTCTCCCAGCTTGAGTAACCGCCGACCGAACGGTAGCTCTCCAGCGTGTGCGGCTGGTCGAGGTGGTGGGTGCGGAAACAGACTTCGTTGGCCATGCCCTACTCCATCCCCTCGAGCAGCTGGTCGATCTTCTCCGGCGTCAGGTCCTCGACATAGACGTGACCGACCTGGGCCATCGGTGCGTTGGCGCAGGCGCCAAGACACTCGACCTCCTTGAGCGTGACGCGACCGTCCCCGGTGGTCTCACCGAGGCCGATACCGAGCCGTTTGTGCAAGTGTTCGACCACTTCTTCGGACCCGCGAAGCAGGCACGAGATGTTGGTGCAGACGCAGATCTTGTGGCGTCCGACCGGCTTGAGTTCGTACATCGAATAGAACGTCGCCACCTCGTAGACAGCGATCGCCGGCATGCCGATGTAGTCGGCGACGGCGTCCATCAGTTCGCGCGGCAACCAGCCATCGTTGGCATCCTGGGCGATGCGCAGCGCGGCCATCACCGCCGACTGGCGCTGGTCGGCCGGGTACTTGGCGAGTTCGCTGTCGATCTCTGCGCGCGATGCGGCGGAGAGCAGTTCGGTCTGGTTGTCGGCCATCAGCGGTCGACCTCCCCGAAAACGATATCCTGGGTGCCGATCACCGCGACCACGTCGGCCAGCATGTGACCGCGCACCATCTCGTCCATCGCCGCAAGATGGGCGAAGCCAGGCGCACGGATCTTCAGCCGGTAGGGCTTGTTGGCGCCGTCTGAGACCAGGTAGATGCCGAACTCACCCTTCGGGTGCTCGACCGCCTGGTAGACCTCGCCGACAGGCACGGTGTAACCCTCGGTGAACAGCTTGAAGTGGTGGATCAACGCCTCCATGCTCTCTTTCATTTCGAGCCGTGGCGGCGGCGACACCTTGTGATCGTCGAGCATCACCGGACCCGGGTTGGCTCGCAGCCAGTCGATACATTGCTTGATGATGTTATTCGACTGGCGGAGTTCCTCCATGCGCACCAGGTAGCGGTCGTAGCAATCACCGTTGACGCCAACCGGGATGTCGAAGTCGACCCGATCGTAGACGCTGTAGGTCTGCTTCTTGCGCAGATCCCAGGCCACGCCAGAGCCACGGATCATCGGCCCGGTGAAGCCCAGTTGCATGGCCTGTTCGGGCGAGACGACGCCGATACCGACAGTGCGCTGCTTCCAGATCCGGTTGTCGGTCAGAAGCGTCTCGTATTCGTCGATATTTGTTGGAAAGCGTTCGGTGAAGGCCTCGATGAAATCGAGCAGTGAGCCCTGCCGGTCGGCATTACGTTCGGCAGTCTCGCGCTCATTGTGAATCTTCGACGCCTGGTACTGTGGCATCCGCTCCGGCAGGTCGCGATAGACCCCGCCCGGGCGGAAATAGGCCGCGTGCATGCGCGCCCCGGATACAGCCTCGTAGGCATCAAGCAGGAATTCGCGCTCGCGGAAAGCGTAAATGAAGACGGTCATCGCACCGAGATCAAGACCATGCGCACCTAGCCACATCAGGTGGTTCAGGATGCGGGTGATCTCGGAATACATGGTGCGGATGTACTCGGCACGCAGCGGCGGCGTGATGCCGAGCAGCTTCTCGATCGCCATGACGTAGGCGTGCTCGTTGCACATCATCGACACGTAGTCGAGCCGGTCCATGTAGCCGATGCTGTGGTTGAACGGCTTGGTTTCGGCCAGCTTCTCGGTGCCGCGGTGGAGCAAGCCGATATGCGGGTCGGCGCGCTGGATCACCTCGCCGTCCATCTCCAACACCAGGCGCAACACACCGTGCGCAGCCGGGTGCTGCGGGCCGAAATTCAGCGTGTAGTTGCGGATCTCAGGCATCGTCGTTACCTGGCTTCTGGTAGCGTTTGTCCTCGCGGATGATGCGTGGCTGCGTCACCCGAGGCTCGATCGTCACCGGCTCGTAGACGGTGCGTCTCTTGGTCGCGTCGTAACGCATTTCGACGTGGCCGCTGAGCGGAAAGTCCTTGCGAAACGGGTGGCCGATGAAGCCGTAGTCGGTGAGGATGCGGCGCAGGTCCGGGTGACCCTCGAAGATGATGCCGAACATGTCGAACGCCTCGCGCTCGAACCAGTCCGCCGACCGCCACACCCCGATGACCGAATCGACCACCGGCAGGTCGTCGTCCTCGGCGTAGCAACGTACGCGGATGCGCTGGTTGTTGCTGACCGAGAGCAGGTGGAACACAGCGGCAAATCGGTGCGGGTGGGTCGTGCCCCCGTGGGTCGCGGATTCGCGCGAAACGCCTCGGCTGAAGCCGGTGTCGGCGGCGCTGCCGGTGTCCCACTCGTCGACGCCGTAGTCGGCGTAGTCGATGCCGCAGACGTCGATCAGTTCCTCGAAACCGAGGCCGCCGGCATCACGCAACTGGGTGCAGGCCTCGATCATGCGGGCCCGCGGTACGACCAGCGTCACCTCGTCGCGGTCGACCAGACACTCCCCGACCTTGTCACCGAGAATCTCGCGCGCACGCTCGGCCAGCTGGTTTGCTGCTTCGGTCATGGTGATGCTCTCAACGGGCAATGGTATTGGTGTTACGGATCTTGTTCTGCAACTGCAGTATCCCGTACAGCAACGCCTCGGCGGTTGGCGGGCAGCCCGGGACGTAGATGTCGACCGGAACGATGCGGTCGCAGCCACGCACCACCGAGTAGGAATAGTGGTAGTAACCGCCACCGTTGGCACACGAGCCCATCGAGATCACCCAACGTGGCTCGGCCATCTGGTCGTAGACCTTGCGCAGCGCCGGGGCCATCTTGTTGCACAGCGTGCCGGCGACGATCATGACGTCGGACTGACGCGGGCTGGGGCGGAAGATGATGCCGAAGCGGTCAAGGTCGTAGCGCGCCGCACCGGCGTGCATCATTTCTATCGCACAGCAGGCGAGGCCGAAGGTCATCGGCCACATCGACCCGGTCCGAGCCCAGTTGATCAGCTTGTCTGCCGAAGTGGTCAGGTAGCCTTTCTCGAAAACGCCCTCTATTCCCATTCCAGCGCTCCCTTCTTCCACTCGTAGATGAAGCCGATCACGAGGATGCCGAGGAACAGCACCATGGCGAGGAAACCGAACATACCGATCTGATCGAGCACCACCGCCCACGGAAACAGGAAGGCAATCTCGAGATCGAAGATGATGAAGAGGATGGCGACCAGGTAGTAGCGAACATCAAATTTGGTGCGAGTATCTTCGAAGGCTTCGAAACCGCACTCGTAGGGCGATAGTTTCGCGGCGTCCTTACTACCCTTGCCAATCAGGAAGCCCAGCCCGAGCAACAACAGACCAATGCCTGTCGCGACGCCAAGGAAGACCAAAATGGGAAAGTATTCTTGCAGCATGTTCGCCTGAGATCCGGTGCGCCAGTTCGCCCCTGAATTAGCGCGACATTGTATCAGCGTAGCGCGCTTTGAATACCCCCTTGTGCGGGGCGACTCACTACTTTTTTGTTGTTTGGTGCTCTGGGCGAGACTCGAACTCGCACGGCTCGCGCCACTGCCCCCTCAAGACAGCGTGTCTACCAATTCCACCACCAGAGCGTGTGCTACAAGTTTACCGGACTTACTGCCCCTGATCTTCTGCAGGAACGTCTTCTTCGAGGGTTGGAATTGCGGGTTCGTCGTCCGACAACTCCAAAGATGGCATGTCTGAAACCGGCGTCTCTTCACTAATAACCGGCACTTCGTCAGTCTGCTCTTCAATAATGGCTGCGTCCTCGAGCAAGCTCTCCGGGCCCGCTGAATGCTGGCTGCTGAGATAAGCGAGTGTGAGGCTGCTGGCGAAAAATGCTGTCGCCAGTATCGCCGTAGCTCGTGAAAAGAAACTGCCGGAACCGCGCGCGCCGAATACCGTGCCCGAGGCACCAGCACCGAACGCTGCGCCAGCATCGGCACCCTTGCCGCGTTGCAACAAGACCAGGGCAATAATGCTCAGGGCTATGAGTGTGTGTGTGATAAGTGCTGCTTTTTGAATCGTGTCCATTTCTTCCTCAAACCTGAGCGGCCGCTTCCGCGATCGCCAAAAAGTCGCCTGCTTTAAGTGACGCGCCACCGATGAGCCCGCCATCAATATCC
>CAXMPC010000013.1:0-10191 GCA_964195335.1 uncultured Gammaproteobacteria bacterium | reverse complement strand
CGTTTCGAGCGCGCCCATGGGGGCACGCTGTTCCTCGACGAGGTCGGCGACCTGTCGGCGTCGGCCCAGGCCAAGCTGCTGCGGGTGCTGCAGGAGGGCGAGATGGAACGGATCGGCGACACCGGGACGCGCAAGGTCGACGTGCGCGTCGTCGCCGCCACCAATATCAACCTGCAGGAAGCGGTGCAGAATGGCGAATTCCGCTCCGATCTGTACTACCGACTCAACATCTTCCCGGTACTGATCCCACCATTGCGTGAGCGGCTCGACGACATCGACCCACTGGTGCAACGTTTCATCGACAAGCACTCGGTCCGGCACGGCAAGCGCGTGCGTGGCGTCACCGAGGTGGCCATGGGAGCGATGCACGGCTACGCCTGGCCCGGCAACATCCGCGAACTCGAGAACATGATCGAACGTGGCGTGATCCTGGCGCAGAACGACGGCTGGATCGAACCCAGCCACCTGTTTATGGGCTGGCACGCCGACGACGAGGGCGTCGCCGGAGGTGATGCGGCGGAGGATCCGCTCGAAGGGCTGGCGGCCCAGGCCCTGGCACGCAACGTGCGCCTGGACGATCTCGAGACGACACTGCTCCAACTCGCCGTGACCCAGGCCGGCGGCAACCTCAGCTCGGCGGCGAGGAGTCTCGGCCTGACCCGCCCGCAACTCGCCTACCGGTTGAAGAAAAAGGGGCTGTAGTAGCTGGAGGCCCTGGCTCGGTCGCGATCCTGCATTGCGGCACTTGCAGCGGACAGGTGCTTCGCTCCAACACCACATGGGGTAGACCAGGCCGTCACGAGCAGGGTATTCGTCACCCTCACCCCCCTCTCCACGATGAGCACCTGTATTCAGCAGCGACACCTGATCGTCGCGAATTCAGGACGTAGGTCGCATGCAGATTTGCCAGGATTTGAAGGCTGCCGACGCCAGGAAACATTTGATCATTTGATCAAATATTGCGCTGCAGCGTTATCATGTAATTAATCATATAGTGAGTAAATCATCGACATCTTTTTGCTAACATAAATAAATACAGATAGTTACAGGTGTGGCACGTCTGATGCTATAACCTCTACTAATTGAGCGGCCACCGCGAGGGTAATCCTCGCCAAGAGGGCCGCCTGGCAGAACGGACCCGCAACGGGTTCCGCACAGGAGGATGGCTGATGCAGCAAACCCGCAAGGTGAAGCGTGCCTGCGCCTGGCTCGTCGTGGCCGGCCTGATGATTCCAGCCCTGGCCTCGGCCCAGGCGGCTGGACAGTGGCGCGATGGCGCCCACGTCTACCAGAAAATCTGCGGCAAGTGCCACGACACCGGCATCGGTCCGGTTATCAAGGGCCGCCAGTTGCCACCCGAATACATTCAATTGCGCGTCCGCCACGGTTTCCGCGCCATGCCTCCGTTCCGCCCTGGTGACCTGAACGACGATGAACTGCTCGCCGTCGGGCGCTACATCATGGAAAGTCCGGCGCCGACTGGCGCGGGAGGCAAGCCATGAGCCTGGGACGGCGCGATTTTCTCAAGGGGCTGGTTGCCGGCAGTACGCTGGCGGTCCTGGAGCGTCAGGCACGGGCCGATGTCGGTGTCACGGCATCACAGGCGTTGCCTGGCGAACCACCATTACTGCTGCGTACTGGCACCCTGATCGACCAGGAGTTCTTCGGCGCGGCCCAGGCTGTGCTGGATGCCGCTGGCGTGTCGGCCACCGAGAGCCTCCGGTTGGGCCGTGGCGATCTGGCAGAGCCTCAGAAACTGCAGCGCGCGCTGCAGACGGTACGCGGCCGCTGTGCGGTCGGGGTGGTCGAGGGGGTGCACTCCACGTTGCTGTTCGAGTTGTTGCGGTCGGCCGGTGTGGCGGTGCTTTGTGCCGGTGAACATGTGGCCGACGCCAATCCGGATGGCGGATCGAGGCATCTCTTGCTGACTACCCCGGGCAGCCATGGTATCGCCGCGGCCCTGCACACGGCCGTCCCGACAGCGCACGTCGAGGAACAGGCGCTCGGGACACCGGCGGCGGCACCGGCCGCTGCGGAGACAATCGATTCGAGCGGTGGCTGGGCCGGCGTAACAGGTGGCTTGCTGTCCCGCGTGGCGCTCGGACTGTGGACGCCGGCACGTCCCCTGGACCGTCCGCGTGGCCCTGACCGCAACCGGCGCGAGCCGATCCACTACTACGCCAGCTTCGTGCTGCGCGTACCGGTCTGAACGCACCAGGAGGGAATACCCCGATGAGCAGTCAATACCTTGCCCTTCCCGAGGGTGTCAGCGCCGCGCAGTTCGGCAAGGCGATCGCCGAGTTCCGCACCATACTCGGCGAGGAACACGTCATCACTTCCGCCGAGGTGCTCGCGCCGTACACCAAGATCATGCTGCCGGTCGACGAGGCGCAGCATGCGCCATCCGCGGCAATCCTGCCGGCGAACGTTGAACAGATCCAGAAGATTGTTGCCGTCTGCAACAAGTACAAGGTACCGGTCTGGCCGATCTCTACCGGTCGCAACCTCGGCTACGGCTCGGCGGCCCCGGCGACACCCGGCCAGGTGGTGCTCGACCTGCGCCGGATGAACCGCATCCTAGAAGTCGACCCGGAGCTGTGCACCGCCCTGGTCGAGCCAGGCGTCACCTACCAGCAACTGCATGACTACATCAGCGAGCGCAACCTGCCGCTGTGGCTGTCATGCCCGGCGCCGTCGGCCATCGCCGGTCCGCTCGGCAACACCGTCGACCGCGGCGTCGGCTACACACCGTATGGAGAGCATTTCCTTTTCTCGTGCGGCATGGAGGTGGTGCTGGCCGACGGCCAGGTACTGCGTACCGGCATGGGTTCGGTTCCCAATTCGAACACCTGGCAAGTCTTCAAGTGGGGTTACGGCCCGTCTCTCGACGGCATTTTCACCCAGTCGAATTACGGCATCGTCACCAAGCTCGGCATGTGGCTGATGCCGGCGCCGCCCGTTTACAAGCCGTTCGTGGTGCGCTACCCAAAACGCACCGACATCGACAAGATCGTCGAGACGATCCGCCCGCTGCGCATCGCGATGATCATTCCCAACGCGGTGGTCATCGCCGGCGTCCTCTGGGAGGCCGGTGTGTTCGTGAAGCGCAGTGAATACTTCGAGGGCGACGGCCAGATCGACGACGCGTCTGTGGCGCGGATCATGAAGGATCATGACCTCGGTTACTGGAACGTCTACGCCGCGCTGTACGGCTCGCAGGAACAGGTCGACGTCAACTGGAACATCATCGAGGGGGCGTTCAAGGCATCGGGCGGCGAGATCCTGACCGAGGATCAGGTCGGCGACAAGCCGACCTTCAAGTACCGCGCCGACCTGATGCGCGGCGATATGAACCTGCAGGAGTTCGGGCTCTACAACTGGCGTGGCGGCGGCGGTTCGCTGTGGTTCGCGCCGGTCTCCCAGTCGCGCGGCAGCGAGACGCTGAAGCAGATGGAGATGGCCCAGCGGATCCTGAAGAAGCACGGTCTCGACTACGTCGGCGAGTTCATCGTCGGCTGGCGCGACATGCACCACATCATCGACGTGCTTTTCGACCGCACCGATCCGGCGCAGGTCGAGCGTGCCTACGCCTGCTTCGATGAACTGCTTACCGAGTTCGCGGCCGCCGGGTATGGCAACTACCGCACCAACACCGCCTTCATGGACAAGGTCGCCGAGACCTATGGCCCGGTCAAGCGTGACGTCGACCAGCGATTAAAACGGGCGCTCGACCCGAACGGCATCATCGCGCCCGGCAAGTCCGGCATTTACATCTGACCGCGTGGAGCGGAGAGGAAGAGAGATGAATACACCGACCGCTAATGAGAACTCCGGCACCACCGAATACCGGCTCTTCATCAATGGGGAGTGGAGTGCCGCCGAGGATGGCGAACTGTTCGAGGATCGCAATCCGGCCAACGGCGAACTCTATGCCAGGGTCCACTTCGGTGGTCCGGGGGACATGCAGCGGGCGATCGCCGCCGCCGATGCGGCTCGCGAGGCCTGGGGCGCAACCCTGGCCAACCAGCGCGAGGCGCTGTTGTTGAAGGCCGCCGACGTGCTCGAGGGGCGTATCCCCGAGATCGCCGATGTGCTGATCGACGAAGCCGGCTCGACATTTGGCAAAGCGATGTTCGAGTCCGGTTTTGTCGTCAACCTGTTGCGCAGCGCCGCAGGCGAGTGCCGGCGCATTTTCGGCGAGACGATGCCCTCCGACAGCCCCGGCCTGCTGTCGCTGTCGGTACGGCGGCCGCTCGGCGTGATCGGTGGCATCTCGCCGTTCAACTTCCCGTTCCTGCTGGCGACCAAGAAGGTCGCGATGGCGCTCGCCGCCGGCAACACCTTCGTGCTGAAGCCGGCCGAAGAGACCTCGGTGGTGGGGTTGAAGATCGCCGAAATCTTCCACGAAGCCGGTCTCCCACCCGGCGTGCTGAACGTTGTTCCGGGGCGTGGCGAGGCGATCGGCCCCACGCTGGTCGACGATCCGCGGGTACGCATGATTACCTTCACCGGGTCGACCGCGGTTGGCAAGCAGCTCGCCGTCCGGGCGGCTCAGAACCTGAAAAAGATCACCCTCGAGATGGGCGGCAAGTCACCGTTGATCATCCTCGACGATGCCGATCTCGACTACGCGGTCGATGCCGCCTGCTTCGGCATCTTTCTGCACCAGGGCCAGGTGTGCATGGCCAACTCCAAGGTGTTGGTCGCCGAATCGTTGTACGCATCGTTCTGCGAGCGCTTTGTCGCCAAGGTGGGCCAGTTGCAGGTCGGTGATCCGCGTGACCCGCATACCGTCATCGGGCCGTTGATTCGCGGGGAACAGTGCGCCTACATCGACGGCCACGTCAGCGATGCGGTCGATAAGGGGGCGCAATTGCTCTGCGGTGGCAGCGCCGAGGGGGCCTGCTACCTGCCGACGGTGCTTGCCGGGGTGACACCGGAAATGCGCGTCTACCACGAAGAGAGCTTCGGACCGGTGGTCTCGGTGATCCCGGTTGCCGACCACCACGAGGCGCTGCGCCTGGCCAACGACACCGCCTACGGGCTTTCGTCAGCAGTCATCACCAACGACCTGCAGAAGGCCCTGGAACTGGCGTTGAATCTCGAGGCCGGCATGGTCCACGTCAACGACAGCGCCTGCTACGACGAGCCACACGTGCCGTTCGGTGGGGTCAAGGAGAGCGGTATGGGTCGCGAGGGTGGACGCTGGTCGATGGAGGAGATGACCGAGGTGAAGTGGGTGACGATCCAGATGGGCCAGCGGCACTTTCCATTCTGATCTGATCCGAGTGTGCCCGTCATCGCTACGGCAGAGCCGAGAGGTTTCGGGCATTTTCATCAAATGGCCACGTAAAGTCAGGTTAGTGTAAAAATCATCATTTTTTACAGGTAGTCCTAAAGTGATAGTCAAAATCGTAAGAAGTGCATTAATGACCCTGCAATCAATGCGTGAAAATCCAATAACATATTGATTTTATAGCATCATCATTGGCATTCAGGGTCGGCTGAATAGCATGGTCAAGTCGGGTCGTGTGGCCAATGATGTCCTGGCATAGCCCTTGCAACAGGATCAGGAGTTAGCAATTTAAGCAATCGGGTCGTGTCGGGTTACCGGCCAGACGGCCCTTAGAGAGAGTGACAGGAGACAGAACGGGCGCCTCGACAGGGATGTGTGTCACGTCGAGAGCGGGCGCCGAGTGCAGCGGGAAGCGCACTTAAAGCAAACGAAACCGAGACCGGACCCGATCCGGCCGAGCCACCGCCTTCCACGGAATGACGGGTAGTGACCAACAAAGAGACTGCCGTCGACCAACCAAAAGAGTTGGAGTGCACGGACAGGGACAAGAGGAGATTTGTTGCGTGTCACGTAGAACTCGATTGTCGAGTGCACTCATCGGCTTGGCTGCATTGATTGCACTGACCGGTTGCGAAGCGCCGCTGAATCTCGAGAAGATTTCGAGCGAGAAGGCGAAGTCGGTTCTCAGGTTCGATCAGTTCCAGTCCATTACTAACACCGGGCGCGCCGTGATTACGGTAGGTAGCGCCGGCGTCGTGTTGTCCTCCAGGGACGGGGGGGCCTCGTGGCAGCGCCAACGGCTGCCGGGCGCGCCGTCGCTGATCAGTGTCGTGCACTGCCCTGACCAGACGCTAGTCGCACTCGACATGCGCCGAAACCTCTGGCTTTCGGAAGACGATGGCGACAACTGGACGTCCAGGCCGATTGACACCACGGAGACACCATTAGCGATGACCTGCGACCCGCGCAACCGGCTCTGGGTCGTCGGCAGTTTCAGCACCATTCTCTCCAGTGCCGACCGCGGGGCCACGTGGGAGATGCAGACGTTCGACGAAGACCTGATGTTCACCACCGTGCAGTTCGTCGAGCCCGGCTTCGCCGTCATCACCGGAGAGTTCGGCGCGGTCATGACCAGTGTCGATGAGGGCGCCACCTGGGAGCGTGCCGGCGAACTGCCGGGCGAGTTCTACCCGCTTGCGGCGCTGTTCACGAGTCGTGACCTCGGCTACGTCGCCGGGCTCAACGGCAAGATCCTCCGCAGTGACGACGGCGGTCAGACATGGCGGCCCCAGGAGACCGCGACGAATTCGCCGCTCTATGGGCTCGCCGCCCAGGGTGGGCAGCTCTACGCCGTTGGTGATTTCGGCATCGTGCTGCGCCAGCAGGGCGAACGCTGGGTGCGCCAGGAGCACGACCTGCCGGCCTTGTCCTACCTGCGAGGCGTCGCGCCGATCAACCACAACGACCTGCTGCTGGCCGGCGGCATGGGCGCCCTGTTCCGGTTGTCTTCCGACAGCCTGGCGGAGACCCGCGTGGGCAAGCCGCAGGAGATGAAGCCATGAAAAGCTTCACCCAGGCCTTCCACTATGCGCTGCACCGCTTCGATGACCTGATCTTCGGCAGGCCGCGCTTGACGCTCGGCGTCATCGGGCTGGTTACGGTGTTCTTTGCGCTGCAGATCCCGGGCGTGAAGATGTACTCGGATTTCGCCGAGCTGCTGCCGCAGGAACACCCCTACATCCAGTTGCACAACGAGATCCGCAACACCTTCGGCGGCGCCAACAACATCATCGTCGCCGTCGAGGTGGAACAGGGCGACATCTTCACCAAAGAGACGCTGGCGCTGATCCACCGGGTGACTCAGGCCGTCGACAGTCTGCCAGGCGTCAACCACAACCTGGTCACCAGCCTGACGCACCGCACGACTCGCAAGGTGTGGCTGAGTGAAACCGGCGGCATCAACTCGCAGCCGCATTACGACCCGCTGAAAACCGATCTGAGCGAGGCTGAACTGGCCACCATACGCGGTGATGTAACGACCAATCCGCGTGTTTACGGCCTGCTGGTCTCGCCGGACCTCAAGGCCGCGCTGATCCGCGGCACGTTCAACGAGGGGCTACTCGACTACCCCGCCACGTTCGCCCAGGTGCAGGAACTGCGCGACCTGGAAGCGACGCCCGGCGTGAAGATCCACGTCACCGGGCAGCCGATGCTGGTCGGCTGGGTCTACACCTACGTCAACCAGATCCTGCAGATCTTCCTCTACACCATGCTGATCATGATCGTGCTGCTGGTGGCCTATTTCCGCCGGCTCTACGGCATCACGCTGCCGCTGCTCGGCATTCTCCTGTCGACCATCTGGGGCCTCGGCATCCTGTCGCTGCTCGGCTTCAACCTGGATCCGCTGACGCTGGTGGTGCCGTTCCTGATCTCGGCGCGGGCGATGTCGCACGGCATCCAACTGGTGCAGCGCTACTACGGTGAACTGGAGATCACCAAGCACGCCAACCGCGCGGCGCGCAATACCTTCGACAGCCTGTTCCGTCCCGGCTCGCTGGGTGTGGTCTCCGACGCCATCGGCCTGCTGCTGATCTCGCTGAGTTCGGTGCCGATCAATATCAAGCTGGCCTACTACGCGTCGCTGTGGGCGCTGTGCGTGCTGGTTACGGTGCTGATCACCGTGCCCGTGTTGCTCAGCATCCTGCCGCAGCCGCGGCACAGCGAGTCCAAGTTCTCTGACATCAGCAAGCGCCTGCCGCAACTCGCCAACCTGGTGGGCAGCCGCCGCGGCGCCATGACCGTGCTGTTCACTATCGTCGCCATGACGGCCGGCGGCGGTTACCTCTCTTCGCTGGTGCAGATCGGCGAGTCGGAACCGGGTTCACCGATCCTCTACCCGGATCACGACTACAACGTTTCATCGAAAGCGATCAATACGCGTTTCCCCGGTTCGGAGGAACTCTATATCGTCGCGCGCACCGACAAGAAGGGTGGCATCAAGCGACCCGAAGTGCTGCGCGCGCTCGAGAATTTCGAGGGGCACATGCTCTACGACCCGGAGCTGGGCGGGGTGAAAGGCGTCCCCGATCTGGTCAAGCAGGTGAACCGGATTCTGCACAACAACGACCCGCGCTGGGCGGAGATTCCCGATACCAGTGCCTACGTCGGCGGCCTGATGTTCGCCTACATGGCTTCGAGCCCGATGCCGGGCGCGCTCAACGAGTTCATCGACACCGATGAACAGACCGCGAACATGGTCTTTTTCTACAAGGACCACCAGGGCAGCACCATTCGCCGTGCGATCCACCAGGTCAAGAGCTGGACCGAATCGGCGGCTGCCGACGTCGAGGGGCTGACGATCGAACTGGCCGGCGGCGTGATCGGCGTCACGGCGGCGATCAACGAGGCGTCGTTCGACACCAACATGCTGGTCATTCCACTGGTTCTTGCGCTTATTTTTGTCTTCGTCACCGCGTTCTACTGGTCGTTCCATGCAGGCTGGTTGATGTTTATGGCGATGTCTTTCGCGACCACGTTGACCTACGCCTATATGGGCCTGAAGGGCATCGGTATCAACGTCAACACAGTGCCGGTCATCGCGGTCGGCATCGGCATTGGTATCGACTATTCGATCTACATCATGGACCGCATCCGTGAGGAGATCGGCAAGGGCCGTGATCTGAGCGAGGCCGTGCGCCGAACCATTGAGACGACGGGCATTGCCGTCGGCTTCACGGCCGCGTCACTAATCGCTGGCATCGTCATGTGGGTGGTGCTGTCCGACTTGCGCTTCCAGGCCGATGCCGCGCTGCTGCTGTGCGTGATGCTGGTGCTCAATGCCTGTGCCGCCGTCTTTCTGGTACCGTCCTGGGTGATGGTGTTCAAACCGGCATTCATCACCAACGTCCATTACGACGACGAGGGCATTCTCATCGTCGAAGAGGAGGCGTCTCAGTCCGCGGCAGCATGACTGGAAATTCGAAGTTCAGGGAGAAACCTTAGCGGTCGTCAAGCGCCAGGGAGATGAGTAAGACAGAGGTGCGTTGACCGTCATATAACTACGAGGAGAGAGGATTATGAGAGGAGTGAAACAACCGTCGATGAAGCTGAAGCAGCCAGGGTACCTGGCGCTGACGGCTATCGCATCGGCCCTGTTGGCGGGGGGAGCCCAGGCCGAACAACCTGCCGAGTGGCACGGATTCATCGAGAACGACACGCACAGTCGCCAGGATGTAGGGCTGAGCAAGTTCCGTAACACTGTCCAGCTCGAGGGCAACAAGGACGTCGGCAATACCGGCTTTTTCAGCAACGTATCCGTACACGGCACCTTCCGCTTCACCTACGATGGTGTCTATGACATCAACGACAGTGAGTATGGTCAGACCGCGGGTGGGCCCATCACGCTCGAAAGTATTGGCGGGCCTAACTCCGGACTCCCGTCACCGCCTGCGCCGCTGTTTACGCCTCATGGTCAAGGCCTCGTGACACAAGGTACCCCGTTACCGTTCATCGGGACCAATCACTCTTTCGGCTTCAATTCGACGAATCCCAATGGGCCGAACTACAATCCCAACGATGGCATGATCGTGCTTGGTTCGCGCCTGCATGATGCCAATGGCGGCGTCACCTTCGGCGTGCCGCAACGGCCATGCGATACCGACAACCGTGGTTGCATCAATGATTACCTAGATTACGATTCCAACGATCTGCGCTTCGGTGATTTCAACGATCGTGCTGATTTCATTCGCGAGGCCTATGTGCGGGCGGAAAAGCCGCTCGACAATGGCCAAAATCTAGCGTTCAAGCTCGGCAAGCAGCAGATCGTCTGGGGACGCACCGACCTGTTCCGCGTCCTTGATGTTATAAATCCGGTCGATTTTTCGCGTAACAACATC
>CAXMPC010000012.1:0-4987 GCA_964195335.1 uncultured Gammaproteobacteria bacterium | reverse complement strand
GAAACCGCTGGCACGCGCGGCCCGGATCTCGTCGGCCGTGGTGCGGTCGGTCAGGTAGAGGGTCATCAGCGGTGTGAAATCGCTTCCTGCGGGCCGTGCCGCCAGGATGCGGTCGCGGTAGGCCGCCGCCATGACGGTGCTGGTCACCGGCGGGCGCAGGTTGGGCATGACGATGGCGCGGGCGAACCGGGCTGCTGTGGCAGCCACCACGGCAGCCATTCCCGGCCCGTCACGCAGGTGCAGGTGCCAGTCGTCTGGTCGGGTCAGGGTGATCGAGTCGGGCAGGGTCATACGGTATTGGCGGGGGTGTCGTCAGGCCGGCGTCCGGCGATTGTACGCGCCACATCAGGGAGCCGCCATGCAGATTCCTAATCTGCTTTGACAGCCCCGCGACACGGTGGCAGCATCGGACGCTGTCATGACGGTCATGTCAGAAATGATCGCATGGGAGGAGGGAACGTGGACGCAAAAACGATAACGGGGCTGAAGCCCTCGTGTGACCAGATCATCGACATCCTGCCGGATCCGTTCGTCGTCATCGACGCCGACTACCGGATCATCGCGGCCAACCGCAGCTACCGCAAGCGCTACGGCATCGAGGCCGACGCGCTGATCGGACGCCATTGCTACGAGGTGTCGCACCACGCCCAGGCGCCGTGCCACCACTACGGCGAGCACTGCCCGATGGAGACGGTGTTCGGCAGCAAGCAGACCACACAAGTGATGCACGTCCACTTCAATGCCGATGACCGCCCTGAGTATGTGCAGATCCAGGCGACGCCGCTGCTCGACGACGACGGCCAAGTGCTCTACATGGGCGAGTTCATCTACCCGGTGAACACCCCGGAGCAGGACGACTTGCTGGTCGGCCGCTCGCGCCCGATCCTGCGCATGACCAGCCTGCTGCAACGGGTTGCCCCGACCATGACCACGGTGCTGCTGACCGGTGAAAGCGGTGCCGGCAAGGAGTGCGTAGCCAAGTACCTGCACCAGTACTCGAGCCGTCCCAAGGGACCGTTCATCATCGTCGACTGCGGCACCCTGGGTGAGAACCTGATCGAAAACGAGTTGTTCGGCAGCGAAAAGGGCGCTTACACAGGTTCCACGGCACGCAAGAAGGGGCTGTTCGAGGCCGCCCACGGCGGCACCCTGCTGATCGACGAGGTGTGCGAACTGCCGCTGGCGCTGCAGACCAAGCTGCTGCGCGTGCTCGAAACCGGCGCCATCCGCCGCATCGGCGGTACCGAATACCAGAAAGTCGACGTGCGAGTCATCGCGGCCACCAACCGCGACATCCAGCAGATGGTCGACCGTGGCGACTTCCGCCAGGACCTCTACTACCGGCTCTCGGCCTTCCCGGTCCACGTGCCGCCGCTGCGCGAGCGCAAAAGTGACATCCCGGCCATCGCCGAGCACTTCCTCGGCCGCATCGAGGACGGTGACCGCCACCTGCCACTGGCGCCTGAGGTGATCGAGGTGCTGCTCGCCCACGACTACCCGGGCAACATCCGCGAACTGCGCAACATGATCGAACGGGCCGCCATCCTCGCCGCCGACGGTTCCATAGGTCCAGAGCACATGGTGTTCGAGAGCGGGGAGGGGAACCGATTCCAGGGCGACTGGTCGTCACCGGCGCAGCCGAGTCGTACCGCGGGTCATGCCCTGATCTCGGCCCGTCGCCGGGTTGATGATTCGGCCGTGCTTGCCGCCCTGGAAGAGACCGGTGGCCACCGTGCCCGTGCCGCGCGTCTGCTCGGAATCAGCGAGCGGACACTCTACCGTCATGTCCGCCGGCTGCGTGCCGGCGACAGCTAGGGCGGGTCGCTACGACCTCAATCGCTCACGTCGATCTGTAACCAGAGACACTGCCCGCCGCTCGCCTTATCGATCGCGGCCAGGCGTGCGTCGTGGGCGGCAATCTCCGAGGCACTGGCCCGCAAGACCGGCAGCGGCGGGCGATCTGGATCGAGCGGTCGCATTTCCCGATCAACCACGGCACCGCCCTCGCGGCTGCCATCGAGTGACAACGTCGCCTGCCCACCGGTCATCGCCAGGTAGACGTCGGTGAGGATCTCGGCATCGAGCAGTGCACCGTGCAACTCACGCTGGCTGTTGTCCACCTCGTAGCGACGACACAGCGCGTCGAGGTTGTTCTTCTGCCCCGGGTGCTTGCTGCGTGCCAGCTGCAGGGTGTCGCAGACAGGGCACAAGCCGTCGATATCACCCCAGTTGGGACCCAGGCGCCGCAACTCGGCATCGAGGAAACCGACATCGAACGGCGCGTTATGGATCACCAGTTCGGCACCGCGGATGAAGGATACGAACTCCTCGGCGACATCGGCGAACAGTGGCTTGTCTGCGAGGTCCTCGTTGGTGATGCCGTGGACCTCGATCGCGCCCTCGTCGATCTCGCGCTCCGGGTTCAGGTAGCGGTGGAAGCGGGTACCGGTCGGTCGGCGATTGACCAGCTCGAGGGCACCGATCTCGATGACGCGATGACCTGCAGCCGGATCGAGCCCGGTGGTCTCGGTGTCGAGGACGATCTGGCGCCCACTCATGCGTTACTCCTCACTTTCGGCCTGCAGGCGATCGATCGCCTCGTTGGCGAGCTGGTCGGCCAACTCGTTCTCAGGGTGGCCACTGTGACCCTTGACCCAGTGCCAGCTCACCTCGTGACGGGCCGCCTCCTGGTCGAGCGCCTGCCACAGGTCGATGTTCTTGACCGGCTTGCGATTGGCGGTCTTCCAACCGCGTCGCTTCCAGTTGCTGATCCAGCTGGTGATGCCCTGGCGCACATACTGTGAATCGGTGGTCAGACTGACCGTGCTCGGACGCTTGAGTGCGCGCAGCGCCTCAATTGCCGCGGTCAGTTCCATGCGGTTGTTGGTGGTGGCCGGTTCGGCGCCTGACAGATGCTTTTCGTGGCCACCTGACCGAAGCAGCGCACCCCAGCCACCCGGGCCCGGGTTGCCGCGACAGGCGCCGTCGGTAAAGACTTCGATAGGGTCAGCCACCGCTGCCACTCCGAGAGGTTGGTTCGGCCAATCCGGTGCCGACCAGCCGTCTCCGCGTCGACCAGCGTGGCCGCAGCGGGGTGGCGGGGATCACGCGCTTGCGGGCGACCAGGACGTAGATGCCGCCCAGTGGCTGCCACCAGCGATTGCCCCACTGTTCGAGGAACGCGAGTCGTCGCATCAGGCCTGGCCGTTGCAGTGGCGGGCGATAGACGCGGGCGTGGCTCTGTGACACGTCGAATCCAAGCAGGGCGAGCCAGTCACGCACCCGCGGTGCCGAAAGGAAATGGCCACACCAGGGGGCGTCGCCACGGCGGCGACGGATCCAGCCACGCATGCCCCAACTGCTGTAAGGGTTGAAGCCGACAATTACCACCGTGCCCTCCGGGATCAGAATCCGTTCCACCTCGCGCAGGGCCTGGTGCGGGTCGTCCGCGAATTCGAGAACGTGGTGCAGCACCACGGCGTCGACGCTGTCGCCAGCGATCGGCAACTCGGACGCGCGTGCCGCGACCCCACAGCAGGGCGCCTCCGGATCGTCATCGATCACCACCCGGTGATGGATCGGGCTGGCATCGAGCAGTGACGTGTTGCAGGCGGTGCCGACCTGAAGGACGTGGTAGCCGAACAGGCCGGTAAGGAGCTCGTCGAGCAGCTCGCGTTCGGCCTGCTCCAGCAGCCGACCCAACGACGAGCCGTACCAGCTGCGCAAGCAGCTCCGCAGGTCACAGTTGGCCTTGCACTGCTGCACCGGGTTCTCGCTGGCTGTTCACCCCGCGGGGCCAAGGCCCCTGAAGGGCGTCAGTATGCCAAGGGGCGGTGGCCGGGGAAACACCTTCAGCCGAGTTCGGTCATGACGGCGTCGATTCGCGACAGCGCGGCGTCGATATCGGCATCGGCATGCCAGAAATGCGGGGAGAGACGCACGCCGCCACCGCGCGCGGCACAGATCAGGCCGCCGGCCTGGAGGGCACGGTAGAGCGCCTCTGAGGAGACCTGATGTGGACTAAAAGTGACGATTCCCGCCCGGCGCCCGGGGTCGGTCGGGGAAAGGAGGTCGCAATCGCCACGGGCGGCCAGCCCCTCGGCCAGGTGTCCGGCGTGGTGGAGGATCCGCTCGGTGACCGCCTCCATCCCGACTTCCTCGAGTAGCGACAGGCTGGCCGACAGGGCATGGATGCCGAGCATGTTGGGGCTGCCGCATTCGAAACGGCGGGCATCTTTAGCCGGCGCCCACTCGAGCCGAGTGTAGTCAGCATGGTCCGCCAGCATGTGCCAGCCGAACTGGTGGAGCCGCAGGCGTTCGAGGTGGGTCGCACGGCAGTAAAACAGGGCCAGACCCTCAGGTCCCAGAAGCCACTTGTGACCGTCGGCAATGACGAAGTCGGCACCGATGGCGGCGACGTCGAAGGGCAGGGCGCCGATCTGCTGGATGGCATCGACACAGAACAGGATGCCACGCTCACGGCAGAAGGCGCCGATACGCGGCAGGTCCATGCGCAGGCCATTGGCGTACTGCACGGCACTGATCGCCAGCAGCCTGGTGGTATCGTCGACACTGGCGAAAAGAGCGGCCTCCGGATCGTCAGCACCTTCCAGCTGCACCAGTCGGGTGGTCACCCCTGCAGGCGCCAGCGACTGCCAGGCAACACGATTCGACGGGAACTCTTCTCGCGCGGTGACGATGCTCTCGCCGGACTGCCAGTCAAGCCCGTGGGCAACCACCGACAATCCTTCGGAGGTGCTTTTGAGCAGCGCGATCTCGCCGCAGTCGTCTGCGTTGATCAGGCGGCGCATTTGCTCGCGCAGGCGCTGCTCCACCCGCAGCCAGTCACGGTAGTGTTGCGATCCACGGTACTGATTTTCGGCAGCGAAACGGGAGACGGCAGCACGTGTTCGCTCGGGCCAGGGCGCCACGGCGGCGTGGTTGAGGTAGAGAAGTTCGGGCGCCTGGTCGAATTCAGGATGACGGT
>CAXMPC010000011.1:0-3096 GCA_964195335.1 uncultured Gammaproteobacteria bacterium | reverse complement strand
CATGAACATCAGCACGAAGTCGAGCGAGCGCACTCCCTTGAGTTCGGTGTAGTTCTTGTTGCTGAGTGAGTTGATATGGTTGCGCACCGCCTGCACATGGGCGCGTAGAGCGCGCTCCCGGCCGACTTCGTCCTCGGCGGCAACGAACTCGGTCCAGTCCACCAGCGACACCTTGGAATCGATGACGATGTCCTTCCCTTCAGGCAGGTGAACGATCACGTCCGGACGCAGCAGTTTGTCGTCCCCGTCGCGGTAGCTGCCCTGGACTTCGTACTCATGACCGGCGCGCAGGCCGCACTGCTCCAGTACCCGTTCGAGCACCAGTTCGCCCCAGTTGCCCTGGGCCTTCTTGTCGCCCTTGAGCGCCCGGGTCAGGTTGCGCGCCTCGTCGTTCATCTGCTGGTTGAGCTGCTTCAGAAGGTCGAGCTGGCCCTGCAACGCGGCACGCTGCATGGTGTCCTGGTTGTGCACTTCATCGACACGCTTGCGGAAACCCTCAAGCTGCTCGCGCACCGGTTTCAGCAGGGCGTCGAGATTATTCTGGCTTTGCTCGGAAAAGGCCTTGCCCTTTTCCTCGAGGATCTTGTTGGCCAGATTCTGGAACTCCTCGGTCATGCGCTTGCGCGCATTCTCGAGTTCCTTGAGGCGTTCTTCGTCGTGGCGACGCTGCGCCTCGGAACTCGCCTCGAGCCGTGCCTTCTCCACTTGCAGGGCCGTGGCCTGCTCTCCCTGGAGTCGGTTTTCGTCGCGCAACCGATCACGCTCGTCGGCGACCTCATCGAGGTCGGCACGAACGCCGTCGAGCCGCTCCTGTTGGAGCGCCGCCTCGGCCTCGAGCGTGGCCTTGAAACGCGCCCTGGCCTCGATGACAGCGGCCATCTCGCGCCCCATGGAACGCAGCAGCACCACGGCGACGCCGATGGCCGCGCCGCTGGCAAGCAGCAGTAGCACATTGGTGGCGGTCAGCTCGAGCATGGGTTGATCACATCCGGAACCGTTTGACTTGATGATTACGATACCACCGGCAGAGGCTCACCGGGCGAGCCAGCGGCGATCGGATTATGGGTATTTTCCCATTGCCTCTTCGAGCAGTGAACGCACGCGTCGGCGCAGTTCGTCCGGCCCTTCGACCTCAACCTCCGGCCCGTACTTGAGGATGTCCATGACCAGTTCACGGTCGTCACTGTAGGGCACTTCAAGCCGGTAGCCGCCGTCGGCCAGCCAACTCGCCTGCTGTGCTGGGTGCCACTGCTCGGCGGCGACCCAGCGGGCACGTTGAGGGGTGAAGCGCAGCCGGGCCACGGCGCTCGGTTCGCCGGTAAAGATGCCGTAGCCACCGGCGAAATAGGCATCCAACGTCACTTCCGGGATCTCGCGCGCCGCCTGGTCGAGTAATTCGGCCGTCTCGATGGCGTCGACCGCGAAACTGCGCAGGTCACGACGCAGGTGGCACCAGGCATCCAGATACCAGTTCTCACGGTAGTGGACCAGGCGCTGCGGCGACACCGTCCGCTCTCTGTGCCGGTCTTCGCCACGGTTGAAGTGATGCAGTCGCAGTCGCCGGCGGGCGAACAGCGCCCCGGCCAGCACCTCGAAATGGGCCGGCTCGACGCGCCGCTGACCGAGACCAAGTAGCCGCACCCGTTGTGCGACGGCCTCGGCCTCGGCCGCGCTAGCGCCGAGCATCGCCCGCAGGCGTGCCTTCAGTGGTCCGACGTGCGGTGTCAGCAGGCCAGGCTGCAGGCCCTCGACCAACTGCTCCAGTGTCACCAGGGCACGGAGTTCACCGGCACTGAACCACAACCCAGGCAGTGAAAAACGTTCTTCACCGTCCTTGTCGTCATACCGGTAGCCACCCAGTTCACGGTCGTAGACGATCGGGGCGTTGAAACGGTCACGCAGGTATTCGAGGTCGCGCTTGAAGGTGGCGCGAGAGACCTCCAGCCGCTCCAGGAACAACTGCATCGGGACCGTTCGACGCTCGCGTAGCAATCGGTCGATACGGTGAAATCGCTCGCTTCTATCCATTATTACCAATAAGTTATATAGTTATTGTAATAAATTACATTAATATAAAACGGCTCGCCCATTGTGGCAGCCGTCCTGAATACCATCCTACCTGACATGCCTACCGCATTGACCTACCGTTAGCGCCCATCCAACCGCATGAAACCGGAAGCGGCCTCGGCCACACATACCGCCCTCAGTACGAGGCGCGTCTGTATCATCGGGGCTGGCGCGCCGGTGGACAGCCAGCGCAGAGCATCCCGAACATGACCGAACCGTGTGTGATAGCCACCCGGCACCGGAGCCCTGAACAATGCTGGAACTGCTGACGAGCCCCGAAGCGTGGGCCGCCCTGGTGACACTGACGGCGCTGGAGATCGTCCTCGGCGTCGACAACATCATCTTCCTGACCCTGCTGGTGTCGCGGCTCCCGGAAGAACACCGCGACCGGGCCCGCTTCCTCGGCCTCGCCTTCGCTGGCCTGACCCGGATCGGCCTGCTGCTGTCACTGACCTGGGTGATGAAACTCGAAAACCCGCTGTTCACAGTGTTCAGCGAGGCGATCAGCGGCCGCGACCTGGTACTGATCGGTGGCGGTCTGTTCCTGCTGTGGAAGGCGGCGAACGAAATCTATGTCGACGTCGAGGCGGAGCACGGCGAACCGCCGACGGTGAAAGCGCTGCACGGCATCGTGCTGGTGGTCGCACAGATCGCGATCATCGACATCGTCTTTTCGCTCGACTCGGTGATTACCGCGGTGGGCCTGGCGCGCGACATCGAGGTGATGGTCGCGGCGATCCTGATCTCGGTCGGCGTGATGTTCTTCTTCGCCAAGCCGCTCGGCGACATGGTCGAGACGCATCCGTCGCTGAAACTGCTGGCGCTGAGTTTCCTGGTGCTGGTCGGGGCGATGCTGATCGCCGAGGGCTTCGAACAGCATGTACCAAAGGGCTATCTCTACTTCTCGATGGCGTTCGCGACAGGGGTCGAAGTGTTGAACATCCGCCGCCGTGGGCGGAACACGGCCGCGGCCTGAGTCCTTACTGACTCCAGGGGGAACAGCGTGGTTGCTGCCCGGCCTCGGCCGGC
>CAXMPC010000010.1:0-1622 GCA_964195335.1 uncultured Gammaproteobacteria bacterium | reverse complement strand
TTGCGCTCCACCGCGACGATGCGCTCGATCTTGCGCTCCTGACCGAAGACGATGCGCGTCTCGACGGTCTCGAAGTCGATCGCACCGCGTCGCCGGCGCTGGGTGGCGAGCGCGCGGTAGACGTCGGCCAGCGCCTGCAGCGAGTCCCAGTAGGGCGCGGCGTGTTCCTTCCCGGTCGCCTTGCCCTGCCAGAGCCAGTCGTAGACGGTGTCGTAGGTGAGCCGCGCCGCCGAGCGCATCACCCCGCGCAGGAACCGGGTCCGCTTCACCTTGCCGTCGCGATCGATCAGCATCTCGCAGGCGACGCAGAGGCGATCAACCTCCGGGTTGAGCGAACAGAGGCCGTTGGAGAGTGCTTCGGGCAGCATCGGCACCACCCGCTCCGGGAAGTAGACCGAGTTGCCACGCTTGCGCGCTTCGCGGTCGAGGGCGTTGCCGGGCACGACGTAGGCGGAGACATCGGCGATGGCGACCAGCAACCGCCAGCCACTGGCGGTCGGCTCGGCAAAGACGGCGTCGTCGAAATCGCGGGCGTCGGCCCCGTCGATGGTCACCAGCGGCACGCCGGTCAGGTCTTCACGTCCTTTCTCCGCCCTGGCGCTTTTCGGCACGCTGTCGGGCAGGCCGTCGGCCTCGGCGAGCACCTCCGCCGGCCAGTCGACCGGCAGCTCGTGGGCACGGATGGCGACGTCGATCTCCATGCCCGGCGCCATGTGGTCGCCGAGCACTTCGACGATGCGCCCCACCGCGGGCTGGCGCTTGTCGGGGTAGCTGGTCAGTTCGACGACGACCATCTGGCCGTGTGCAGCTTCGCCACGATCAGGCTCATGGACCATGACATCCTGTGGCAACCGCTTGTCGTCGGGACGCATCCAGGCGAGTTCACCGTCAACGGAAAAGCGGCCTACCAGGGTGCGGTGCTGGCGCTCGAGGATCTCAACCAGCGCCCCCTCGCGCCGACCGCGGTGGTCGATGCCAGCCACCCGTGCCAGCACCCGGTCGCCATGCATCAGCGAACGCATCTGGCGCGGGGCCAGGAACAGGTCGTCGCTACCGTCTTCGGGCAGCAGGAAGCCAAAACCGTTCGGGTGGGCGCTGATGCGTCCGCGCACCAGGTTCATGCGCTCGGCCAGGCCGTAACCGCCTCGGCGGTCGCGAACCAGCTGGCCGTCGCGGACCATCGCCCCGAGCCGGGTCTGCAGACCGCCCTGCTCTGTCTCGTCGAGTTCAAGCATCCGGGCCAGTTCAGTTGCCTTGAGCGGGCTCGCGAAATCAGCAAGCAGATCCATCAGGAAACGCCGGCTTGGCATGGGTTGAGCGTATTTTTGCGCCTCGCGCGCGTGCTCGGGGTCGGTCTCGCGCCAGCGTGCTGCGCGGCTCCGGGCCGCGCTACTGTCGCCGGCCTGGTCGGCTCTCTTGTTCATGATTTCAGGTTAGCTCAGGGGTAATGGGGGGCGCTCGGCGAAGATTGACAAGCCCAAGGGGTGTCGGCAAAATGCCCGCTCTTCGCCGTCGGGAGATGCTCCCGGCGTGCCACGCCGAGGTGGCGGAATTGGTAGACGCGCTAGCTTCAGGTGCTAGTTGGGGAAACCCAGTGGAGGTTCAAGTCCTCTCCTCGGCAC
>CAXMPC010000009.1:0-13843 GCA_964195335.1 uncultured Gammaproteobacteria bacterium | reverse complement strand
CGTCACCGCGGCCTGATCCCGCACGGCGGTCACGTGGATCGGCTCCGGCCTACCCCGACGCCCGACCGCGACCAGGCATCAACCGAACGGGACGGCAATCGGGCCGTGTACCCGTGGGGCATAAAGGCGACCCTCCTACATAAAGAACGAAACCCGCTGCCGTCGTAGGAGCGGCCCCTTTATGCCCCCTGGGTACAGGCCGCGATCCGGCCTATGCTGGGGCCGAACGCTGATCGGGCCGTGGGCGACCCTCCTACCAAGAACGGAATCCGCCTCGCTGCAGGAGCGGGTCCTGAGCCACGATGACCGCAATCCCGTGTTGAATTGATCCGCGCCAGCATGCGCAAGACCACGGCTCCCTATACTCTTCGGGACGTCCGACCAACTGGAGCCGCAATGAAGCTCAATGAACTTCCGATGATCATCGAACCTGAGCAACTCGAGACGGTGCTCGGCGAGGACAATCTCCTCGTCATCGACCTCAGCAAGCGCGAGCAATACGCGCACATGCACATCCCCGGCGCGGTGCACCTCGACTACGGCCTGATCGTCCGCGGCCAGCGCCCGACGCCGGGACTGCTACCGGACGCGCAGCTGCTCGCCCGCGTCCTCGGCGCCATCGGCCTCAAGCGTGAGCACCACGTCGTCGCCGTCGATGACGAGGGCGGCGGCAAGGCGGCACGCCTGCTCTGGACCCTCGACGTCATCGGCCACACGGGCTGGTCACTGCTCAACGGCGGCATGCACGCCTGGGCCAACGAACAGCACCCGGTCGAAGGGCGCGCCGTGCAACCGATGCCGGGCGACTACCCGGTCAGCTATGGCGACGAGCCGGTGGCGACGCTCGACTGGGTCCGCGCTCACCTCGAGGACGAGGACGTGCGCATCCTCGATGCGCGCACCGCCGAGGAGCACCACGGCCTGAAGGTGTTCGCTGCGCGCGGAGGTCATATTCCAGGCGCGGCCAATCTCGACTGGATGCTGACCATGGACCGCGAGCGCAACCTGCGCTTTCTGCCCGAGGCTGAACTGCGCGCGCTGCTCGAGGAGCGTGGGCTGACGCCCGACAGGCAGATCGTCTGCCACTGCCATACCCACCACCGCTCATCGCACAGCTACGTCATGCTGCGCGCCCTCGGCTACCCGCGGGTCAAGGGCTACCCGGGCTCCTGGTCCGAGTGGGGCAACGACCCGGACGTCCCTATCGAGGGCTCCTGAGCGACGGCCATCTCCCCGCTCGACCCCGACATCACGGAAGAGATTCACGATCCGCTGCGTGGCGCGCTGTTCGTCACCGCGGCGGCGCTGATGTTCGCTTCCATGGGCGCCGTGGTGAAAAGCCTCGCCAACGACCTGCCGGGAGAGGTGCTGGTCTTCTTCCGCAACCTGTTCGGCATCGCTTTCCTGCTGCCGCTGCTGCGCGTTGCCGGGGTGTCGCTGCGCACGGACGTTTTTCAACTGCACCTGCTGCGCGCGCTGTTCGGGGTCGGCGCGCTCTACGGCTACTTTTACGTGCTGGCGCGCATCCCGCTCGGCGAGGCGGTGCTGCTGACCTTCTCCGCGCCGCTGTTCATCCCCTTCCTCGCCCGCTTCGCCCTCGGCGAGCCGGTACCGATGCGCCTGGTCGGCGCCGTGTTTCTCGGGTTCGGCGGGATCCTGCTGATCCTGAAGCCGGGCACCGGCCTGTTCCGGCCCGAGGTGCTGATTGGCGTCTTTTCCGGGGTGAGTGCCGCGGCAGCAATGGTCTGCGTGCGCCAGCTCGGACGCCGGCGTGAGCCTGCCACCCGGGTGGTCTTCTACTTCGCCCTGCTGGCCACGGTCGTCTCGGCCGTGCCACTGACCTGGAGCTGGCAGACCCCGGAACCGGCAATCTGGGCCTGGCTGGTCGTGCTCGGCGGTCTCGCCTCCGCCGGCCAGTTCCTGCTGACGCGTGGGTATGCCTGCGCCCCGGCCGCGCAGGTCGGGCCCTTCAGTTATATCTCGGTGCTGTTCTCGGTCGCCCTCGGCTGGCTGTTCTGGTCGGAACTGCCTGACCTGCTCTCCGGGATAGGCGCCCTGCTGGTGATCGCCGCGGGGATCGTCGCCGTGCGTCAGCGCGCGGCCCGGGTGCAGACTTTATAATGATCGCCACCTGATCAATCGAGACACGCATGGACCCGACACCCGCCCACACCCGCGCCGCCACCGACGTCGCCGGACTGACCGACCGGCTGCGCACGCTGCCACAGTACCTGCTGCCGACCCATGCCCTGTCACGCATCGTCCATCGCGCCACGCGCAGCACGGTTTCGTGGTGGAAAGACCTGCTGATCGATCTCTTCTGCAACAGCTTCGAGGTGGCGCTGGAAGAGGCCGAGATCGAGGAACGGCGCACCTATCCGTCGTTCAACGCCTTCTTCACTCGCGCACTGAAAACCGATGCCAGGCCCCTCGCCGACGGTGACTCGACACTGCTGCAGCCGGTGGACGGTGCGGTCTGCCACTGCGGACCGCTTGAAGAGGCGGCCCTGGTCGCCAAGGGCCACCAATTCGACGCCACGGCCCTGCTCGGCGGCTCGCAACAACGGGCGACACCGTTTGCCGACGGCACGGTGGCCAACCTGTACCTCTCACCGAGTGACTACCACCGCATCCACATGCCACTGGACGGGCGACTGGTCGAGCAGGTCTATGTGCCGGGTCGGCTGTTCGCGGTCAACCCGCCTGCGGTGCGGACCGTGCCCGGCCTGTTCGCACGCAACGAGCGGGTGGTTCTGATATTCGATACCGCCATCGGGCCGGTGGCGATCGTGCTCGTCGGCGCACTGTTCGTCGGCAGCATCGAGACCGTCTGGAGCGGAGAGATCACCCCACCCCATCGCAGCGAAATCGCCCTGACCCGCTACGACGACGGCGCAGGACCGGAGCTTAAACGCGGCGCCGAGCTCGGCCGCTTCAACATGGGTTCGACGGTGATCATGCTGTTCCCGCCCGACCGGGTCGCGTTCGCCGACGACCTCGACCCGGGACGGCAGGTGCGGCTGGGCGAGGCGCTGGGCGAAATTCTGCCTGCCGGCTGACCTCGTTCTCGCTAGCGCTTGCGCCGGCGTGCCCGTGCCGGGCGCGCCTTAACGCCCTTGTTGTCACTCGACCCCGGTCGATGTGCCGTGATGTGCTCACCGAGCGTGCGAAACGCCTCGCCGCGCGCACTGCCTTTACGCCATACGAGGCCGATGTCGCGGTAGGCGCCCTTGTCGAGCGTGTAGGTTCGAACACGGGTTTCGCGCAGCAATGCCGAGCCTTCGGCCATCGCCGGCAGGTAGGTGATCCCGAGATCGGCCTCGACCATCTGCACCAGCGTCAACAGGCTGCTGGCGGCAAAGCGGCTCACCTTCGCCTGTTGGCGGATGCGACAGGCGGCAAGCGCGTGGTCGCGCAGACAGTGCCCGTCCTCCAGCAGCAGCACGCTCTCCTGTTGCAATCGGTTGAAGCGGTAGTTCTCCGGATCGACCCGCGCCGTGCCTTCGTGGCAGGCGAGACGGAACGGATCGCGGAACAGCTTCAGCACCTCGGCATGGCGGACTTCGTAGGGCAGCGCCATCAACACCACGTCGAGTTCGCCGGCGAGCAGCGCCTCGATCAGCCGCGCCGTCTGGTCCTCGCGCAGGAACAGTTCCAGTTGCGGGTAATCGGTATGCAGCGACGGTAGGAACGCCGGCAGCAGGAACGGCGCGACGGTCGGGATCACACCGAGGCTGAGCCGCCCGGCGAGCGGTCCCTGTTGGGGACGCGCCGCTTCGACCAGCGCCTCGGCATCGCGCAGCACCAGCCGCGCCTGGGTGACGAGGTCCTGGCCGATGGCGGTGACCGTCACTTTCTTGCGCGTGCGATCGACCAGTTGCACATCGAGTAGCGTCTCCAGTTCGCGGATCGCCACCGAAAAGGCCGACTGGGAAATGAAGCAGGCCTCGGCGGCGCGGCCGAAATGGCCCTGCTCGACCAGGGCGACGAAGTAGCGCAGCTGTTTCATCGTCGGCAGGTGGGTCATGGCGACGTCTCCTCTCGATTCATTTGTCGGACTGAAGTCCGACCCACATTTCCAACGCCCATCGTCAGTAGGTCGGGCTTCAGCCCGACGCGGGCACCGGATTCCTGGCTACGCCTTGTCGGTCAGATGTCCGACCTACAAATCCAGCACCCCCTCGCCTGTGGGTCGGGCTTCAGCCCGACGCGGGCATCGGATCCCTGGCTACGGCCTGTTGGACTGAAGTCCGACCTACAGGATATTGTTCTATTTACTATATCACTGTAATTGTTTTATTTCGTTTTACCGAAGTTTAATTCATCCCTAGACTGCACCTATCGAATTCAACCCAACCGGAGACCGTCATGTTAGAAAACAGAGAAGGCCAGAAGATCCCCAGCGTTATCTTCCGCACCCGGCAGGACCACGACTGGGTCGATGTCAGCAGTGACGAGCTGTTCGCCGGCAGGACCGTCGTCGTCTTCGCCCTCCCCGGCGCGTTCACGCCGACCTGCTCGTCGACCCACGTGCCGCGCTACAACCAGCTGGCGCCGACCCTGAAGGCGCACGGCGTTGACGACATCGTCTGCGTCTCGGTCAACGACGCCTTCGTCATGAACCGCTGGCAGGACGAGCAGCATGCCGAAGCCATCACCTTCCTCCCCGACGGCAACGGCGACTTCACCCGCGGCATGGGCCTGCTGGTGGCGAAGAACGACCTCGGTTTCGGCGACCGCTCGTGGCGCTACTCCATGCTGGTGCGCGACGGCGCGATCGAAAAGATGTTCATCGAACCGGACCTGCCGGGCGACCCGTTCGAGGTCTCCGACGCCGACACCATGCTGGCCTACGTCGCCCCGAACGCGGCCACGCCGGCCGACGTCACCGTCTTCACCCGGCCCGGCTGCCCCTACTGCGCCCGCGCCAAGGGGATGCTGGACGAGGCCGGCATCGCCTTCGAGGAACTGGTGCTCAACCGCGATTACAGCGAGCGCAGCCTGCGCGCCGTTGCCGGCGCCTCGACCGTGCCGCAGGTGTTCGTCAACGGCGAGTTGATCGGTGACTCCGACGCGGTCGCCGCCTGGCTCGACCAGCGCAAGGCGGCCTGAGAACTTACGAACCAGGATCGGGGCGGGTGACCGCCCCGGTCCTTTGCGTTACTGGATGGTCACCGAGACCTCGGCCCGCTTGCCGCCATAGTGGCAGCCGATCACCGCGCTGCCCAGCGACAGCGTGCTGAATTGCTGGTTGTCGACGATCAGGGCACTGAGCAGCAGCACGGCCGGCTTATCGATGGTCCACGCCACCAGCGGGGTCACCACCACCTCCGGTTGAAGCACGCCGCCGACGATCTCCTGCATCAGGCACTGCAGGGTGAACGTACCGGGCGACAGGATGATGGACGGCGCGGCGTCGATCCTGATCCGGGCCACCTCGGTGGCAATGACGTTGACGTCGGCGAGGGCCGCCTGCCCCTTGTACTTGCCCTCGATCTCAGCCGTGCCGACATCGAGACCGATCACCTCACCACCGTTCTTGGTGACCGCGGCGGTGTTCGGATCGTTCGATTTCCAGTTGGCGCCGGAATTGTTGGTCACGTTCTGCTCGCAGGCGCCGAAGGTGGCGATCAGTTCCAGCTGGGTGCGTGCGCCTACGGAGACCGTGGACGGGTCGGGCACGATCGCCACCGAGTCCGGATTGCCGTTGGGGCACGCGGCCGTCACCTGCAGTGACGCCGTCGTCTCGAACCGGGTGGCGCTCTCGATGACCGCGCGGATCAGCGTCGAGCCGGCGCTGAGGGTGGTGGCGATGCCCTTGTCGTCGACGCCGTTGCCGATCTGGGCGACCGACGGATCGTCGGAGGTCCAGGCGACGTTGTTGGTCAGGTCCTGCACCGAACCGTCGTCGTAGATGCCCGTGGCGGTGTAGAAGACGCTGGAGTTGGCCGCGATGCTCTTGGCCGCCGGCGTGACGGTCAGGTCGATAAGCGTCAGGTCGACGACCTCGATCGCCGACCCACCCGCGGCGTCGGACAGTAACGCCGTCACCGCCGCAATCCCCGGGCTGATCGCGGAAGCTAAGCCTTTCTGCCCTGACGTATTGTCGACCTGCGCCACGCTGTTGTCATCGACCAGCCAGTTGGCGTCCTCGGTGACGACGGCGTTGGTCCCGTCATCGAAACGGGCGATGGCGGTGAGCTGCTGCAGGTTCCCGACATCGAGCTTGACCCACGTCGGCGTGATCGTGACCGTTTCCGTGTTCGGCGCGGTGACCGTTACCGGCTGATCGTCGGAGACCCCCTGGTAGTTGATCAGGATGTCGGTATTCCCTTCGCTGACCCCGGTGACAACGCCCTTGACCACCGAGGCGATGTCGTTATCGTTGCTGAACCAGGTGGCATCCTCGGTGATGTCGAGGGTGGAACCGTCAGCGAAGACCGCCAGGGCAACCCACTCCGAACTGATCCCTACCGGGACCGTGATGTTGACCGGCACGATCTCGACCCCCGTGACCGCGACCGGCGTCACGGTGAGCGAGGCACCGCCGATGATCCCGCCCAGGGCGGCGGTGACCGTCGACACGCCGACCCCGAGTGCGGACAGCAGCCCCTCGCTGCCGGCGGCATTGGAGATGTCGGCCACCATGTCACTGCCGGTATCCCAGGTGACGTCGCCGGTCAGGTCCGCGGTACCGCCGTCGCTGAACACCCCCGTGGCCGCGTACTGCGTGGTCAGGCCGACGATCAACTCCTCGACCACCGGGCTGACCTGGATCTCGGTCAGGATGGCGCTGGTGATCGTCAGCGGCGTGGACGCCGTGATGTCGGCGAGCGAGGCGGTGATGTTGGCCGTGCCGACCGCCTTGCCGACGGCTTCGCCGTTCTGGGTGATGATGGCGACCGCCGTGTCGCTGCTCTGCCAGGTGACGTCATCGTTGATGGTCGACAGGCTGCCGTCCGAGAACACGCCGGTGGCGTTGTACTGCACGGCTAGACCGGCCGCCCGGGTGGCGCTGGGCGGATCGATCAGGATGTCGACCAGCACTGCGTCGGTCACCTCGACCGGGATGACGTCGTCGACCCCCTGGTAGGTCGCGGTAATGGTCGCCGTGCCCTTGGCGATCAGCTGGACGAAGCCGGAAGTCTCGCTGCCGGTGCCCACCGTGACGACAGCCTTGTCGCTGCTCTGCCAGGTCGCCTCGAGGGTGACGTCCTCGTCGCTGCCGTCGCTGAACAGGGCGAGCGCGGTGAGCTGACCGCTGGTCCCGGCCGGTTCGGTCAGCAACGGTGGCGTGACCTGCAGCGCCACCACGATGGCATCGGATACGTTGAGCGTCGCGCTGCCGGTGATGCCATCGAGTGACGCCGTGATGGCCGCGATCCCCAGGCCGATGGCCTCGGCCTTGCCGTCGAGATCGATGGTGGCGACGGTGAGGTTGTTGCTGGCCCAGCTGACATCGTCGTCGGTCGACGAGCTGCTGCCGTCGGAGAAGAAGCCGGTGGCGCTGTATTGCACCTCCGAGCCCTTGGGCACGTCTTCGACGCGGGGATCGACACTGATGGAGGTCAGGACGGCGTTGGTCACGGTGATCGGGTTGCTATCACTGACCCCCTCGAACAAAGCGGTGACGTTGGCCACGCCCGGTGCCAGGAGTTCGGCAAACCCACCGTTCTCACCCGAGTTCCCGACCGAGACGACCGCCGTGTCCGACGAACTCCAGGTCGCCTGGTTGGTGACGTCCGCGCTGGTCAGGTCAGTGTAGAAGGCCGTGGCGGTCAGCTGGCCGCTGGTGCCGGCCGGCTTCTCCAGACCGGTGGGCGTGATCTGCAACCCGGTCACGATGGCCGTGGTCACTTTCAGCGGCGTCTCGTCGCTGAACCCGATGTAGCTGGCGCTGATCTGGGTGGTCCCGATCGACTGTTGGCTGCCGGTGCCAAGGGTGTTGGCCAGGCCGTCCTGGTCGATGGTGGCCACGGTGGTGTCGCTGCTGCGCCAGGTCACGTCCTCGTCGAGCGGCGTGCTGGTGCCGTCGGAGTAGATGCCGGTGGCGTGGTACTGCACGCTGACCCCCTGGGGGACGCTTTCACCCACCGGGTCGACCTCGATGCTGGTCAGTACCGCGGCCGTGACCTCGACCGGGATCGAGGTGTTCGTTCCCTGGTAGCTGGACGAGACGAACGCGGAACCGATGCCGACCATCGTCGCCAGGCCTGCGTCGGCACCGCCGGCGACGACGTCGACGATCGCTTCATTGGTCGAGGTCCAGGTGGCCAGTGTAGTGACATCCTGCGTGGTCAGGTCACTGAACAGCACGATGGCCTGCAGTTGCTCGCGCTTGCCGAGCGGCAGGGTCACCGAACCGGGGAGGATCTGCAGGACCACGGCCACGGCGTTCTGGACTGTCAGCGTGACCGAGGAAGAGACACTGCCGGACGTGGCCGAGATGGTCGTCACGCCGGGCGCGCCGGTCAACGCCAACCCACCGAGCCCGACGGTCGCCACCGTGGTGTTGCTGCTCTGCCAGCTGACGTCGGTGGAGATGTCCGAGCTGCTGCCATCCGAGAACACACCGGTGGCCTGGTACTGGACCGGCACGCCGCTCGGCACGACGGCCGCCACCGGGTCGATGTCGATCTTCACCAGGACGGCGGGGGTGACCTCGATTGGCGTGCTGTCGCTGACCCCTTGGAAGGCGGCCGTGATCGTGGCGTTGCCCGGTGCCAGCAGCTGGGCAAAGCCGCTGTCTTCACCTGTAGTGCCGACGGTGACGACCAGGGAGTCCGATGAACTCCAGGTCGCCTCGCGGGTGACATCCTTGCTCGTAGCGTCGCTGTAGAAGGCCGTCGCCGTGAACTGCCTGCTGGTCCCGGCCGGCTCGACCAGGCTTGCCGGGGTGATCTGGAGCGACTCGACGACCGCCGCGGTGACGTTCAGCGGGGTCTGTCCGGTGACACCGGAGAGGCTCGCCGTGATGGTCGTGGCGCCCGGCGCGACCGTGTCGGCCAAGCCGGTGGTACCGATGGTCGCCACGCCCGTGACACTGCTCTGCCAGGCCACCTGGCCGGTCAGGCGCTGGCTGGTGCCGTCGGAATAGATCCCGGTCGCCTCGTACTGGATCTCGACGCCGCTGGCCACCGAGGCATTGGCCGGTGCGATGGAGATCGACTGCAGCACCGCGGAAGTAACCGTCGCCTGGACGGTCGCCGTGAAGCCGGCGAAGCCGGCGCTGACCGTCGCCGTGCCGACAACGCGCGCCTTGGCCAGGCCGCGGAGAGGATCCCCGGACGCGACGAACAGCACGCTTTCATCCGTCGAGTTCCAGGTCGAGTTGTCGGTCACTTCGGCCGTGCTGCCGTCCGAATAATAGGCGATGCTGTTCAGCTGCTGGGTGCGCCCCGCGGGGATCGAGAAGTCACCGGGCTGGACCTGCAAGCCGGTGACCACCGCGACGGTGACGTCCAGGCTCGCCTGGCTAAAGAGGCCGCCGACGGTCGCCTGGATGGTCGTCGTGCCGACACCCGCGGCGGTGGCCAGTCCCTGCGGTGAAATCACCGCCACGGCCGTGTTGCTGCTCTGCCAGCCAGCATCATTGGTCAGGTCGACGTTGCTGCCGTCGGAGTAGATCCCGGAGGCGGCATACTGCACCGTCAGGCCGTTGGCGATGCTCTTGCTGGCCGGGGTGACGATGACCTCCAGCAGCACGGCCGGCGAGACCGTCGCCTGCGCCGTGCCGGTCACGCCCCGGAACGTCGCCAATACGGTTGCGGCCCCTTGGGCCAGCGCCGTCGCCAGGCCCGCCCCCTTGCCGTTGGGAGCGACATCGAGCACGTTCGGGGCGCTCGAGGTCCAGAGCGCCACGTTGGTGACGTTGCTGGCGGTCAGGTCAGTGTAGTAAGCGGTAGCCGTGTACTGCCGGCGGGTGCCGACCGGAAGGTCCACCACGGCCGGGGTCACCTGGACAGAGGTGACGGTCGCGGCGGTAACCGTCAGGTCCGCCTGTCCCACCAGGCCCCCGAAGCTGGCGCTGATGGTCGCCACGCCGATGTCGACCGCGTGGGCCAGACCGCTGGTATTGACGGTGGCGATGGCCGGATCGCTGCTCTGCCAGGCCACCTCCTGGCCAAGCGGTTCACTGGTGCCGTCGGAATAGATGCCGGTGGCGACGAACTTCTCGTCGAGCCCCTTGGCCAGGGTTTCATCGACCGGTTGCACCTGGATCTCGGTCAGCACCGCGGCCGTCACCGTCACCGGCATGGCCGAGCTCTGGCCACTGAAGCTGGCGCTGACCGTCGCCGCGCCCACCCCTTTGGCGGCGGCCTGACCCGCCTCGCCGCCGTCGGCGATGACGTAAACGATGCCCTCGTCGCTGGAGTTCCAGGTCGATTCGGCGGTGACCTCGGCGATGGAGCCGTCACTGTAGAGGGCGACGGCATGCAGTTGCCCGGTGCTGCCGAGCGGTGCCGTGACGGTCGGCGGCAGCGCCTGCAGCCGGGTCACCACGGCGGCCGTGACGGTCAATGTCGCCTGGTCGCTGAAACCGCCGTAGCTTCCGGTGATGGTCGCAACCCCCGGCTGGACGCCCTGCGCCAGGCCGTCGAGGTCGATGACGGCGACGGCGGGGTTGCTGGTCTGCCAGCCGACCTCGTCACCCAGTGGCTCGCTGCTGCCGTCGGAGTAGAGGCCGGTGGCCGTGTACTGGACGGTGATCCCGCTGGCGACGGTGGCGACGACCGGCTCGACCACGATCCCGGTCAGCACCGCGGGCCTGACGGTCGCCGGGATCCTGTTCGAGACCCCCTGGAAGGTGGCGCTGACGGTGGCACTGCCAGGACTCAGAGCGGAGGCAAAGCCGGCGTCGGCGCCGGCCGGCACGACATGCAGCACCGTTTCGTCGGTCGAGTTCCAGGTCGCCTCGGCGGTGACGTCCCCGGTGCTGCCGTCGCTGTAGAAGGCGAGTGCCTGCAACTGGCCGGTGGTCACGGCCGGGACGTCAATCGCGGCCGGCAGGATCTGCAGCGCGGTGACGAAGGCCGGGGAAACGGTCAGCGACGTGTTGCCCGAGACACCGCTGAAGGTCGCCGTGACGGTGGTGACCCCTGGGGCCACACCGTGAGCCAGGCCGGCGAGGTCGATGGTGGCGACCGCGGGATTGCTGCTCTGCCAGGAGACCTCGTCACCGAGCGGTTCGCTGCGGCCGTCGGAGTAGATACCGGTGGCCTGGTACTGGATGTCGAGGCCGCTGGCGATGGCCGCGTCGACCGGCTGCAGCAGAATCTCGACCAGCAGCGCGGCGGTCACGGTGACCGGGATCGACGTCTCCTGGCCGTCGTAGGCCGCGGTGACGGTCGCGGTCCCCGGTGCCAGCAGGTAGCCGAAACCGGCGTTGCTGCCGTCCGGAATAATGATGGCCACGGTGATGTTGCTGGAACGCCAAGTCGCCTCGGGCGTTGCCTCGACCGCAGTGCCGTCGCTCTTGAAGGCGACCAAGTGTAGCTGGCCGCGGGTGCCGGCCGGGGCGTCGACGGCCGGAGGCAGGATCTCGAGGCCGACGGTCACCGGCGCGGTGACAGTCAGCGACGCCGTGGCCGAGAACCCAGGGGAATCGGCACGGATAGTCGCGTTTCCTGGAATGAGACCACGAGCAAGACCAGTGACGTCGATGTCAGCAATTGCACTGTTGCTGCTGCTCCAGGCGACCTCGTCGGTTAACGGGCTGCTGGTGCCGTCGGAATAGATGCCCGTGGCGTGATACTGGACGGCCAATCCTGACGGCACGGAGGCCACCACCGGGTCGATGAGAAGTTCGACCAGGGTCGCTGCCGTCACCGTTACAGGAACTGCGGTATTGGTGCTGAGGTAGCTGGCGGACAGCGTGACCGCGCCCGGGGCCAGGAAGTCCGCCAGCCCGGCACCGGTGCCGCTGGGAACGACGTCCAGCACGACCGTATTGGACGAGTTCCAGGTGGCCAACGAAGTTACATCGGCCGTGCTGCCGTCGCTGAACTCGCCGAGGGCCGTGAACTGGCGCTGGGTTCCGGCCGGGTCGCTGGCGTCGGCCGGAATGATGACCAGCCGGCTCAGGGTGGCACCGTTGACGGTCACTGTGGTCGAACCGGTCACGGCCAGCCTGGCGCTGATCACCGCCTGTCCCATCGACTTCGTCGTCACCAGGCCGGTCGCCGAATCGACGCTGGCAACCGTCGGATTGGAACTCGACCAGGTCACGAAGCGGGTGATGTTGAACTGGAATCCGTCGTTGTAGTTGCCGATGGCTATGAACTGCTGCGTCCTGCCGGCTGGCAGACCCGGATCGACGGGCAGTACCGTGATGGAGACCAGGTACCGGCCCTCGGAAGGATCCCCGTTGCTGTCACTGCCGCTGCTGCAAGCAGCCAACAGTAAAAAAAGTGACAGGATCGCCAGGGTGCGGATCATGTGGGCGAAACGCCTATCAATATCCATTTGTTAACGTCGATATTATAAAGAAGACACCCAACGTTGCTATTGACTCCAGACAATCATTCACAGCACGACCCCAGCCATCACGACGATTTCAGTTCACTCACCGCCGCCTCCAGCCTGGCCGCCACCGCGGCGCGCTCCTCGGGTGCCAGCTTGTCCAGATCGATCAGTAGCAGCACGCCATCCTGCTCCTGGTGGATGTAGCGCCGGTTTCCGGCGAGGTCGTCGTAGAGCCCAACCAGCGCGAACGGGCGGACGCCTTTGACCTGGATCGGTGCCTGCTCCTCGGCATGGACGATGTCGCTGACCAGCGCGTAGGTCTCGTAGGCCATGACGATGCCGCCCGGCTCCGCCTGCGACTCCAGCCGCGAGGCGAGGTTCACCTCCGATGCTCGTAGCCGCCGGCCTGGCCGTCGGGACCGCCGTGACCATCGCCGCCGAAGAGACCACCACGGCCCAGCCGCCGGTAGCCACCCAGCAGCCCGTCGCCCCCGCCATCAACTGGTTCGATCCGTCGGCATGGATGGCTGGTGTCCCAGGTGCCACGGCCCCGCAGGGCGCCCAGCCGGGCCAGCCCATGCAGTTCAACCCGTCGAACCCGGCCGGTTGGGCGGTCTTCATCGACCCGCGCACCCACGAGCAGAGTCATGCCGCCTTCATGAACCCGGGCCAGTACGCCCAGTTCATGTCGCCGCAGTTCTACATGCAGTTCGCCGATCCGAACAACATGATGGCCTGGATGAATCCCGCGGCCTACACCACGTTCATGAACCCGGCCACCTACATGTACTGGATAAACCCGAACGCCTACGTGCACATGATGAACCCGGCGCTCTACATGCAGTCCATGAACCCGGGTGCCTACGCGATGCCTGCCGCCGCCACCACCAGCGCGGCGCCGTTCAACTTCTTCGACCCGAACGCCTGGACACAGAGCATGGCCCAAGTCGCGCCGCAGACCGCACAACAGCAGTAAGCCTCGCTTCAAGGGCCTGATTGGTCCGGAAAAAGCTTAAAGGGCGCGGCGCAAGCCGCGTCCTTTTTCTTTGCACTACGAAAAACCCATCTGTTCTCGAAGCCACCAATACCCGCAACAAATGTAACTATATTTATCTGTATAATTAGTGCCTTAGGTCATTTACAAAGCCCGCTCCCAGCCAGTATTGATAACTCGTCAACACCCGGTTGATGACCACGCAATCAACCAAACAGGGTTGGCGAATCACCAGGAGCCATGCCATGACCCGCACGAGACCTGCCGCACCGCGGTTGCTGCTATGCGCGAGCCTGCTGCTGATCCCTCTCCACTCCCAGGCCTTCGACATCACCTACGAAGGCGACTTCATCCAGAGCGGTCCCGAGCCCGCACCAATCACCC
>CAXMPC010000008.1:0-7506 GCA_964195335.1 uncultured Gammaproteobacteria bacterium | reverse complement strand
CCCAGGGTTCGCGCTGCCGCCGAGGCCCTGCGTGACCTGCCTCACTGCACGGCGCTGTTGACCGGTGACGAGCCTGATGCCGGCTGGCGACCGCCGCAGGAAGAGGCGCGCATCTACCACGGGTCGCTGGAGGGGATCGAGGGTCACCTAGGTCGTTTCGAAGCGACCGTACGCGCCGGCGACCTGGTCGGTAACCCCCGGACCATCGACGGCGGTCGCTACTACGACATCGTCATCGACCTGACCGGAACACCCGTCCTAGCTGCAGAGCGCCGTCCACCAGGCTACTTCGCCCCGGCGGACGAGGCCGCCCTGGCCAATGCCCTGACCGAGGCAGCTGGGCTGATCGGCGAGTTCGAGAAGCCGGTCTACATCCGCTATGCGGCCGATCTTTGCGCCCGCGGCGCCAGCGGCCAGACCGGCTGCACCCGCTGCGCCGAGGTCTGTCCCGCCTGGGCCATCACCCCGGGTGACGAGAGCATCGCCATCGATACCCACCTGTGCCAGGGTATCGGCCCCTGCGCCACGGTCTGCCCATCCGGCGCGATCGGTTACGCCTACCCCGAGCGGCCCGAACTGCTCACCGCCCTGTCCGGCGCCCTGGATGCCTACCGTGCGGCGGGAGGCGTTGCCGCCAGTGTCCTGTTCCACGGCCATTCCTGGGCCGAGTCGCAGCCCGAAGGCTGGGTCGACCGGTTGCCGGGCCATGTGCTGCCGGTGGCGGTAGAGGAAGTCGGCGCCATCGGTCCGGAGAGTTGGTTTGCCACGCTCGCCTTCGGCGCTCAGGAAGTGCTCCTGCTCGACGATCCGACCCTGAGCGCGACCGTGCGCAAGGTGCTCGATCGCGAACTCGACTGGGCCACGACACTGCTCGAGGGAATCGAATCCAATGGCCTACGCCTGGCGCGGGTCACGGCACCGCCAGAGACCGGGGTCGACGGGGTCGGCAATGAATTGGCAGCCGGCCGCTTCTCCACCGACCAGGACAAGCGCACCACGCTGGCCATGGCCCTCGACCACATCTGGGAGGAGAGTGGCCGGACCGCGGCGCCGATCAGCCTGCCAGCCGGCACCCCGCTCGGCAATCTCGATTTCAACCACGCGGCGTGCACGTTGTGCCTGTCCTGCGTCTCGATCTGTCCGCTCAAGGCGCTGCATGACGGAGGCGACACACCCAGGCTGGCCTTCGTCGAGCAGAACTGCGTTCAGTGCGGTCTCTGTGTCAACGCCTGTCCGGAGAAGGCGCTGGCCCTTGAGCCGCGCTACCTGCCTGACCCTGAGCAACGCCGTCAGCAGCGCGTACTCAAGGCCGAGGAGCCGCTCTGCTGCACCGTTTGCGGCAAGCCGTTTGCTACGCCGAGCGTGATCGAATTGATGACCGAGAAGCTCAAGGACCACCCGATGTTCCAGGGCAAGGGGCTCGAGCGCCTGAAGATGTGCGAGGAATGCCGGGTGAAGGCGATGTTCGAGGATGGCGAGGCGCCACCCGGCCCCGAGGTACGGATGAACTGACATGGAGTTGCAGGACGTGACCCAGGCGAGTGATCCGCAGGCCGACGTGGCCCGCTACGATGCCCTGCGTGCCACCAATTACGCCCTGCTCGGTGCCTTGCTGGCCAAGCCCCCGGCGGCCGAACTGCTCGCTGACCTGGCCACTACCGAGATCGAGGGGACGGCCGACAGTCCGCTCGACGTGGCCTGGCGCGCCCTGGGTAAGGTCGCGGCCACGGCCGATCCCGAGGCTTTGGTCGATGAGTACCAGGAACTCTTCATCGGCATCGGCCGCGGCGAACTGCTGCCTTATGCATCGTGGTACCTGACCGGCTTCCTGAATGAGCAGCCGCTGACCGTGCTGCGCGACGACCTTGCCCGGCTCGGCTTCGCTCGCGAGGAGGGGGTAAGCGAACCTGAGGACCACGTCGGCGCCCTGTGCGAGGTGATGGCGATGCTGATCGCCGACCCCGAGCGCACCGCCGATTACGCCACCCAGCGCAATTTCTACACCACCCATATCGGGCCGTACGTGGCACGCTTCTGGAACGACCTGGAGCAAGCCGAGACTGCCCGTTTCTACCGTGCCGTCAGCCAGTTGGGGGCGGCATTTACTGACCTGGAGACGAAGTACTTCAGCCTGCCGGAGTAGGGCCTTACGCCACCCGGTACATTCACCACGTAAGGAGGACCAGCGATGCGCAAGTCAGATGAGAACAAGCGGCAAGGACGACGCGATTTCCTCCGCAAGGTAGCAGTTGCCGGTGGCTCGGCAGCGGTGGTCGCCGCGGCGAGCAACGCGGTGGCGGCTCCGATGGAGCCCGAAGTGAAGAAACCCGCGGCCAAGACCGTGGGCTATGCAGAAACCGAGCACGTACGTGCCTACTACCGCACCTGCCGCACCTGAGGCCCGGTGACCACCTGAAGAGGACGGAGTCATGAAACTGACACGAACCCAACTTACCCCCCAGGCGGGAACCGGCGACGCGAGTGGCGCCACTGGTGTCAACCGCCGCACATTCCTGCGTTACAGCGGCCTCGCGGCCGGTGGTACGGCGCTGGCGACGGCCATGTCGCCATCGATGGTGCGCAAGGCTGAAGCCGCGACCGCAGCGGGCGGCAGCAAGACCGAGACGATACGCTCCATCTGCACCCACTGCGCAGTCGGCTGCGGCATCTATGCCGAGGTGTCGAACGGCGTCTGGACCGGCCAGGAGCCGGCCTTCGACCACCCGTTCAACAACGGTGCCCACTGCGCCAAGGGCGCCTCGGTCCGCGAGCACGGCCACGGCGAACGACGGCTGAAGTACCCGATGAAGCTGGTCGGTGGCAAGTGGACCAAGGTCTCCTGGGATACCGCGATCAACGAAATCGGCGACAAGATGCTAGAGATTCGTGAGCAGTCCGGACCCGACTCGGTCTACTGGCTCGGCTCGGCCAAGTTCAGCAACGAGCAGGCCTACCTGTTCCGCAAGTACGCGGGGCTCTGGGGCTCCAACAACGTCGACCACCAGGCGCGAATCTGCCACTCCACCACAGTGGCCGGTGTCGCGAACACCTGGGGCTACGGCGCCATGACCAACTCATTCAACGACATCCACAACTCGAAGTCGATCATCCTGGTCGGGTCGAATCCGGCCGAGGCGCACCCGATAGCCATGCAGCACATCCTGCAGGCCAAGGAGCGCAACAACGCGGCAGTCATCGTCGTCGACCCGCGTTTCACACGCACCGCGGCCAAGGGTACCGAGTACGTGCGTATTCGCCCCGGTAGCGACGTCGCCTTCATCAACGGCCTGCTCTGGCACATCTTCGAGAACGGCTGGGAGGACAAGAAGTTCATTGCCCAGCGCGTCTACGGACTCGACGAGGTGCGCAAGGAGTGCAAGAAGTGGAATCCTGAAGAGGTCGAGAGCGTCGTCGGCGTCAAGGGTTCGCAGATGGCGCGGGTCGCCAAGACCCTGGCCGAGAACCGTCCCGGCACCATCGTCTGGTGCATGGGTGGCACCCAGCACACCAACGGCAACAACAACACCCGCGCCTACTGCATCCTGCAACTGGCCCTCGGCAACATGGGTGTCGCCGGCGGTGGCGCCAACATCTTCCGTGGCCACGACAACGTCCAGGGGGCGACCGACTTCTGCATCCTGAGCCACTCGCTTCCCGGCTACTACGGCCTCTCGGCCGGCTCCTGGAAACACTGGTCGCGGGTCTGGGACGTCGACTACGAGTGGGTCAAGGCGCGCTTCGACCAGGGCTCCTACGAGCAGGCCAAGGGCAAGGATGTCAGCCCGATGAACACCAAGGGCATCCCGGTCTCGAGATGGATCGACGGGGTGCTCGAGGACAAGGCCAATATCGCGCAGAAGGACAACATCCGCGCGATGGTCTTCTGGGGTCATGCGCCGAACAGCCAGACGCGCGGCAAGGAGATGGTCGGGGCGATGAACAAGCTCGACCTGATGGTCATCATCGATCCCTACCCGACCGCCAGTGCCGTCATGCATGGTCGTTCAGACGGCGTCTACCTGCTGCCGGCCTCGACCCAGTTCGAGACCTACGGTTCGGTCACCTCGTCCAATCGCTCATTGCAGTGGCGCAGCAAGGTGATCGAACCCATGTTCGAGTCGTTGCCTGACCACACCATCATGTACAAGTTCGCCAAGAAGCTCGGCTTCGCCGACCAGTGCTTCAAGAACATCCAGGTCAACAACGATGAACCCCTGATCGAGGACATCACCCGCGAGTTCAACAAGGGGATGTGGACCATCGGCTACACCGGGCAGAGTCCGGAACGGATGAAACTGCAGCAGGAGAACTGGGGTACCTTCGACGGCACCACGTTGCTGGCCGAAGGCGGTCCGGCCAACGGTGAGTACTACGGCCTGCCGTGGCCCTGCTGGGGCACCGCGGAGATGGGCCACCCGGGCACGCCGATCCTCTACGACACGAGCAAGCCGGTCGGTGAGGGCGGGCTCAACTTCCGCGCCCGATTCGGTGTCGAGCGTAACGGCGTCAACCTGCTGGCCGACGGTTCCTACCCGAAGGGCAACGAGCTCAAGGACGGTCATCCCGAGTTCTCCGCCGCCATGCTCAAGAAGCTCGGCTGGTGGAAGGACCTGACCCCCGAAGAGCAGACCGCGGCCGAAGGCAAGAACTGGAAGACCGACCTCTCCGGTGGCATCCAGCGTGTCGCCATCAAGCACGGCTGCGCGCCGTTCGGTAACGCCCGGGCCCGGACCGTGGTCTGGACCTTCCCTGATCCGGTGCCGATCCACCGCGAACCGCTCTACACGCCGCGACGTGACCTGGTAGCCAAGTACCCGACCTACGAGGACCGCAAGTCGCACTACCGGCTGCCAACCCTCTACAAGTCGATCCAGGAGAAGGATTACTCCAAGGACTACCCGCTGATCCTGACCAGCGGGCGGCTGGTCGAGTACGAGGGCGGCGGCGACGAGTCGCGGTCCAACCCGTGGCTGGCCGAGTTGCAGCAGGACATGTTTGCCGAGATCCATCCGGCCGACGCAAACAACGCCGGACTGCGTGAGGGTTCGATGCTCTGGGTCGAGGGTCCGGAGGGCTCACGGATCAAGGTCAAGGCCCAGATCACCCGACGCGTCGCACCCGGGGTGGTGTTCCTGCCGTTCCACTTCGCCGGCCACATGGAGGGCGAGGACCTCAGGAGCAAGTATCCCGAGGGGGCCGACCCCTACATCCTGGGTGAGGCGGCCAACACCGTCATGACCTACGGCTACGACTCAGTGACCCAGATGCAGGAGAGCAAGGTCACCCTGTGTCGGATCAAGGCTGCCTGAGGAGGACTGACCCATGGCACGTATGAAATTTCTCTGCGATACCGACCGCTGCATCGAGTGCAACGGTTGCGTGACCGCCTGCAAGAACGAGAACGAGGTCCCCTGGGGCATCAACCGGCGGCGGGTGGTGACCATCAACGACGGTCAGGCGGGCGAACGCTCGATCTCGGTCGCCTGCATGCACTGCTCCGATGCTCCGTGCATCGCGGTCTGCCCGGTCGACACCATCTACCAGACCAACGATGGCGTCGTGCTGCATGACAAGGACATCTGCATCGGCTGTGGCTACTGCTTCTTCGCCTGCCCGTTCGGGGCACCGCAGTTCCCGACCCAGAGTTCGTTCGGCTCCCGCGGCAAGATGGACAAGTGCACCTTCTGCGCCGGTGGCCCGGAAGAGGTCGGCTCCATCGACGAAAAGCGCAAGTACGGCTCCAACCGTCTCGCCGAGGGCAAGCTGCCGATCTGTGCCGAGATGTGCTCCACCAAGGCACTGATCGCCGGCGATGCCAGCGACGTCTCCGACATCTACCGTGAGCGGGTCGTCTGGCGCGGTTCAGCGGCGGGCGCCTGGGGCTGGGATCTGGCCTACGGTCGACGCAACCGTGAGCAGGCACGCGGCGAAGCCGAGAAGTGACCTGATGGTGGTACCCCTCTGTCGTGCGGGGTACCACCGCCTTCCCGTCCCAACGACCCACCGGCACCCTGCTGGCGGGTCATTGCGAGCAGGTGACCGTTAATGAGAATAATTTCTGTTTCTCGAGTGTCACGCAGGCCGAAGGGACACGGCCTTCTCCTCATCTTCCTGATCGTCTGCCTGCTTGGTGCCGGGACGGCACTGGCGCAGCAGCAGCAATCCATGGCCCAGCGGCCGGTGGCCGCGCCACAGGGCAGCGGTGACATTGGAAGCGATTACTGGCGCGCACTGCGCCAGGGTGATCAGGGCTATTCGGCCTCGGCACCCACCGGCCAGAGCAACCTGATCAATCCCAGTGGCACGGACTGGATGACCCAGCGCAACGACGAGGTGACCAAGATCGGTGCCTGGGCGTTCGCGATATTCGCCGGCATGTCTGTCCTGTTTTATCTGGTTTTTGGCACGTCCCGCCTGGCGGCAGGTAACTCGGGGAAGGTGGTCGAGCGCTGGCCGCTGGTCCACCGGATCATCCACTGGTGGGTGGCCGTTCTGTTCATCATCCAGTTGCTCAGCGGACTGGTGGTCCTCTACGGCAAGTCGCTGTTGATCCCGATGCTCGGCAAGGAGACATTCGCGGTGTTGGCGCAGCTGTCGAAGACCGCTCACAACTACCTCGGTCCGCTGCTGTTCGTCGGCATGGTGGTCATGATCGTCGCCTGGCTCAAGAACAACATGCCGAAAGGGGTCGACTTCACATGGTTCCTCAAGGGGGGCGGCCTGGTTGGCAAAGGGCACCCCTCGGCCGAGTACATGAACGGTGGTGAAAAGATCTGGTTCTGGCTTGTCGTATTGGCGGGTGGCCTGATCGTCGTCACCGGCATGGTGCTCGACTTTCCGCAGTTCGGTCAGACACGCGAGACCATGCAGTCGATGCATTACCTGCACACTGTTTCCGGCCTGATCGTCGGTGCCATGCTGATAGGCCACATCTACATCGCCACCCTCGGCACCGAGGGGGCCTTCTGGGGCATGTGGAACGGTTACGTCGATGCCAATTGGGCCAAGCAGCACCACGACCTCTGGTACGAGACGGTCAAGGACCAGGCGGTCGACGCCGAGTCCCTGCAACAGGAGTCGGCTTCCAGCTCATCGGTAGGGGGCGACCAGGCCTCATCGAGTCCCGCCTGATTCGGAGCGCCGGGCCGTGGGTGACACGGCCCGGCGCTGCCAGATGACCGGATGAGTGACCCGTTTCCGGCCGCCACACCGAAGCCGCCCTACGTGGCGGTGATCTTCTCCACCGAGCAGTCAGCAGACTTCGAAGGCTACGCCGCGACGGCCGAGCGCATGCTCGAACTGGTACGGCAGCAACCCGGGTTCCTCGGGGTCGAGTCGGCGCACGAGGCCAGTTTCGGTATCACGGTCTCCTACTGGCGCGACCTCGCCGCCGTGAATGCCTGGGGTGCCCATCCAGAACATCTTGAGGCGCAACGTCTCGGACGTGAGCGCTGGTATGACAGCTGGCGGTTGCGGGTGGTTGAGGTGACCGCGGAGCGCAGTTCC
>CAXMPC010000007.1:0-9002 GCA_964195335.1 uncultured Gammaproteobacteria bacterium | reverse complement strand
ATAGCTGGGCGCGCACCACCATCTCAACGGCTGCACGTTGGTGAGCGAGTTGAGTGATATGCCGGCTGAGCAGTAAGCGTTTGGGACCGTATGAGTCCATCCCGGTGGTGGCAAATGAGCGCAGCTTAGAGAGTTGGCGATCAAACTCGCTCGATGTCGCCAGCCGCAAAGCCTTGATGACCGCAAAGTACATCAGCACCAGCAGCCGATCGTCACCCTGATCCTTGACCCGGCGGACTACCGCTGTCTGCTGGTCGTTGTAGGCCACGCGGAAATAATGGAAGAGTTCCTTCGACGGCGCCTCGGGCTTGGAGCCATATTGCTCCTTGCCCATGTGCTGATACAGCAATCCCTGCGTGAGCCGTCGCATCGCCTTCATGAATGCGGGGCTGAGACAGACATCGATACGCACATTGTCGATCCCACGCTTCATCTGATCCAAATCTGAGTAGGTCGTCGGCGGGATCACCAAACCTATCTGCGAGACGCGCGGTGTGCGCCAGCGCTGCAGGAATTCGCCAATTATCGCCAGAGTGGCAATCGTAAACAGCAGATCGGCAAGGTTGATCGACAGCGTCCACACACCGGCGTGCAGGTTGATGAAATCGAGCACGCCGGCGCTGGTCAGGCGGTCGATCAGGTTGCCGCACACGCCTGCAGCGGCGAGCCACCACCACGGGCTTTCGGTGCCCTCTATACGCCGTGCCTGGATGCCGCCGGCAAACAGCAGAATCAGCAGCACCAGCCCGAGTAGCAGCGCATACCAGCGCCCGGAAATCAGATTGTCGGAGATGCCCGCCAGCAGTCCGGAGTGAATTTCAGGAGCTAGGGAGATGTAAGGCAGGTTCGCAAACAGCGAGCCGTCCGAAAGGACAAGGCGTGCCACAAACTTGGCGAGCTGATCGAACAGCAGCGCCAACAGGAATATCCATATACCTTTAAGGTAACTCGCCATCGGTACCCTCATTCAAAGGCATCTGCTCCCTTGCCTTCAAGCACCGAGTCTAACGCACGCCAACCCAACCAGTTGTGACCCAGGTCTAGATGGGGCGATCAGATGAATTCGGCAATCGCCTCCAGCAGATCTTCACGGGTCGGCGGCTTGACCAGGTAGCCCTTGGCCCCCTGGCGCATGCCCCAGATGCGGTCGGTCTCCTGATCCTTGGTCGAGACCAGAATGACCGGTATCTCCTGGGTTGCCGGATCACGGGTCAGCTTGCGCGTGGCCTGGAAACCGTTGAGGCCTGGCATCACCACGTCCATCAGGATCAGGTCGGGTTGCTGCGCCTGGGCCGCGGCGACACCCTCCTCGCCATTGGTGGCCACACTGAGCTGGTGACCTCGCGGCTCGAGGATTTTGCTCAGGATCGCGACCTGGGTCGGCGAGTCATCGACGATCAGGATGTTGGCCATGGGAAGGGCTCTCTTGAGAACTATCTACGAGTGATTCGATTCTAGGTCATCCCGACGATTGTGGCTCGCACTGGAATCCGTGACGGCCAGGGCAATCCCGGCGTCGCGACCCGGTTGGACAACCGGTCAACTATCGTCGAGTTTGGCCTGGACGCTGTCGAGCTTGTCCTGCATCGACTGTTCCCGGTCAGTGCGGGTGCCCACCTTGAGCGTGGTAGTGATACGCGGCGCACCCATGGCGTGGACCACCTCGTGGCAGCGCCTGACCGCGGCGAAGACCGCGTCCCACTCGCCCTCGACGTTGGTCCCGTAGGCGTGCAACGTGTGCTCGAGGCCGGCCTCCGCGAGCACCCGCTCACAGGCGGCGACATGCTCCGACACCGACACTCCGACCCCGATCGGCACCACGCAGAGGTCGATCATCACCTGCATGGTCGACGCCTCAGCCGCACTTGGAATCACCGCAGTTGAGGCAGGTCAGGCAGCCGTCCATCTGGATCATCGCCTTGGTCTGGCACTTGCCGCAAAGCTGCGCGCCGTCGGGAAAGTCGCTCTCCACGGCCTCTTCGGGCTGCCCCTTCGCCTGGTTGGCCTCGAATTCGGCGCGCTTTGAGGCGATCAGCTTCTGCTGGTGCTCATCGAGTTCCTCGCCCTTTATCAGGCCGATGGTCTTCAGATGCGTCTCGATGACGTCGCCGATTTCACCGACCAGGGACGGCATGTACTTGCCGCCCTTCTTGAAGTAACCGCCACGCGGGTCGAACACCGCCTTGAGCTCCTCGACCAGGAAAGTGACGTCGCCACCCTTACGGAACACCGCCGAGATGATCCGGGTCAGCGCCACGATCCACTGGAAGTGGTCCATGTTCTTGGAGTTGATGAAGATCTCGAACGGCCGGCGCAGCTCGTGCACGGTGCCCTCGTTGAGGATGATGTCGTTGATGGTCAGGTAGAGCGCGTGTTCGGAGAGCGGTGTCTTCACCTTGTAGGTCGAGCCGCGCAGCGTCTCCGGCCGCTCGACCTTCTCGTGCATGTGGATGACCTGGGCGCTGACCCGCTCTTCCTCGCTGGCCGCGGCCACGGCGGCCTCTGCCTGCTCGGTCTTTTCATCGACCACTTCGTAGTCGACGATCTGTTTTTCGATCTTGATGCTCATGTTCGTATCCCGCTGGTGGCGACGGCGTCAGAATTTGCCGTAGTAGCCCTCCTTGAGGGCGTCGTAGAGGTTGGCGGCGGTGTGGCTTTCGCCGTCGTACTCGATCTCTTCGTTGCCCTTGACCTCGACCACGGCACCGTCGTCGAGGACAAAGCGGTAGGTGGTGTTGGCCAGGTCCTTATCTTTCACCAGCACGCCCTGGAACGCGGACGGGTTGAAGCGGAACGTGGTGCACCCCTTCAGGTCGCGCTCGTAGGCGTAGAGGTAGATGTCCTTGAACTCCTCGTACGGATAGTCGGTCGGCACGTTGGCGGTCTTGGAGATCGACGAATCGATCCAGATCTGGGCCGCGGCCTGGACATCGACGTGCTGGCGCGGCGAAATATCGTCAGCGGCGACAAAGTAGTCCGGCAACGCATCCTCGGCACTCGCCGTCCCGTCGACCAGGGCCCGGTAGGCGAGCAGCTCATAGGAAAAGACCTCGATCTTCTCCTTGCTCTTCTTGCCCTCGCGGATGACGTTGCGCGAGTACTGGTGGGCGAAACTCGGCTCGATGCCGTTGGAGGCGTTGTTGGCCAGCGACAGCGAGATGGTGCCGGTCGGCGCGATAGAACTGTGGTGGGTGAAGCGTGCGCCGACCTCGGCCAGTCGCTCGACCAGTTCCGGCGCGACGCTGCCGATGCGCTGCATGTAGCGGCTGTACCGGGCGTGCAGTACGCGCCCCTTGAGCTTGTCACCGACCTTGACGCCATCTTCGACCATCTCCGGGCGCTTGCGCAGCATCTCGGCGGTGACCTCGAACTCCTCGTCCATGATCGGTGCCGGGCCCTTCTCCTCGGCCAGTTCGAGCGCGGTCTTCCAGCCGACCAGCGCCATTTCGCGCGTGACCCGTTCAGTGAACTCGACCGATTTCGGCGAGCCATAGCCCATGCCCAGCATGGTCAGGGTCGAACCGAGGCCGAGGTAACCCATGCCGTGACGGCGCTTGCGCTCGATCTCGCGACGCTGCCCCTCGAGCGGCAGGCCGTTGATCTCGACCACGTTGTCGAGCATGCGGGTGAAGGTGGTGACAACCTCGTCGAAGGTCTCCCAGTCGAACCGCGCGTCGTCGGTGAACGGGGCACGGACGAACTTGGTCAGATTGATCGAGCCGAGCAGGCAGGAACCGTACGGCGGCAGGCCCTGTTCGCCGCACGGGTTGGTGGCGCGGATGTTCTCGCAGAACCAGTTGTTGTTCATCTCGTTGTAGGCGTCGATCAGGATGAACCCCGGCTCGGCGAAATCGTAGGTCGAGGTCATGATCAGATCCCACAACCGGCGCGCGCGCAGCCGCTTGTAGACCTTGCACGCAACCTGCCCGGTGGCATCGGTGACGTAGCCCTGCTGCACCGGCCAGTCGCGCCAGATCACCTGCTCGACGTCGTCGAGATCGACACCGTCGACCTCGGCCTCCTTGCGCGAGATCGGAAACGCCAGCGCCCACATGCCGTCCGCGCGCACCGCCTCCATGAACTCCCTGGTCACCAGCAGCGACAGGTTGAACTGGCGCAGGCGCCCGTCCTCGCGCTTGGCACGGATGAAGTCGATGACATCCGGGTGACCGACGTCGAAGGTCGCCATCTGCGCCCCGCGGCGACCGCCGGCGGAGGAGACGGTGAAACACATCTTGTCGTAGATATCCATGAACGACAGCGGGCCCGAGGTGTACGCCCCGGCGCCGGCGACGAACGCCCCCTTCGGTCGCAGGGTCGAGAACTCGTAGCCGATGCCGCAGCCGGCACGCAACGTCAGGCCGGCCTCGTGCACCTTGCCGAGGATGTCGTCCATGGAGTCGCGGACCGTGCCCGAGACGGTGCAGTTGATGGTCGAAGTGGCCGGCTTGTGCTCCTGGGCGCCGGCGTTGGAGACGATGCGTCCGGCCGGGATCGCACCCTGGCGTAACGCCCAGACGAAGCGCTCGAACCAGCTCTCACGCAATTCGGGCGTGGCCTCGACGTCGGCCAGCGCACGCGCAACGCGACGGTAGGTGTCGTCGACCTTCTGGTCGAGGATGTCACCATCCTTGCTCTTGAGGCGGTATTTCTTATCCCAGATGTCGTGCGATGCATCCTGCAACGGAATCGCTGCGGCATCCTCTGATACGAGTTTAAGACGAGCCGGTTTCATGACGGGCTTCTTCCCCCAGGTTATTGATCTGATTATAGGTTCATGCCCTTTGCGGGCCGTCGTCGGGCAGAAACACAACATGTTGTGTCGCCACGAATGAGATTAGACCTCGTCCAAGCCCTTTGTCAAGCCGTTTTTCTTATGTAATCCATATATATATCATATAGTTACGAATTCTTTTTACAATTCATATAGATACACGAATGATTTTGCATTGCAACAACAAAACACAACATCTTGTGCCCATAGCACAGCCTGACCACGGATCGTCCCCGGCGCCACGTGACGGACTCCGACAGGCCATTAAAATCACTGGATGCCATCCAGCGACCTGGCGGTGATGCCCACCATGCCGGGCGACGGGCCACCCTGCGATAGGGCATCATCGTGACTACGATCAGGCCATAGGCATGAGGTCCAATGGGGACTCAATCAGTATCCGCTCCAACGCCCGGCATCCAGCAGAACACCACGGCATAACGTTATAGAGAACCGAGGATGCGTATGAACCTGACCCTGCGCTGCAGCCTGGCCGCACTCGCACTGGGCCTCACCACCCTCAATGCCGAAGCCGCCCTTCCGGTCGAGGCCGACGGCCGGCCGTTGCCGACCCTGGCGCCGATGCTCGAACGGGTGACACCCGCGGTGGTCAACATCGCCACGCGTGATCGCGTACGTCAACGCGAGAACCCCCTGCTCAGCGACCCGTTCTTTCGCCGCTTCTTCGACCTGCCCGCGCCACGGCGCAAGCGACCGAGCCAGAGCCTCGGCTCGGGAGTGATCATCGACGCCAGCCAGGGCTACGTGGTCACCAACCACCACGTCATCGCCAAGGCACAAACGATCACCGTGACCCTGCGCGACGGCCGTGAGCTGCCGGCGACGCTGGTCGGCTCCGATCCCGAGGCCGACGTCGCCGTGGTCCAGATCGAGGCCGACGGCCTGAGCGCGGTCGCGCTGGCCGACTCGGACCGGCTCCGGGTCGGTGATTTCGTGGTCGCAATCGGCAACCCGTTCGGCCTGGGCCAGACCGTTACCTCGGGCATCGTCAGCGCGCTCGGCCGCAGCGGCCTCGGCATCGAGGGCTACGAGGATTTCATCCAGACCGACGCCTCGATTAATCCCGGCAACTCAGGCGGGGCGCTGGTCAACCTCAACGGCGAGCTGATCGGCATCAACACCGCGATCCTCGCCCCATCGGGCGGCAACGTCGGTATCGGCTTCGCCATCCCGGCCAACATGGTCAGCGAGCTGGTCGAGCAGTTGGTGCAGCACGGCGAGGTCCGCCGCGGCCAACTCGGGATCGCCCTGCAGGACCTGACCCCGCAACTGGCCGAGGCGTTCGGACTCGAGCAGCGGCGCGGTGCCGTCGTCTCCCAGGTGATCGCGGACTCCCCGGCCGAGCGGGCCGGGCTGCGTCCGGGCGACGCGATCGTCGCGGTCAACGGCAAACCCCTGCGTAGCGCGTCCCAGTTGCGCAACGCCGTCGGCCTGCATCGCATCGGCGAGGTGATCGAGCTTGGTATCGTTCGCGACGGCCGGCCACGGACCCTGCAACTCGAAGTGGCCGAAGCCACCCAGGCCAGTGTCAGCCTGGTCGACGGCGACACCATCGACCGGCGTCTGGCCGGGGCCCGGTTACGTGACCTCGATCCCACCCACCCGCTCTACGGGCGTGTCCGTGGGGTGCTGGTCAGCGAGGTCGAGCGGAACGGTCCGGCCTGGGGTAACGGTATCAGGGAGGGCGACGTCATCCTGTCGATGAACCGGCGCCCGGTGAGTTCGGTGGTCGAACTCGGCACCATTGACGCCAGCGGCGGTCAGCTGCTGCTCAACATCCAGCGGGGTCGACGAGCCCTGTTCATCCTGGTGCGCTAGGACGGTTGATCCACGATAGAACGCGACCTGCATGACACGGCAGCTCCAACAGGGAAAGCTCCGCCGAAGCGGAGCTTTCCAATGCCATCGGTTTCGGCCGGATCAGCCGTGAACCGGGACCGCCTGCCGGTCGAATGCCGCCCGGGGCGAGACCAGCACCCGGTCCAGCGACCAGCGACCGCCGCCGAGCAGGGCGAGCGCGACCGAACCGGAGAGCAAAGCCAGTCCGAACTCGTAGCCGTTGCCGCTCATGAACAGGCCGTTGCCGAGGTGCACGCTGGTGATCGCCACCACCATGGTGAATGCGAGCACGGCCGCCGCCGGGCGGGTAAGCAGGCCAAGCAGGATCGCCAGGCCACCGAAGAACTCGCCGGAGCCGGCCAGCAAGGCCATCAGGTAACCCGGTTCGAGGCCGATGGAAGCCATCCACTGCCCGGTACCCTCGAGGCCGTAACCGCCGAACAGGCCGAACAGCTTCTGCGCCCCGTGGGCCATGAAGATGATCCCCATCGGGAGGCGAAGCGCGAGGCTACCGAGTTGGCCGTTGGTGGCCAAAAGACGATTGATCGCGTTGCTAGCCATTTCATTCTCCTTAATCGGTCTATTTGACTGGTGATATTTAATGCAGCGTCATAGCTGATGTTTAATACAATAAAACCTAACCATGCCAAATTAAATCGGATATTCCTGACATTATAATTCAATTATTTTGTATGAATAATTCCGGCCTCCACGCCTCATCTTGGAAGAGATGGACATTTCGCCCTCAGGCTCGCCCGCCAGCCGAGACGGCAGTTGGCCGACATCCGACAGCCACTCCATAAGCAGTGACAAGCGCAACAATTAGATTTACTTATGGGTGCCTAGATAGATTCACTTGGATTTTCACGCGGGAATCCAGCAACGTGGCCCATCGCTGCATACTGGTAAGCCTTATCCCCTATGGGAAATACCGTGCCGCCGAGTGCCTCCCTATCCTTGCTGTACGGCACAGACCCAAAGAACAAAGTGCACTAGCCCTGTTGTGAAGGACCGCGGCAGAAAATGCTGCCGACCTATGGCACGTGCGACCCAGGCGGAGGTAGACGAATGACGGACGTAGTCGCGACCAACCAGACCATCCTGGTCGTGGGTGGCGGAATCAGCGGCCTGACCGCGGCCCTGGAGGCCGCCGAGTGCGGCAAGCAGGTGATCCTGGTCGAGAAGGGCCCGAGCGTGGGCGGCCGGGTGACCCAGCTCTATAAGTATTTTCCCAAGCTCTGCTTCCCGACCTGCGGGCTGGAGATCAATTTCCGCCGGCTCAAGGCCAATCGCAACCTGCGCGTGCTGACCATGGCCGAGGTAACGGCTATCGACGGCGAGTCCGGCGACTTCAGCGCCACGATCAAGCTCACCCCGCGTCACGTCAACGACAACTGCACCGCCTGCGGCGACTGCGCCGATGCCGTCGAGGCCGAGTTCGACAACGAGTTCGACTTCGGCATGAGCCAGCGCAAAGGCGCCTACCTGCCCTTCAACATGGCCTGGCCGCAACGCTACGTCCTCGATCCGCGGGTGATCGGCACCCCGGACGCCGACAAGGCCAGGGCGGCGTGCAAGGTCGACGCCATCGATCTCAACATGACCGAGGAGACACTGGAACTCAAGGTCGGCGCCGTGATCTGGGCCACCGGCTGGAAACCTTACGACGCCGGGAAGATCCAGCCCTACGGCCACGGCCGCTTCGCCAACGTCGTCACCAACATGGAGTTCGAGCGCATGCTCGACCCCTTCGGTCCAACCGGCGGCAAGATCCTGCGTCCCTCCGACGGCCAGCCGCCGACCAACGTCGCCTTCATCCAGTGCGCCGGCTCGCGCGACAGCAATCACCTGCTGCACTGCTCGCGGATCTGCTGCATGGCATCGCTGAAACAGACCACCTACGTGCGCGAGCAATTCGGCGACGACGCCAGCTCGACGGTCTACTACATCGACATCCGCGCCATCGACCGTATCGACGACTTCTACCGCCAGGTGCAGGACGATCCGAACGTCAAGTTCGTCAAGTCGAAGGTCGCCAGCATCACCGAGCATCGCGACTCCCAGGGGCTGGTGCTGCACGGCGTCGACACCGAGGGCTACCACCGCTACAGCAACGCCCACGACCTGGTCGTGCTGGCCACCGGCATGGAGCCAAGCGTCCCGGCCGATGCCATCCCGGCGACGGTCAGCGGCGACGCGTTCGGTTTTGTGACCCCGAACGGCGACGGCATCTTTGGAGCCGGCTGCGCCAGCGATGCGCTGGACGTCAACCGCTCGGTCCAGAACGCGACGGCGGCGACACTGCGTGCGATCCAGGTGGTCAACCGGGTCGCGGCGACGGAGGAATGAGACGTGGCTGACGAAAAGA
>CAXMPC010000006.1:0-27240 GCA_964195335.1 uncultured Gammaproteobacteria bacterium | reverse complement strand
GATCGGGCCAGTGGCGGCCCTCCTGCATGCCTCTGCCACAACAAGGGGGCGGGATTCTCTTCTGTAGGTCGGGCTTCAGCCCGACGATGGCGGTTGTTCCGGTTCTCTTGTCGGACTGAAGTCCAACCCACAAAGAGCGGGGGTGGCCGTTCGCTAGCCCGTTCCCGGGACTCAAGGATCGGCTCCGGATTAACGCGTGTCGCTGATCTCTCACACCTTGGCGACTAACTCCCCTGTCGCCGCGTCGTCGGTGTCAAACAGCAGCCATGCGAGGCACGCGCCGACCTCGGTCGGTGGGCGCGGATGGCAGGAACGTTTGGTCTTTTTCTCCCGCTTTGCCAGGAGTTGGAGGTCAGGTCAGCCAGGAGAAAATGAAGACCGACAGTCCCATGAATACGACGAGCATGATCAGGCCGAGCGAGACGATCCAGGTGGAATAGATGAACCCGGTTTCTTTCGGGATGTGCATGAAGATCGGTACGCCGACATACAGCAGGTAGACAGAGGCGGCCAGCGCGACCATGCCGACCATCACGTCGATGTAGAGAACGGGATACAACGCCATGAACCCGGTAAGGAACAGCGGTATTGAAGTCAGGATGGCCAACTCGATGCAGTGCAATGGGTTGGGGGTCACGTCAAACGATTGTGCCAGCCAGTAGATTGCGAATCCCATGGCGTAGACACCCACGTTGAACGAGATGTAGGCCGCGATGGCGATGTAGACGGCGGTGCTCGCAGGCAGCATGTAGGGATCACCGACACCAATGTCCCACCCAAAATGGACTGTCGCGGCGTAACCGAAGATTGTCGGGATGAGGGACAGGACCGCCGTGTGCAAAATGATGTCGAGCGGCGTCGCGGGGGCCTTGTGCGCGTCTTCCAGGCCGTGTGCCGGCTCGTACAGCAGGTGGGCAAAGCGCTTGATCAGCATACTGAAACTCCTAGCCACGAGTAGTGAACGGTCGAGACTTGCTGGACTGCGTTGTCCAATCGACACCCGCAAAGCGGGTTGGCCGCGAATCGCCTGGGGCCTTCCGCGTCCTGCGGGTCCCGCCAGCAAGGCGCCCCGCGTACGCTATAGGTAGGCAATCCCGGTCCAACCGTCAACCATGGCGTGAACGCTGGCCTGTCTATATACACCTACAAAATATACAGTTATGAGCGGGAGCCCACACCAGAAAGGGCGAGGTAGGTCGTTGCCGTGAGGCGTGCGAAGGGGGCGGAGTGACAAGCCTCTGGTGGCCGTAAATCGTCCAGGGTGAGCGGTGCGGCTACCCGGCCGTCTGCACCCGCTTCCCGGTCTCTCGGGTCAGCGCCAGCATGACGATGCTGAACAGTACCCAGGCGAGCATCAGTGCGAAACCGGTGCGGTAGGCCTCGACACCGTAGAGACGCACTCCCTCGACCACCGTCCCGTCCCAGTAGCGGTCGAGCACCACGCCCACCGCCGGCTGCAACAGCATCGGTCCGATCATCACGCCCATGTTGGCGATGCCCGATGCGGTACCGCCGAGGCGGCCCGGCACCGACTCCTTGGCGAAGGCGAAGCTGATGATCATGCAGCCGCTGGCGAAGCCGATTCCAGCGAGCAGGGCGATCAAGGCCGGCATCGGCAGGTCGGGCACGAAGATCAGTACGGCCCAGCCGATGGCGGCGACGACCATGCCGCCAAGGTAGAGCGGCTTGCGCAGGCCGATGCGGTCAGAGAGCGCACCGAACACCGGGCCGCCGACGGCCCAGGCCACCAGCATCAGCGAGGTCAGTGCCGCCGCGCGGGTGGTCGGCAGGCCGTAGTGGGTGGTCAGCCAGGGCACACCCCACAACCCGGCGAAGGTCAGGATGCTGCCTACCAGCCCACCGGGCACGAAGAACAGCAGGCGGATATTGCGGTAGCCGACTACCCGCTTGAGCCCGGCCCAGATGCCGTCGGGGGCCTGGGTATCGTCCGGGTGCTCGGCGGCGTGGCTGGCGTAGCCGCGATCGACCGGGTCGTCGCGCACTACCCACCAGATCGCCACGGCGAGGACGGCGGTCACCAGGCCCGAAACGACCATTACCGGACGCCAACCGAAGGCATCGACCAGCAGCCGTAACGGCACCCCGGCGACGACCGCGCCGATGATCCCGGCGAACAGCGCCATACCCGAGGCAAGCGAGAAGTGGCGGTCCGGCAGCCAGTGACTGGCCAGCTTGAGCATGCCGACAAAGGCGACCGCTACCGAGGCCCCGACCAGCAGCCGGCCGGCCCCGGACCAGAAATAGGTTGGGCCGAGTGCGAACAACAGCGTGCCAATGGCCGCCGATGCCGCGCCGGCACTGAGCAGGCGGCGTGGCCCCCAGTGATCGGCGAGGATGCCGGTTGGCACCTGCATGGCAACGTAGCTGTAGAAGTAGAGGGCCGACAACTGACCCAGCGCCGCCGCGTTGAGCGCGAACTCGGTCATCAATTCGTTGGTGATTACCGCGGGTGTGACGCGTTGGTAGAAGCCGATCAGGTAGAGCAGGGCGCCCAGGCCCCATACCAGCCAGGCGAGGTGCAGCGGTGGGAAGGGGGCAGGGCCGGTGTTGTGGGTGTGCGAGGGCATGAGGCAGGCGACGTTAGCACGCGGGTAAAAGCGAAAGAAGGCACAGCCGGACCGGTATCGACCCTGACAGTTGCCGCCGAAATGACCTCGAGTGCTCTATCCCCGGGGCGATAGCCCCTACCCATGTTGCGGTATTGCGGGGTGAAGAGTCAGCGGCCTAGTTTCGGAGTTCACGTTCGGCACCTGCAGAGACCAGGGACGGACCGGTTTCGAAGCCACCACGAGGATCACCATCATGAAGCATCTTTCCCGGTCGATGGCCGGCCTGTTCGGCGCGGTTCTGTTGTCGGTGTCGGGCGCACTTGCCGCCGCCGAGGCCCCGACCCTGATGACCGCACCGTGGGCCTTCACCGCCTGCGAGGCCTGGAACGCCAGTTCGGTCCTCAGCGAGGAACTCTATGCCTCGGGTTGGGCCACCAACAACAAGGGACGTGGCCACAAAGTGTTGCAGATCTACAGGACCGACTGCCCGGACAGCCCGCGTGTCGAGTTGCACATCGCCGACAAGGACGGCCGCGCCCAGTGCATCTACGGCGGTGCTGTCGCCTCCGAGGAACTCGACAACGACGTTGACTACGTCATGCACGCCGAAACAGCGCGCTGGCAGGAAATGGGTGCCGGCGAGTACGGTCCCATGAAGGCGATGTTCTTCCAGTACCTGCTGTTCGACGGTCCGTACATGGAGGCAATGAGCAACATGGGCCCGTTCGGTGCCTTCCTGAAGCTGACCGGCGACGTGCCCGGGAGCGTCGACGCCTGCCCTTCTTGAGATAAATCATCGGGAGCATCTCGATACGAGATGGGGCGGGGTCCGGTAAGGGTCTGACGTCCACCAGCATGAAGACGTGATGGTTAACTCCGTCACGGCCTGATCCGTGTGAAGTGATTCTGTGCGCGTGCTATGCGTGTGCGCATGGATTGGTATGTCCGGGAAGTTGGCGAGTTGTAGGTTTTGCGCCACAAGCACGTAGTCCGAGGATTACAGACCGGCGCCGTATATTCCATTATGCTAGTGCGGTAATTCAGGTGTGGTTTCAGCGGGTTAGAAGTGTGCGGCTGATATACCCTTGGCCACGCGCTAGAAAACCGGCGCGAGCCGTATATCTAACTGTTATGTGGTAAAAATAGCACCTTTAGGTACAGACTACAGATCCGGCTTTATTTAGGTTGAAAAACTAATGACCAGCGAAGGCAAATCTAATTCCGCGTCCAAATTTGCTTATTTCTCTGGTGTTGCGGCACTCCTTACTTTTATCGCCTGCAACGGTCTAATTTTGGTCACCGCCCTACTGGCTCTATTAGGCATTACACTAGGTATAAATCCTCATGTTCAAGCAATTTTAATAAGTCTATTTGCCATTCTTACCTCGATTCTCATATATAAAGGTTTTATGCGACATCGCAAGATCGGCCCATTGTTACTGGCGGGTATCGGTGCATTAGTAATCATTCTTACTATGTATATTTCATACAGCAAACTCATTGAATCTGCCGGGCTGCTGGCGTTGGTAGTTGCCGCTGGTTGGAACTGGTATTTTGCTCGCCAAGAAACATCCCAGGTCTAAACCTGACCAACGCCTGCCAAATAATCACTAAATGCAAAGACAAATTGTACCGATAACAAAGCTCATGCTTTTGCCACATAACAAGCGCATGCAAACGGATCGCCAAACCGCTGCGCGCTTTGCTGACCGCTGATGCTGGGCGTTAGTTCTTCCTAAAATGTCTCTTCATTCCCCGCCAAGCATCCCGCCCCGAGCGCCACCCTTGAACGGCTGCATCAGCAACCCGGTGATGCCCAACGTTTTGGGGTCTCGGTAATCGTCGAGGCCGATGGTCATGCCGGTGTGGCCATCGACCGGCTGATCCCGGTAGGTCCCGAACAACCGGTCCCACACCGACAGATTGAAGCCGAAGTTGCTGTTGGTCTCGCTCGGGTGCACCGAGTGGTGGACGCGATGCATGTCCGGAGTAACGACGACGCGGCGTAACTTCTGATCCAGTTCCCACGGCAGGTAGACGTTGCCGTGGTTGAACATGGCCATGCCGTTGAGGATCACCTCGAACAGCATCACCGCCAGCGCCGGGGCGCCGAGGGCGGCGACCAGTCCCATCTTGATCAGCATCGACAGCAGGATCTCGATCGGGTGGAAACGCACCGCGGTGGTCAGGTCGAATTCCATGTCGCTGTGATGGACGCGGTGCAGCCGCCAGAAGACCGGTACGGCGTGAAACAACACGTGCTGCAGGTAGATCGCCAGGTCGAGCAGGATGACGGCGACGATCACGGCCAGCCATACGGGCAGGTCGAGGTTGTTGAGCAGGCCCCAGTCGCGCGCCTCGCCGAGCAGGGCGATGCCAACGGCGGCGGTAGTGATCAGCAGTCGCACCAGCAGGCCGTCGATCACCAGCAGACCGAGATTGGCGGGCCAGCGGGTGGCGCGGCCCAGTTCCGGGTCACGGCGCGGTGCGCGCACCTCCCAGTAGGCCATGGCCGCGAAGATGGCGGCGAAGGCGAGCAGGCGAATCCATGCCTCGTGTTCCATGAGGCCCTCCGTGCGTTGTCCCGAGGGTTAGCGTCCCTTCCACTCCGGGCGCGGCTGCTTGCCGATGAAGGCGTCGATGCCGTTGCGGGCATCCTCGGTGGTCATGTTGCAGGCCATGGTTTCGTTGCCGATGTCGTAAGCGGCGTCTGAGGCCGCCTCGAGTTGCCGGTAGAAGATCTGCTTGCCCATGCTGATCGAGATCGGGCTCTGGCTGGCGATCTTGGCGGCAAGTTCGGCGACCGCCTCGTCGAGTTCGTCAGCCGGCACCGCGCGGTTGACCAGCCCATGGCTGGCGGCACGATGCGCATCGATGAAGTCTCCGGTGACCAGCATTTCCATCGCTACCTTGCGCGGCACGTTGCGCGTAAGCGCGACCATTGGTGCGGAGCAGAAAAGGCCCAGGTTGATGCCCGAGACGGCGAACTTGGCGTCCTCGGCAGCGATGGCCATGTCGCAGGTGGCGACCAGCTGGCAGCCGGCGGCAGTGGCGATGCTGTGCACCTTGGCGATGACCGGCTGCGGGATGCGGACCAGGGTCAGCATCAACAGCCCGCACTTGTCGAACAGCGCGCGCATGGTCTCCTTGGAACTGTCCTCGCGCATCTCCTTAAGATCACAGCCGGTGCAGAAGGCGCGGCCGTTAGCGGCAAGTACCACTACTCGTACCGAGCGGTCTTTCTCGATCGCTTCGAACTCGGCCTGAAGGGCGTCGAGAAGGTCATTGGAGAGCGAGTTGAACATGTCCGGACGGTTCAGCGTCAGCGTGGCGATGCCGTCGGCATCCTCGCGCAGCAGCAGCGGGGCGTCTTCCGTGGCGGGTAGGGCAGCGGACATTGTGGGCTCCTGGTCAGGATCGTGATGGACCGAGTCTACACGCCGCTCGCGCCGGCCGTGAAGCTGGGCACGGAGGCCGTGGCAATGTCGAATCGCGGCCGGGGGGCCGCTCCTACAGGGGCGCGGTGCCTGGTAGGAGGCCCGCCCACGGGCCGATCGACGATCGTGTCGGCACGGTCGAATTGCGGCCGTACCCGTGGGGCATAAAGGGGTCGCTCCTACAGGGGGCACGGAGCCTGTAGGAGGCCCGCCCACGGGCCGATGGATGTACCTCGTGGCACGGCCGGATCGCGGCCGTACCCGTGGGGCATAAAGGGGCCGAACCTACAGGGCCGGGGCCGGCAGCAACTGGCCGCGCAGGGCGGTGGCGAACTCGCTCAGCCGGCCGACGCCACTCTGCTCGGCGCGCTGGCACCAGTCGCGGAACTCGCGGCGCACGGTTTCGAGGTCACCGGCGGCCTGGCGCCAGATCTCGGCCAGCTTCTGGCGCGCTTCGTAGGCGGTGCGCAGCCTTTCGCTGCTGGCGAGCAGTTGTTCGAGCTGGCCCTGCTGCCAGGCGTCGAGGCGTGAGCGTTGGCGTAGCACCAGCCAGCGCGCCTTGCGCCGCAATTTGCGTCCGGCACGGTCGATGCCACGACGTTCGTCGCGCAGGATCGGCAGCACCACGTCGCGGATGAAGCGCTTGTCGATGACCGCGGCGGCGGGTAGGGCGCCGACCGGCGCCTTGACCCCGGAGAAGGCGTCGTTGCGTACCCGGGCCAGGCCGATGGCCTGCATCAGGCGGATGTAGGCCCAGCCGATGTCGAACTCGAACCAGCGCGCCGACAGCCGTGCTGAGCCCGGAGCCTGGTGGTGGTTGTTGTGCAGTTCCTCGCCGCCGACCAGGATCGCCCATGGCACCAGGTTGGTGGCGGCGTCGTCGGTCTCGTAATTGCGGTAGCCCCACCAGTGCCCGAGGCCGTTGATGACGCCAGCGGCCCAGAATGGGATCCACAGCATCTGCACGGCCCAGACGGTCAGGCCGATCGGCCCGAACAGCACGACGTTGATCACCAGCGTCACGCTGATGCCCCAGTTCGGGTGGACTCCGTAGACATGGCGTTCGAGCCAGTCGTCCGGCGTGCCACGACCGTAGCGTTCCAGCATGGCCTGGTCTTTTGCCGCAACCCGGTAGAGTTCGACCCCGCGCCAGAGTAGGGCGTGGATGCCATGGGTCTGCGGGCTGTGCGGGTCTTCCTCAGTCTCGCAAGTGGCGTGGTGCTTGCGGTGGATGGCGACCCACTCGCGCGTGATCATGCCGGTGGTCAGCCAGAGCCAGGGCCGGAAGAAGTGACTGACGACCGGGTTCAGTTCCACGGCGCGATGGGCCTGGGCGCGGTGCAGGAAGATGGTGACCGCGGCTATGGTGACGTGGGTCAGCAGCAGGGTGACGAGGATCACCTGCCACCAGGAGAGATCGAGAAGGCCGTTGCTCAAGGGGATGTCCGGATAGTGACGATGACCCATCATCGGGGCGCGGTTGGCGGGCCACAATGACCATCATCAACCGTGGGACAAACAACGCGCATGAGCGCTGGACCGTGCCCTCCCGGTCGGGATAATACGGTCGATGCACGCCCCCTCGATGCCGCCGCGGCCGACACAGCTCTGGCTGACGGTTTTCCTCCCGTTCGCCTGCGGCTATTTCCTCTCCTACCTCTACCGGGTGGTCAACGCCGTCATCGCCCCCGAGTTGGTGCGTGATGTGGGCCTTGGTGCCGCCGACCTGGGGTTGCTGACCAGCACCTACTTTCTCACCTTCGCCGCCTTCCAGCTGCCGCTTGGCATCCTGCTCGACCGCTACGGTCCGCGCCGCGTCGAGGCCGCGCTGCTGCTGTTCGCCGCAGCCGGGGCGTGGATCTTCGCCCACAGCGACTCGCTACTCGGCCTGACCGTCGGTCGCGGCCTGATCGGTTTCGGCGTCTCGGCCTGCCTGATGGCGGCGTTCAAGGCGTTCGTGCTCTGGTTCCCGCGCGACCGCCTGCCGCAGGTCAACGGCTTCCAGATGGCGGCCGGTGGTCTCGGGGCGCTGTCGGCGACGCAGCCGGTGGCGTACGCGCTCGGCTTCACCGACTGGCGCGGGGTGTTCAGCCTCCTCGCAGTGCTGACGCTGGGCGTGGCCGTGCTGATCTTCCTGCTGGTCCCCGAACGCGAGGAGCCGAGCCATGGTGTCCACCTCGGCGACCAGGTGCGCGGTATCGCGAAGGTCTTTACCAGTCGCCTGTTCTGGCGCATCGCGCCGTGGACGGTGATGTCGCAGGCGTCGTTCCTGTCGATCCAGGGACTCTGGTCCGGGCCCTGGCTGCGCGACGTCGCGGGCCTCGACCGGCCGGGTGTCGCCGCGGTCCTGGCCACGGTGTCGGTAGCGATGATTGCCGGCTTCGTCGGCCTCGGCACCCTGGCGCAGAAAACCGGTCGCCCGTTGCGGGTGGCCGAGGCCGGGGTGCTGGCCTTTATCTGTGTGCAGGTGCTGCTGGTCGTCGGCTGGAGCGAGCTGGCGTGGCCGCTCTGGCTGCTGTTCGGTTTCTTCGGCACCGTAGGAATCCTGCCCTACGCCGTGTTGTCGCAGCGCTTTCCGACCGAGCTCGCCGGTCGCGTCAATACCGGGCTCAACCTGCTGGTCTTTGTCACCGCGTTCGCCGGGCAGTGGACGATGGGGGTGGTGATCGACCTCTGGCCAAGCAGCGACGGCCATTACGCCCTGGACGGCTACCGCGCCGCGTTCGGCATGATGCTGGTGCTGCAGGTGATCGCGACCGGCTGGTATTTCATCGCCGGCCGGGATCTCGCCGGCGGCCAGCCTCTGGAAGGGCACTGAATCGTGGCACGCAGGAACAGCCGCCCACCGATCCCGAGGGTGGCCACGGTCGAGGGGCTCAACGGCAAGGGACGCGCCGTGGTGACAATCGACGGCCGCGAGCAGGCAGCCCACGGTGGCCTGCCCGGTGAGCAGGTGGTGATCGAACTGCGCGGCGGCCGTCGCCCGCGCCCCGAGAAGGTGACCCGGGTGCTCACGCCGAGTGCAGACCGGGTGGTGCCGCGCTGCCCGCACTTCGTCGTCTGCGGCGGTTGCAGCCTGATGCACCAGGCCCCGACGGCGCAGTTGGCGCTGAAGCAGCAACGGCTGCTCGACCAGCTGGCCGAGGCGGAGGTCATCCCCGAGAAAGCACTCGAACCGCTCGCCAGCCCTTCCTGGCACTACCGGCGCCGGGCGCGTCTGGGGGCCCGGCTGGTGACGGCGAAGGGCCGGGTGCTGGTCGGATTCCGTGAGCGCGGCGGCAGTTTCGTCGCCGACATGGCCACCTGCCACGTGCTGGTCGAACAGGTCGCGCGCCTGATCGAACCACTGGGGCGGCTGATCGGTGGCCTGTCATTGAGCCAGCGTACGCCCCAGGTCGAGGTCTCGGCGGGTGATGACGCGGCCATCCTGGTGCTGCGTATTCTCGATCCGGCGACCGGGGACGATCTGGCCGCGCTGCGAGCGTTTGCCGACGAGCACGGCGTGACACTCTGCCTGCAACCGGGCGACGAGCAGAGCATCGTCGGCCTGGACGGCAGCCCACCGCCTGACCTGACCTACGCCCTGCCCGAATTCGATGTCGAGTTCGCCTTCGGCCCGACCGATTTCATCCAGGTCAACGGGCCGCTGAACCGCCGGCTGGTCGCCCGGGCCGTGGCACTGCTCGACCCGCAGCCGAACGAGACGGTACTCGACCTGTTCTGCGGGCTGGGTAATTTCTCGCTGCCGCTGGCCCGGCGGGCCGGCGCGGTGATCGGCCTCGAGGGGAGCGCGGGCCTGGTGGCACGGGCGACGGCCAACGCCGAACGCAACGGCATCGGCAATGCGTCCTTCGCCGCGCGCGACCTCTACTCGGCTGATCCCGGGCCGCTGGTCGAGCCCGGCACGACCGTCGACAGTGTGCTGCTTGACCCGCCCCGGACCGGCGTCGGCCGTGCCCTGGCGCCGGTCGCCGCACTCGGTGCCCGGCGCATCGTTTACGTCTCCTGCAATCCGGTCAGCCTGGCCAGTGATGCCGCCGAGCTGGTGCGCCATCATGGCTACCGGCTGGTGGCGGCGGGCGCGGTGGACATGTTCCCGCACACGGCCCACGCGGAGGCGCTGGCGCTGTTCGAGGCGTGTTGAGGCCATGGGTCAGCCGATCGGGCCGTAGGCGGCCCTCCTACAGGGAAACGAGGCTCTGACCTGATTGTCGGAGTAGCCCCTTTAGGCCCCACGGGTATGGCCGCGATAGGCGTCGATACCTTCTCGGTGCGCAAGCCATCCAGCAGGACGCGGTGGTGATCGCGACTCTATTGTCGGACTGAAGTCCGACCTACAGCAGCCAGAAAAACGGGTGTTTCTTCTGTGGGTCGGGCTTTGGCCCGACAGAGGCGGTGATCGTGACTCCCAAGTCGGACTGAAGTCCGACCCACAGCAGCCTGTAAGGGGGTCTTTCTTTTGTAGGTCGGGCTTCAGCCCGACGCGGCGGTGATTGTGACTCCCAAGTCGGACTGAAGTCCGACCCACAGCAGCCTGTAAGGGAGGCTTTCTTTTGTAGGTCGGGCTTCAGCCCGACAGCGGCGGTGATCATGACTTCCATGTCGGACTGAAGTCCGACCTACAGCAGCCTTTAAGGCGGGTCTTTCTTTTGTAGGTCGGGCTTCAGCCCGACGCGGTGGTGATCGTGACTCCCATATCGGACTGAAGTCCGACCTACAGCAGCCAGGAAGACGGTTCTCCTCTTTGGGTCGGGCTTCAGCCCGACAACGGCATCGTCAAGGCGACAGCACCTCGGCGAGAAAAGCATCGAGACCTGCGACGTAGGCCTCGCCGGTGACCAGGAAGCCGTCGTTGTGACCGCCACGCAGGTCGAGCCGTTGACTTCGTCCCCCGGCCGCGGTGAGCAAACGAGCCGCGTGGTGGTACGGGACGATCTCATCATTCGGGCTGTGCACCACCAACACCGGGCCCTGGTACGCGGCCACCGCATCCACGGCCGGGTAGACGTTGCGGGTCAGGCGACGGGCCGGAAGCCAGGGATAGAGTTCGGCGGCCATGTCTGCGACCGAGCTCATGGTCGACTCGAGAATCATACCGGCGGGCCCGTGCTCGACGGCGGCGTGGGCCGCTATGGTGCCACCGAGCGAGCGGCCGAACAGCACGATCTGCTGAGCGGTGAAGCCGCGTACGCCGGTCAGGTGCGCCCAACCGGCGTCAGCGTCGAGATAGGTGCCGTGCTCGCTCGGCGTGCCGCTGCTTTTGCCGTAGCCGCGGTAGTCGAGGATCAGGGTCGCCAGTCCGAGGCGGTGGAATATCGCCAGGCTGTCGAGGCGATGACTGATGTTGCCGGCATTGCCGTGCAGAAACAGCAGCGCGCCCCGCGGGCGCGGGTGCGGCAGGTACCAGGCGTGCAGGCGTTCACCGTCGGTGGTCGTCAGCCACACTTCCTCGAATTCGAGGCCGATCTGCCCGGGATCGCCGGCCAGCTCCGAGATGGGGAAGTAGAGCAACCGGTCCTGGATCAGGTAGAGCCAACCTGTCAGCGCCAGGCCACCGAACAGCAGCGCCAGCAGCAGGGTGCCGAGTGCCATGGCAGCCCCCTTCACAGCGCCACCCGCTCGCATACCCAACCGGCGATCCATTGCCTAAGATGGCAGGACAAGGAAGGGAAACCATGAGTTACGAAATCGAGCGCAAATTCCTGGTCGCCGGCGACAGCTGGCGCGAACAGTGCGATGCCGGCGAGGTGATGCGCCAGGGTTACCTGGCGGGCGGCAAGCAGGGTTCGGTTCGGGTGCGCCTCAGTGGCACCCAGGCCTGGCTCAACATCAAGGGGGCGACCGTCGGCGCCAAGCGACGCGAGTTCGAGTACCTGATCCCGGTGGTCGATGCCGAGATCATCCTTGACGAACTCTGCCATGGACCGCTGATTGAGAAGACCCGTTTCCGCCTCCGGCATGGCGACCATACTTGGGAGATTGACGTCTTCGCCGGCGACAACGACGGTCTGGTGGTGGCCGAGGTCGAACTCGACGCCGCCGACGAGGCGGTCGAACTTCCGGCCTGGCTCGGCCACGAGGTGACCGAAGAGGCCCGTTACTACAATGTCGCGCTGGTGGAGCATCCCTTCAGCCAGTGGAACGATTCCGATCGGCAGCGTGCCGGCATGACGGAAAACGACCGAGTGACATGACCCGTTACCTGATCGATATCACCACCCAGGTCAACTACCTGCCCGAGCAGTCTGATCCTGCCGAGCCGAGTTTCGCTTTTGCCTACACCATAACCATACGCAATGTTGGCGAGGTAGCGGCCACGCTGCTGCGTCGCCACTGGCTGATCACCGATGCCGACGGTCACGAGGAGATCGTCGACGGCGAGGGGGTCATCGGCCACCAGCCGACCCTGGAGCCGGGCGAAGTGTTCGAGTACACCAGCGGAGCGGTGCTACGCACTCCGGTCGGGACCATGGAGGGGCACTACCACATGCACGCCGAGGACGACGCGGAGTTCGAGGCGCCCATCCCTGTATTTGGACTCACGGTTCCAGGCGTACTTAATTAGTTATAACAATAAGTTACAGACTAAATTTTAAGTAATTTATAGTTATTTTTTACTGGTCCTGTAGTCAGACGATGCCGTTGAACGGCTGCACGTCGACCAGGGTTCCCGGTTCAATGTCACCACTCTCCGCCGGCAGGCGGATGAAACAGTCGGCGACACTCATCGAGTGGAGGATGCCCGAGCCCTGGGCACCGGTGGTATCCACCGCGAGTTGGCCGTCGGAGCCGATGGTCAGCACCCCGCGCTGAAACTCGGTGCGTCCGGGTGACTTCTTCAGTTTCGACAGGCAGGGGGCGCGCAGCCAGATTTCCGGTCCTGTCCGTTCACCGGCAAGGCGGCGCAGTGCCGGGAGGACGAACTGGTAGAAGGTGACCATCACCGACACCGGGTTGCCGGGCAGTCCGAAGAAGTAGGTGCCGCCGTCGAGTCGGCCGAAGGCGAGCGGTTTGCCCGGTTTCATGGCGATGCGCCAGAAATCGATGCCACCGAGACGGTCGAGGATCTCCTTGACGAAATCGGCCTCGCCGACCGAAACCCCGCCCGACGTGACCACCACGTCCGCCATCGCCGCCGCATCATGGAACGCCTGCTCTATCGCCTCGCGGGTGTCGCGGACGACGCCGAGGTCGATCACCTCGGCACCGAAGCGGGTCAGCATGCCGTAGAGGGTGTAACGGTTGCTGTCGTACAGGCAGCCCTCACGTAGCGGTTCGCCAATCGAGCAGAGCTCGTCACCGGTGGAGAAGAAAGCGACCCGGACCCGGCGCCAGACCGGCACCTCGGCGATTCCTACTGAGGCCAGCAGGCCGATGTCGACCGGTTTCAGACGCGTGCCCGCGGTAAGGGCCAGGCCGCCGGCACGCAGATCCTCGCCGGCATGACGCACGTTCATGCCGGGCTTGCCGCCCGGAGCGGCACGTACCGTGTCGCCGTCGACGGTGGTCGCCTCCTGCATGACCACGGTATCGGCCCCGTCCGGCATCACCGCGCCGGTCATGATGCGGATGCACTCGCCCGCGCCGACGCTACCGGAGAAGGGATGGCCGGCAAACGACTCCCCGGCCAGGCGCAGGCCGTCACTGGCGGCAAGTTCGAGATCGTCCCCGCGCAGTGCGTAACCGTCCATCGCCGAATTGGTGTAGGGCGGGACGTCAACGACGGCGTTGACGTCGCTGGCCAGCACGCGGCCGAGGGCGGCGCGGGTGGCGACGCGCTCCTGGCCGGCGAGTGGCTCTGTCAGGTCGACGATGCGTTCCAGGGCCTCGTCGACCGAGAGCGGCTTGACGTCGTCGTCGGGTCCACAGCAGTCGTGCAGGTCGGTTTTGTGGTTCATGCGACGGCTTCCGGTTTGTTCCCGAGATCACCGCGCAGGCGCTGGACGATGAAGGCGGCAATCGCCTCGGGATCGTTGAGGTCGAGCAGTGGCAGCTTGGTGGCTGGCTGCAGGGGGCCGTCGCAGGCGACGGCGATGATGTCGGGATCACTGGGATAGAGGCGTGGATTGTCGAGCTCGACTCTGTGCAACTCGATCTTGGGGTAGTGCTCGTGCTTGAAACCCTCGATCAGGATCAGGTCGACGTCGACCTCGCCCAGCCGGGCGAGCATGTCGCTGAGCCGCGCCTCGTCCTGTTCCGGGGTTTCGGCCATCCAGACCCAGCGACCGCGAGAGGCGATCATCACCTGTTCGGCGCCGGCCTGGCGCAGTCGGTAGCTGTCCTTGCCCGGGGTGTCGATGTCGAAACGGTGGTGGGCGTGCTTGATCAGCGCGATGCGGATGCCGGCCTCGCGCAACAGCGGGATGACCTTGGTCAGCAGCGTGGTTTTGCCGGTCCCGCTGTAGGCGACGAAACCGAGGATCGGTGGGAAGTGGGTCACGGGCATCGCTCCATCTCGACCAGTTTCCGTTCGAGCTCGGCGTGCTCTTCCGGGGTATTTACGTTGAGGAATTGCTCGGGCCGGTCAGAGAAGTCGGCCTCGGCGACCCGATGGCGATCATACCAACGGTCGATCTTGCGTTCACCCGAGGCCAGGTAGGCCTCGAGGCTCGGCAGCAGTGCCGTCGGCAGCAGCGCGAAGACCGGCTGCAGCCGGCCGCAGAAGGCGACGCTGATCTCGGCCTCGGTGGCACGTCGCGCTGCCTCGAGCCGGGCGACCAGATCGTCAGAAACCAGCGGGCTGTCGCACGGTGCACACACCATGAAGTCGGTGGCGCAGACGGCAAGGCCACGGGCGATACCGGCCAATGGCCCCTGGTAACCGTCCAGGGTGTCGCTGACCACGTCGGCGCCGTAGGGCTCACCGCACTCCCGGTAACGGTCGAGGTGGCGGTTGGCATTGACCAGCAGGGCGTCGACCTGGGGTGCGATCGCGGCCAGGGCGTGAGCGATCATCGGCCGGCCGCAGAGCTCGATCAGTCCCTTGTCCCGTCCACCCATGCGCCGCGCCTTGCCGCCGGCGAGGATCAGCCCGGTGACACCACCGGCTGGAACCGCGCTGTTCATGGGCGGTGTCCTGTTGGGCTGGGGATAGTTGTGACGGCGATGTGCATGTCGGGGTGCTGGGCTCGATGAAAAGTGGTCAGTCTAGCGTCCGGACCAGACGTGTGCAGCCCCGCCTGTGGACCGACGTCGCGACAAGGCTACAATGCCGGGACATCGAGTCACGGCAACCGGGAATCAAGTCGATGAGCATTCAGGTCAAGATCTTTGCCAGCCTGCGCGAACGCCTCGGCAGCGACGGTATGGAACTGCCCGCCGACGGCATCGTCACGGTCGCCGACGTCTGGGCACGCGTCGCCCCGGACCAGCCGCTCGCCGGCAGCGTGCTGATGGCGGTCAACATGGACTATGCACAGGCCGACCAGGCGGTCAGTGACGGCGACGAGGTCGCTTTTTTCCCGCCGGTCACCGGGGGCGCGGCGTGACGATCCGCATTACCGCCGAACCGTTCGATCCCTATGCCGAGCTGGCCGGGTTTACGCCGCACGGCGAGGCGAACCGGATCGGGGCGTCGGCGAGCTTTATCGGTTTCATGCGCGACCTCAACGAGGGCGACGAAGTGGCCAGGATGGAACTCGAGCACTACCCGGGGATGACCGAGCGTGCGCTGGAGCAGCTGCGCGACGAGGCAATCGACCGCTGGCAGCTCGCCGACGCGCTGGTGATCCACCGCGTCGGGGTGATGTCACCGACCGATCCCATCGTCCTGGTGGCGGCCTGGTCGTCCCATCGCGTGGCCTCACTCGACGCCTGCCGCTTCCTGATCGAGGAACTGAAGACTCGCGCCCCGTTCTGGAAGAAGGAGCAGCTCGGTGATCGGGAGCGCTGGGTCGAGCACAATACGCCGGGCTGAAGGCCGGGCACCCACCAACAGCTAAGGAGATTGCCGTGGCGGAAATGGTCGAGGTCGGGCTCAAGCCCGAGGTGCTGCGTACGGCAAGGGCGCAGGGCCGATTGATCCTGCTGCCGGGCACGATTGCCGAAATACGTGCCGGGACGACCAAGAAAGGCGATCCGATCGCCACCGCACGCGTGGCCGCGATCCAGGCGGTCAAGGACACGCCACGCATCCTGCCGCTATGCCACCCGATCCCTATCACCGGTGTCGAGACCGGCCTGAGTGTCGAGGACGACGGCGTCACCGCGACGGTGACCGTCAGCACGGTCTACAAGACCGGTGTCGAGATGGAGGCCCTGACCGCAGTCAGCGCCGCACTGCTGACGGTCTGGGACATGATCAAGTACCTGGAGAAGGATGCCGGCGGCCAGTACCCGGCGACCCGGATCGAGTCGGTCCATGTCATCGAGAAGGTCAAGGCAACTGCCTGATCTCAAACGGTTGTCGTTCTGAGGGTCGGGTCAGAAGGCTCGTGACGCCGCTGTGGACCTTATGGTTACGATAAGCAAATCGAATAGGCACGCCTTTCCCGAGGCTGTTATGTTCGATGGTCTTGGGACTGCGCGACGATAGCGAGTCCGCCCAGATTTTTGAGAGGAGGAGCCATGAAAGTACTCGAATTTATGACAGGACCCGCTGACAAGCTGGTATGCGCAAAGCGGGACGAGACGCTGGCCCGGATGGCGTCACTGATCGCTCACCACAATATCGGCGCGATGCCGATCGTCGACGAGGTCGGTGGCCTCTGCGGCATGATCTCGGAACGGGACATCGTTCGGGCGCTGGCACTGGACGGCCATGCCGCGCTTGCCCTGAAGGCCTCGGAACTGATGACCCATGCCGTCATCACCTGCCGCGCCAACGCGAGCTACGAGGTGGCGCGCAAGCTGATGTTGAAACACCGTATTCGCCATCTGCCTGTTACCGACGATGACGGCGCTTTGGTCGGCATTTTAAGCCAGCGCGACCTGATCACGCTCTCCGGAACCGGCGAGCAGGCAAACAAGGCCGCCTGAGCGTATTTGAGCTGCACCCGGCTGGACACACCGACGTGCCAGCCGCCGCTCACCTCACCTGATCCCACGCAAGCACGGCCCGGTCACATCTCCCGTGTCGAGTGCTCACTCGTTTGGCTGCCGTGAAAGAACTGCCATCAAAAGCGCAAATCGCGCGTGCGGCCGAGATCGTGCACGCGGTCATGCCGCCGACCCCGCAATACCGCTGGCCGCTTCTGTGCGATCGATTGGGCACCGAGGTCTGGGTCAAGCATGAGAACCACACCCCGGTCGGTGCGTTCAAACTGCGCGGCGGGCTGGTCTACTTCGACGATCTAGCAGCCCGCGGTGTCCGCCCGGCAGGTGTTATCAGCGCGACCCGGGGCAACCACGGCCAGTCCGTCGCCTTCGCCGCGCGTCGCCTTGATCTGCCGGTGACCATCGTCGTCCCGCTCGGCAACAGCGTCGAGAAGAACGCGGCCATGCGCGCCCTCGGCGCCGGGCTGGTAGAGCACGGTGACGATTTCCAGGCGTCGCTCGAACACGCGCGCGAACTCGCCGAAACGCGCGGACTGCAGATGGTTCCGTCGTTCCACCCGCTGCTGATCCGCGGGGTTGCCACCTACAGCATGGAACTCTTCTCCGCGGTTGATGCCATCGATGTCGCCTACGTACCGATCGGCCTTGGTTCCGGCATCTGCGGCATGCTGGCTGCCCGTGCCGCGCTTGGTACCCGCACCGAGATCGTTGGCGTCGTCTCGGCGCATGCCACCGCGTACGGCGACTCGTTCTCCGGCCGGGTGCTTGTCGAGCGTCCGGTAACGACCAGGCTGGCCGACGGCATGGCCTGTCGCACGCCGGTCGCGGAGGCGCTGGAACTGATCTGGCAGGGGGTCGACCGGGTCGTCCAGGTGACCGATGAGGAGGTTGCCGAGGCGATGCGGCTGCTCTACGAGACCACCCACAACGTCAGCGAGGGGGCGGGCGCGGCGGCAACCGCGGCGGCACTGCAGGAGCGGGGGCGGCTGACGGGAAAGCGGGTCGCCGTGATCATCAGCGGCGGCAACGTCGATCGCGACATGTTCGCCGAAGTGCTCGGTGGGGGCGTTTGAGAGGCGGGAGTTCCGCTACGGGATCGGCTTGCGCGCCACGTCTACCAGTAACGGATGCGTCCGGTGTCGAGGTGGATGAAACGTGACTTGTGGTAGATGCCGACACCGCCGCCCCGGAGCGTCTTGGCCACCCGGTAGAGATCCTCGGTAGCGACGTGGGGCACGCGGATGTCGATCGCCCGGCCCTGCATGTGCAGGCTGCGCTTGGCGACCCCGCTGCCGACCTTGCGTAGCATGGCGTTGGTTTTCGGCGAGCGGTAGCCGGAGATGACGTGGATGTCGCGGTGCCGCCCCAGCTGTTCCTGCAAACGGTGGAGCAGATCGAGCAGGGCGGTATCGATCTGCAACTGTTCACCGTTACGGTGGTCGCGTAGCAGGTGATTGACCCGCCCGAGTGCGTCGTAGTCGAAAGCGCCATCGGCCCAGTAGGTGACGCGCAACCGTTCGTTGGTATGCAACTGCAACAGGTTCAGGAAGCGTTCGTGTCCCGGGATGGCGCGGGTCAGGGCCAGGGCAGGGGGCGAGAGCAGCAGGCCACCGGCGACGCCGGCACAGGCAGCGAGGAGGCGTCGCCGCGTCGGTTCGACGCTATCGCAGGGCAGTGGTTTGTCGTTTCTGCGCATCGCTCCGCACACGTTCGTTTGACGAGGTTCCCGAGCCGGTCGGTGATCGGTGGTGTTGGCACCGCGTGCCGACCATGTATTGGCGTAAGTATACCGCGAACATCATACGGAACAGTGACCTGGAGCAAATTAGCGGAAGCGGGACACGGTAAAAACCTCTAAACTCCCTCGACCAACCAAATTTGAAGGAAGCCCGATGCCGATCAGCGAAAACTCGGTCGTCTCGATCGATTACGTCCTCACCGATCCGGAAGGTGAGGTACTCGACCGTTCCGAGGAGGGGAGCCCGCTCACCTACCTGCACGGCGCGAACAACATCATCCCGGGACTCGAAAGCGCACTGGTCGGTAAAGCGGTGGGTGAGTCGCTGCGGGTCGAAGTGGCCCCGGAGGACGGCTATGGCGAGTACGACGACGACCTGGTGCAGGAGGTCTCGCAGGAGCTGTTCGAGGAAACCGGCGAACTCAAGCCCGGCATGCGCTTCCAGTCGACCAGCGACGGCGGCAACGTCATGGTCACGGTCACCGAGATCACCGAAGACGGCGTGACCGTCGACGGCAACCACCCGCTGGCCGGCCAGACCCTGGTGTTCGATGTCACTATCGCCGGTGTGCGCAAGGCGACCGCGGAAGAACTCTCTCACGGTCACGTCCACGACTGACACGCATCCGCCGCCCGAGCCATCATCTTCGGTGACGGAGGTCGAGGTAGGGCCTTGATGTCGCCGGTTGAGCTGTCTCGTGCGGGTCAAACGGCGCCGACAACCATGGTCCGGATGACCTGGGCGAAGCGACAGGAGAAGTGATGGCCGACGGGCCGATTGTGATCCTCACCGGCGCCGGAATCTCGCGCGAGTCGGGCCTCGAGACCTTTCGTGACAAGGACGGACTCTGGTCGCGGGTCAGCATCGACGAGGTCGCCACACCGCAGGCGTTCGCCCGTGACCCGCATCGGGTCCACGCCTTCTACAATGCCCGCCGGCGCCAGCTGCTTGCCTCCGAAGTGCAGCCGAATGCCGCGCACCGTGCCCTTGCCGATCTCGAGCGTGACTGTGTCGGCGACGTGCTGGTGGTGACCCAGAACATCGACGATCTTCACGAACGCGGTGGCAACATTTCACCGCTCCACATGCACGGCGAGTTGCTGAAGGCGCGTTGCAACGGATGCGGACAGACCACGCCCTGTCGCGAGGACCTGGCGACCACGACCCCCTGTCCGGGATGCGGCGAGGCCGGTGGCATGCGACCCCACGTGGTCTGGTTCGGCGAGATCCCGTTGCTGATGGAACGCATCCAGCAGGCGTTATCGTGCTGCGAACTGTTCGTCTCCATCGGTACCTCGGGCCAGGTCTATCCTGCCGCAGGCTTCGTCGCCGAGGCGCGCGCCACCGGGGCACGAACCGTCGAATTGAACCTGGAGAAGACGGCCGGACCGGGTCTGTTCGACCGGCAGATCGAAGGCCTGGCGAGCGAGACCGTGCCGGCGTTCGTTCAGTCCTTGCTCAGTTCGGAAAGTTTGCGCTGAGCTGCCGACACAGGGCGTGAAGCGTGGCAGGGCGAGGCACGCCGACCACGTGATTCGACCGCGCTTGCGCAAATCCAGATGCACGTCAATATTTGAACGAACAACGCTCCTTCACAGGAGGAGCCCCATGTTCAGATCCCTGCTGATGGCATTCGCCTTGCTGCTGGTCGCCCCCGGCACGGCATCTGCAGCATCTCACGGCGACGATGGACGAGATGCGAACACGAACAGGCAGTCGCTCGAAGAATCGGCGCGCGGGGCTGATCGTGCCGAGGAGCGAGGTCAACAGGATGCCGACAAGGACAAAGACAAGGACAAGGGCAAGGACCGCAAGAGTGGCGGCAAGAGCAAGGGTGGGAAGAAAGGGAAATAGTCCCGGTCTTCGGTGACCGGGAATTCCGGGAGACGCTACAGATCAGTTGATTGCAGGCCCCCCGAAGGGAGCAGGGCAGGCCTCAGAAAAAGTCGTGGTTCTTCCAGGCGTCACCGTCAGTTTTGCGTCGTGCCTTCTGGCGTCGGTCGCTCTTGGAGGGTTCGAAGCGGAGTTCCTGGCGCTTGTCGGGCGTCACCCGTCGCTCGATACCGTTGCGCCGTTCGGGGCCCCGATACTCCTCGTGGTCGCCTTCTTCTTTTTCAGGATCAGTCATCGCAACAGGGTCCCTGGTGTTGGTGAGCACATGGCCGACCGTCCGGATCGACCGCTCCTGGCCATGATTTATAGCATCTGCGGCGGCGGCGTGCTGTGTCGTCCGTCGGCTTCAGCCTACCGCTCCGGCACTTCGCAGTCGTCCGATCGTCGCATCGTCATACCCGAGTTCGCCGAGGATGGCGTCGGTGTGCTCGCCGAGAGCCGGTACCGGGTCCATGCGCGGCCCGTCGTCGTGCCAGGTGCCCGGTGGCAGCAGAGACGGTAGCGGTCCGACCGGCGAGCCGATGGTGCGCCAGCGTTCACGTGCCGCGAGCTGTGGATGGGACCAGAGCGCCGCCATGTCGTTGACCCGGGCGTTGGCGATCTGCGCCCGGTCGAGTCGTGCCTCGATGTCGGCGACCGTAAGGGCGGAGAAGACGTTATGGATTTCGGCATCGAGCGCCTCGCGGTGGGCCGACCGTTCGAAGTTGCTGGCGAAGCGGACGTCGGTCGCCAATGCCGGGCGTTCCAGCACGTCGCTGCAGAAGCGCTGCCACTCGCGTTCGTTCTGCAGGCCGAGCATCACTTCGCCGTCAGCGGTCGCGAACGGGCCGTAGGGGTAGATGGTGGCGTGGAACGCGCCGGTACGCGGTGGCGGCTCGGCGCCTTCATAGGCGTAGTAGAGCGGGTAACCCATCCACTCGCCCAGCGCCTCGAGCATGGACACGTCGATCCGTGTGCCACGGCCGGTTTTCCCGCGCTGGAGAAGTGCGGCGAGTACCTGCGAGTAGGCGTACATGCCGGCGGCGATGTCGGCAATGGAGATGCCCGCCTTGGCCATCTGCTCGGGACCGCCGGTGACGGAGAGCAGGCCGGCCTCGCTCTGGATCAGCAGATCGTAGGCCTTGCGGTCGCGCGACGGACCGTCGTCGCCGTAGCCGGAGATGTCGCAGATGATCAACTCCGGGTGTTTCTCGGCCAACGACTCGTATCCGAGTCCGAGGCGGGTCGCGGCACCGGGGGCGAGGTTCTGCACCAGCACGTCAGCCTGTCCCACCAGCCGCGTGAGGATCTCGCCTGCCTCAGGGTGCTTGGCATCGAGGGCGAGACTCTCCTTGGAGCGGTTGCACCAGACGAAGTGGGAGCAGATGCCGTTGACCCGCTGGTCGTAGCCACGGGCGAAGTCGCCACTGCCGGGGCGTTCGATCTTGATCACCCGCGCGCCGAGGTCGGCGAGGTGGCGGGTCGCCAGCGGCGCGGCGATGGCGTGTTCCAGGGTGACGACGGTGGTGCCGGCGAGGGGTTGCATCAGAACGACCTCGGCAGACCGAGGATGTGCTCGGCGACGTAGGAGAGCACCAGGTTGGTCGAGATCGGCGCCACCTGGTAGAGCCGGGTCTCGCGGAACTTGCGCTCGACATCGTATTCGGCGGCGAAGCCGAAGCCACCGTGGGTCTGCAGACAGGCGTTGGCCGCCTCCCACGACGCCTTGGCGGCGAGGTGCTTGGCCATGTTCGCCTGGGCGCCGCACGGTTCGTTGGCATCGAAGCGCCGGCACGCCTCGAAGCGCATCAGGTTGGCCGCCTCGATTTCGATGTGGGCTTCGGCCAGCGGGAAGGCGATGCCCTGATTCTGACCGATGGGGCGATCGAAGACGATGCGTTCGTTGGCGTAGTTCACCGCCCGCTCGGTGAACCAGTAGCCGTCGCCGATGCACTCGGCGGCGATCAGCGTGCGCTCGGCGTTGAGGCCGTCGAGGATGTAGCGGAAGCCCATGCCTTCCTCACCGATCAGGTTTTCCGCCGGAATCTCCAGGTTGTCGAAGAATAGCTCGTTGGTCTCGTGGTTGACCATGTTGGCGATCGGCTTGACGCTCATGCCGTTGTCGACCGCGTGGTGCAGGTCGACGATGAAGATCGACATGCCCTCGGACTTGCGCTTGACCTCGGCCAACGGTGTCGTGCGCGCCAGCAGGATCATCAGGTCGGAGTGCTGCACGCGCGAGATCCAGACCTTCTGGCCGTTGACCACGTAACGGTCGCCCTTGCGCACCGCCATGGTCTTGATCTTGGTGGTGTCGGAGCCGGTGGTCGGCTCGGTGACGCCCATCGACTGCAGGCGCAGTTCACCACTGGCGATACGCGGCAGGTAGCGCTGCTGCTGCTCCTCGGAGCCGTGGCGCAGCAGCGTGCCCATGTTGTACATCTGGCCGTGGCAGGCGCCGGCATTGCCGCCGCAGCGGTTGATCTCCTCCATGATCACCGACGCCTCGGCCAGTCCCAGGCCACTGCCGCCGTAGGTCTCGGGGATCAGTGCGGCCAGCCAGCCGGCTTCGGTCAGGGCATCGACAAACGCTTCGGGGTAGCCGCGGGCCTCGTCGATCTCGCGAAAGTAGCTGTCCGGGTAGTGCTTGCAGAGGTCGCGGACGGCATCGCGGATGTCGCTGTAGGGGTCGTCGATGTCATGCATGAAGAGGTTCCGTTGGTTTCGGTCGGTTACTTGATGTCAGGTGATTGTCGCCCTGGCTTCCATCGCCATGGCGCCGTCGGCATCGGTGATCCATAGCTGCACTGCGCCGTCATCCTCGGGTCGACCGCAAACAGTTATTGATGCGGTGTCGAATACCGGACGCAAGGCGCGGAACGAAAACGCGGTCACCGTCGCGTCGGGACGTTCGCGTCGCAGCAGTTCCAGCAGCAGCGTTGCCTGCAGCGGGCCGTGAACGATCAGTCCGGGGTAGCCCTCGACGTCGGTGGCGTAGCTGCGGTCGTAGTGGATGCGGTGGCCGTTGAAGGTCAGTGCCGAGTAGCGGAACAGCAGCACCGGGTCGGGATCGATGTGCCAGGTCCAGATGGCGTTATCCGGAGCAGGCTTTGCCGGTGGTGGGGCCGACCCGGGAGCCGCGAGTTCGCGGTAGACGATGTCGTGCCACTCCGTCAGCAGCGGGCCCGCATCGTCTTGCAGCGCGTGTTCGACGCGGACGAAGACCAGTGCGCCGCTGCGTCCCTCCTTGAGGTCGACCGAGCGCACGGTGGATACCCGCTCGGCCATGGCACCGACCTGCATCGGGCGGTGGAATTCGAACTGGCTTCCGGCCCACATGCGCCGCGGCAGCGGCACCGGGGGCAGGAAGCCGCCACGATGGGGGTGGCCATCCTCCGCGAGATCGGAAGCGCGGTCACAGGGCAGGAAACCGAGCCAGTGCCAGAGCGGTGGCAGGTGATCGCCGTTGCCAGGAGCCGAATTGAGGTCGAGGGTCGCCGCCAGGGCGGCGGCACGGCGACCGTCGACGGTGTCCTTGGCCGTCATGCTGCGGCCGATCCAGCCGCGCAGATGATCGATATCCATGGGTGAAGTCTCCATCAACGGCCCGGTCCGAGGTTGACCACGCCCTCGTGATCAATCCGGATCGCCGGTTGCAGCGGGCCGATGTCCAGTTTTGCCTCGAGACGGTAGGTGAGCGATTCCCGGCTCGACTGCATCAGGTCGCCGATCAAACCGATGCCACCGAGGAGATCGACACCGGCAACCAGTATCACGTCGGCCTCGCCGTAGGGGGCGACTTCCGGCAGGTCGTTGGCGACGCCGGCCAACAGGCGGTGGCCTTCGAGGCGGACGTTGTAGGCGATGCCGTGGAGCTTCAGCGGGGACCGGTTGGGGTTGAGGATGCGCAGCCCGATTTCGAAGCGCGGCGCCACGCCCTCGCCCGGCAGTGGCCGGAACGAGTTGACGGTGACCGTCGGGGTCTCGTAGTCGGGGCGCATGGTCGCGCAGCCGGCGAGCGCGACTAGGATCAAAAAAAGCGGAAGACGGGAGAGTAGAGGCATCAGGGGCTCCGGAGGAGGGGCATGCGGGATTGTCGGCAATGGCGTCGACGACGGCAAGGAACCAGGTCAATGGTTGGGTCTTTGCTAGCCGTAGAGTCAGTAACAGGTCGTGTTGCCGAGGTTGCGCGCCGTGTGCATGGCCCACGGCCGGGATGAAGAACTCCTGGCCAATGGCGGGTCGAGTGACCTCGGTAGCGATCTCGAACTCCGTATCACCCTCGACGAAGATGACCGGTTCGTCGACGTCGTGGGTGTGTTCTTCCATGCACGGTCAGGGCAGGTCGGTCCAGAGGTCGCAGCTGAAACCGCGAGCCGCCCAGTTGTGAGACACGGCATCGCGACCAGGATTTCTCCTTCGTGCGTCACCTGGTCCCCAGGTCCGCACCAGCCCAGAGGTGCGAAAACTCCACGCAATGGATGACGATGGTCCGGTAGTCGGACAACTGCGTTCCGGCGGGCAGAGTGAACGACTGGACCCCTTTCATCTTGCGGAAAAAGGTCGAGTCGTCACTGGTCTTGAGCAAGCCGGCGACCAGCGCCCCTTCCGTGGCGTTGTCGTTGCTCAGTCCGGCAAACGGTTTTGGTGACAGCAGCAGGTGCAGGTCGGGACCGTTCTTGGTCACGAAATCGTTTCCGAGCCTGATGGTCAGGCGGTCATCGGCTTGCTCGATGCGCCATGTGCCTTCGACGCCGTAGTCAATAGTCTGCCAGATGCCTTCGGCGACAGTGTCGGCGGCCTGGGCCGGCAGGAGTGGCATGGTCAGTAACAGGACGGCCAGAAGCTTTTGCATCGAATTTCCCCGAGTGCGACAGCATGTCGGTATGGCGTGCTGCTCCTGGCTACGGGACCGCGCATGAGGTTCGTCGATTGCGACCGTTATCGATCGTGATGAAATCGTTACATCTGTCGGGGCGGGTTCAATTCGCCTCTTTCCCGGAAGGCGTTGGCAAGGCCTTGTTGTCAGCGACCCTCGGACCAGACCGTTTACGGTCAGTACCGCACAACAGCTTGATGTGGCTAGGGTAGGGGTTGTGAGTATCCAGCGGCACCTCCCAGCCAAGCTTGTCCTGGCTCCAGTCCGCCAGCGTCATGACGAACGGCAGGTGACCGTTGGGCCGGTACCAGGCGTCGACTGACCAGGGTTGGCCATCCGCACGGTCGGTTACAACCGCTGTCCAGTGCACCAGTTCGAACAGAAGCTGATTACGAACCTCCGGCGATGCCACGGTCCATTCAGGTATCTGTCCCAGGTCGCGCAGGATGTGCAGAAAGGTGGTGGCATTGCTGGTGCTGTCGATGCAGTCCATGCGACCGACACGATCACGGTCCTGGATATTGATGGCGGCATCGTTGGCGAGCAGGGGCTGGAACCGTTCCGCCAATTCCTCCATCTGCCAGATGCCGATACGCAGTCGTTGCAGACGATCGTGAAGTGAGTTACCGGTACAGACGGCCATCTCGTCCTTTACACCGGCCATCTCCTCGGCGGATAAGAAGATGGTCTCCCGGGTGGCGCATGACCAGTTGTAACAGAGACGCAACGTGACCGAGAGGTCCTCGTGGATGTAATAGACCGGTGGCAGCGGGCGCACAGATGACGACACGCCGGTTTCCTCTTCCAACGGTAGCGCCGAGGCGGACAGAGGCAAGGCGGCGACTAAAGCGAAGCCGAACAGGATGGCGATGCGGGAGAAGAAAATCATTGTTCGTAGGCGCTGTGGAAACCGCCATGACGTCATGGCGGTTGCCAGGTGGTTACAGGACGATGCGATTTTGCCCTACTTTTTCGGCCAGATCTCGACTCTGCGATTCTTCGCACGGCCTTTACTGGTGTTGTTTGCCGCCGCCGGGTTCCCTTCGCCGTAGCCCTTGGTGGTCAACTGACCGGGCGCCACGCCCTTGCTGACAAGATAATCCTGGACCGCCTGGGCGCGTCTTTCGGAGAGCCCCTGGTTATAGGGCTCGGCACCTGTGGTGTCGGCGTAACCCGCGACTTCGTACTTGACGCCAGGTTGTTTCTGCAACGCGGCCGCGGCCTTGTCCAGTGTCGCCATGGCTTCAGTTTTCAGCGTCGACTGATCGGTATCGAAGTGCACGCCTTCGATTACGTATTTCATCGCCGGCGCCGGTGCCGGGGCCGCTGCCTTGGCCGGCATGGGCGCTGGAGCGGCCGCCTTGGGGGCCGGCGCAGGCGGCGGAGCCGTGTTTTTCGGGGTGGTGCTGCAACCGGCGAGGATTAGTGTCAGCGCGGCCGCGGTTACGATAGTTCTGCTTGTGGGGCTGCTCATATCAATTCCTTTGATTATTCAGGGGTTATTTGGTTGCGATCGGACCGTTTGGATCCCCAACATGATCATAGGCGGGAGAGACTTGAGACGCGAGTTCGAACAACCACGTACATGCCGGTGAGACGGGGATTTCTACAGGCACGGCGAGAGATCGTGTGGCTTGTTGCCTCGGACGCCGGCAATCGAATGGTTAGACTTGGCCGCCGCCGAGTCGACGGAACAGCTGCAAGGTCTCATCAGCCAGACTACGTGTCAGTTCGCCGCTGCCGATTTC
>CAXMPC010000005.1:0-2537 GCA_964195335.1 uncultured Gammaproteobacteria bacterium | reverse complement strand
CGCCGCTCTTCGTCGAGGTCACCGCTGTCGATGCTGCTGCGGTGAGGCAGCAGACCCTCCTCCATGCCGACCATGAAGACATGCGGGAACTCGAGGCCCTTGGCCGCGTGCAAGGTCATCAGCGCGACCCGGTCACCCGCCTGCTCATCACGTTCGAGCATGTCCTGCAGGCAGAACCGGTCGACCAGCGCCTCCAGGCCACCGCTGATCTCGGCCGCGGCGTCACCGAGCCAGTCGAGCAGGGCGTCGACGTGATCGAGCCGGCGCTCGGCGCCGCGTGGGTCCTTGGCCGAACGGACCAGCCAGGCGCGGTAGCCGCTCTCCTCGAGCAGATCACGGACCAGGGCGACAGGATCGCTTTCACCGCGCGCCCGTGTCGCGGTACGTTCGACCCAGTCGGCGAAGCGACGCAACCGCTCCAGCGGCGCGCCGCTGACGTGGGCGGCAAGGCCCAGGTCACCACAGGTCGGCAGCAGGGCTCGGCCACGCTGCTGAGCGTAGCGGCCGAGCGCTTCCAGCGTGGTTGGCCCGATGCCGCGGCGCGGTGCGTTGACCACGCGCAGGAAGGCCGCGTCGTCGTCGGGGTTGGCCAGCAGGCGCAGGTAGGCGACCACGTCCTTGACCTCGGCGCGGTCGAAAAAGGCGGTGCCACCGCTGACGTGGTAGGGGATCTGCGCCTGGCGCAGTGCCGCCTCCAGCGGCCGCGACTGGTGGTTGCCACGGTAGAGCAGGGCGTAGTCGCCGAAACTCGAGCCGTTGCGAAAACGGTGCTCGAGCAGTGCCGAGGCGACCCGACGTGCCTCGTGGGCCTCGTCATCGCAACGCAACACGCGCAGCGGGTCGCCGTAACCGAGCCCGCTCCAGAGCCGTTTTTCGAACAGGTGCGGGTTGTTGGCAATCAGCGTGTTGGCGGCCTTGAGGATACGTCCGGTCGAACGGTAGTTCTGTTCCAGCCGGATCACCTCGAGGGCGGGGAAGTCCTCGGCCAGCCGACCAAGGTTCTCCGGCCGCGCCCCACGCCAGGCGTAGATCGACTGGTCGTCGTCGCCGACCACGGTCAACCCCTTGCGCTCACCGACCAGTTGCCGCACCAGCGCGTACTGGGCGCCGTTGGTGTCCTGGTACTCGTCGACCAGCAGGTAGCGGATGCGCTCGCGCCAGGCACCGAGCACCTCGGGGTGGTCGCGAAACAGCGTCACGGGACGTGCGATCAGGTCGTCGAAGTCGACCGCGTTGAACGCCTGCAGGTGGCGCTGGTAGTCGGCGTAGAGGTCGGCCGCGGCACGTGCCGATGGGTCACGGGCGTCGGCCTGCGCCTGTTCCGGATCGACCAGGTCGTTCTTCCACGCCGAAATACGCCACTGCAGCGGCGCCGGATCGGCCTTGGCGTCACCGCCGGCTCGCAGCAGTTCGCGCAGCAGGTTGGCCGTGTCCTGAGCGTCGAATATCGAAAAACCGGAACGGTACCCGACCCGACGCGCCTCACGGCGCAGGATGCGCAGACCGAGGGTGTGGAAGGTCGAGACGGTCAGCGCCTGGACCGCCTCCGCCGACAGCAGCCGGGCGGCACGGGCGCGCATCTCGCGCGCCGCCTTGTTGGTGAAAGTGACCGCAGCGATGTGCTCCGGCGCCAGGCCGCAGCGCTGCACCAGGTGCGCGATCTTGCGCGTGATCACGCGCGTCTTGCCACTGCCGGCACCGGCCAGCACCAGCAACGGGCTGGTCACGTGGCGTACCGCCTTGTGCTGGGCGGGGTTGAGGTCGGACAGGGGGGCGCCCTCCGTGGGAAAGGCGCGGATTGTAGCGGAGGCGACCGACCGCTTCAGCCCCTCAGCTGAGATCGAGAGCGTGGGCCTTGAGATCGGCGAACTCGACCGCCTCAAGTGTGCGTGCATGGGTCGCCCGCAACACCACCTTCGGCGCCATGCCGGCGTCGTGCGCTTCCTGCCAGCGGGCCGCGCAGAGGCACCAGCGGTCACCCGGCTTCAGCCCGGGAAAGCCGAATTCCGGAACCGGGCTCGACAGATCGTTACCGCGCTCGCGGCTGAAGACGAGAAAGTCGGCGGTCACCTGAATGCAGACGCTGTGCATACCGATATCGTCCGTCCCACTCTCGCAGGAGCCGCTGCGGGTGAACCCGGTGGGAGGTGCCAGCGAACAGGTCTCGATCGGCTCGCCGAAGACATTGGTGTGAGATGACATGGGGCGACTCCGTGATAGCTATGGTGGCATTGTCACCGTGCGCTGACGGTGACTTACTGACCGGGGTCAGCCGCGCCGAGATCAACGCGCAGACCGTCGTGGGCCAGCAGCACGTCACTCGCCCCCGCCGCACGCGCCTCGGCAAGCCGGCTCTCCTGCGCCTCGGGGACCGGGTAGAGGTGGCTCAGCACCAGTCGCCCGACGCCGGCCTCGGCCGCCAACCGACCGCATTCGCTGGCCGCCATGTGGCCCGTCACCTTCAGTGCGTCGGGAAAACTGCAGTCGGCGACCAGCAGGTCGGCACCGCGCGCCAGCCCGACCAGGGCAGTGTCCCA
>CAXMPC010000004.1:0-4780 GCA_964195335.1 uncultured Gammaproteobacteria bacterium | reverse complement strand
CTACTTCCCCTGCAGCGCCAGGGCGTCGAGGTACTTCTCGGCATCCAGCGCGGCCATGCAGCCGCTGCCGGCCGAAGTGATCGCCTGGCGGTAGACGTGGTCGGCGACATCGCCGGCGGCGAAGACCCCCTCGACGCTGGTCGCGGTGGCGTTGCCTTGGAGGCCCGCCTTGACCTGGATGTAACCGCCGTTCATCTCCAGTTGGCCGTCAAAAATGCCGGTGTTGGGCGAGTGGCCGATGGCGATGAACACGCCGTGTACGTCGATGTCTCGGGTGCTGTCGTCGCTGGTGCTGCGCAGACGCACACCGGTCACGCCGCTGTCGTCGCCCAGCACCTCGTCGAGGGTGGCGTCGAGGGCAAGCTCGATGTTGCCGTTCTCGACCTTTTCCATCAGCTGACCGATCAGGATCTTCTCGGCCCTGAAGCTGTCACGGCGGTGGATAAGGGTCACCTTTTCGGCGATGTTTGATAAGTAGAGCGCCTCCTCGACGGCGGTATTGCCACCACCGATCACCGCTACCTGCCGATTGCGGTAGAAAAAACCGTCGCAGGTAGCGCAGGCGGAGACGCCCTTGCCGCGGAAGGCCGTCTCTGATTCGAGGCCCAGGTAACGGGCCGAGGCACCGGTGGCGATGACCAGGGCATCACAGCTGTATTCGCCGGCATCGCCGGTCAGGCGCATCGGCTTCTGGCCGAGATCGACGGTGTGGATGTGATCGAAGATGATCTCGGTGTTGAAGCGCTCGGCGTGCTCGCGCATCTCTTCCATCATCGCCGGGCCCTGCAGCCCTTCCTTGCCGCCGGGCCAGTTGTCGACGTCGGTGGTGGTGGTCAGCTGGCCGCCCTGTTCAAGGCCGGTCAACAGTACCGGATCGAGGTTGGCGCGGGCGGCGTAGACGGCTGCGGTGTAACCCGCTGGGCCCGAGCCGAGAATCAAAAGGCGGCAATGCTTGACGTCACTCATGTGTATAATCGTTTCCTGATATTTCGGCCCCGTGGACAGCCATTGCGAGGGTGCTGAAACGGTGCCGGGATGGCTGTTCGAAAGGCTGCAGATACTACGCAAAGGCCCCAGACCGGTAAAGTGAAGCGCTGCCGCGCCCCTGAGTGTGAACAGGCCCTAGAGCATTGGTGAGTCAGGCGAGTCAAAAAAAGGTCCAGGGCAGCGGCTTCACCCGTCATCTTTCGCGCGCGCTGCGCGAGGGCACGCTGTTCATCGTCGGGGCCATCGCCCTCTACTTGCTGATCGCGCTGCTGACCTACCATGCGAGTGATCCCGGCTGGTCCTACAGCGGGCCGACCGGCGAGGTGCGTAACACCGGTGGCGTCGCCGGGGCCTGGTTCGCCGACATCTCCCTCTACCTGTTCGGCTACATGGCGTTCCTGTTCCCGCTGCTGATCGCCTACGGTGGCTGGCTGGTGACCCGACGCACACTGCCGGACGGGACCGTCGACTGGCCGCACCTGGCGCTGCGCCTGATCGGCTTTGTCATCACGATGGCCGCCGGCAGCAGCCTGGCCCGGCTCCACTTCGAGAACCCGACGCTGGCCATGCCGTTGAATGCCGGTGGGGTCCTGGGTGACGTGGTCGGCGGGGCGCTGGTCGGCGCCTTCAGCTTCTTCGGCGCGACATTGTTCCTGCTGGCACTATTCCTGACCGGCGTGACCCTGGCCACCGGGCTCTCCTGGGTCGGCCTGATGGAGCACACCGGGCGTTATACCTTCGACTTCTTTGGCTGGCTGCACGAGCGGCTCGTGGTCCTGCGCGAGAGCCTCGTCGGGCGCCGCGCGCGCCGCGACCGCGAAAAGACGACCCAGCAGGAGACCAGGAAACGCAAAAAACGGACGCCGACGCGGATCGAGCCGGTGGTCAAGAAGATCGAACCCAGCGACCGGGTCGAGCGTGAAAAGCAGGTGCCGCTGTTCCAGCCCGAGGGCGAGGCCCTGCCGCCACTGGCCTTGCTCAACGGGCCGCCGCCGGCCAAGGGCGGCTACTCAACCGAGACCCTGGAGGCACTGTCGCGCCAGGTCGAACTGAAGCTGCGCGACTTCGGCATCGAGGTCGAGGTCGAGGCGGTTCACCCGGGTCCGGTGATCACCCGTTTCGAGCTGACCCTCGCCGCCGGCACCAAGGTGAGCCGCATCAGCAACCTGGCCAAGGACCTGGCGCGCGCGCTGTCGGTGATCAGCGTGCGCATCGTCGAGGTGATCCCGGGCAAGCCGGTGATCGGCCTGGAGATTCCCAACGAACGCCGTGAGACCGTGGTGCTGAGCGAAATCCTCAACTCCAAGACCTTCGACAAGGCCGGCGGTCCGCTGACCCTGGCCCTGGGCAAGGACATCAGCGGCAGCCCGTTCGTCGCCGAACTGTCGAAAATGCCGCACCTGCTGGTCGCCGGCACCACCGGCTCCGGCAAGTCGGTGGCGCTCAACGCGCTGATCCTGAGCCTGCTTTACAAGCAGTCACCGGAACACGTGCGGCTGATCATGATAGATCCGAAGATGCTCGAGCTGTCGGTCTACGACGGCATCGGTCACCTGCTCACGCCGGTGGTCACCGACATGAAGGAGGCGGGTAACGCCCTGCGCTGGTGCGTTGCCGAAATGGAGCGTCGCTACCGGCTGATGGCCACCTTCGGCGTGCGCAACGTCGCCGGTTTTAACCGCAAGGTGCGCGAGGCGGCTGAGAAGGGCACGCCACTGAGTGACCCGCTGTTCAACCAGGCCGAGTACCCGGACGAGGAACCGCCGGACCTCGAGGCGCTCTCCTACATCGTCGTCGTGGTGGACGAATTCGCCGACTTGATGATGGTCGTCGGCAAGAAGGTGGAGGAGCTGATCGCGCGCCTGGCGCAGAAGGCCCGTGCCGCAGGCATCCACCTGATCCTCGCTACCCAGCGGCCGTCGGTCGATGTCATCACCGGGCTGATTAAGGCCAATATCCCGACACGAATCGCCTTCCAGGTCTCGTCGCGAATCGACTCCCGCACCATCCTCGACCAACAGGGGGCCGAACAGCTGCTCGGCCAGGGCGACATGCTCTACCTGCCGCCCGGGAGCGGCGTTCCGCACCGCATCCACGGCGCCTTCGTCGCAGACGAGGAGGTGCACAAGGTGGTACGGCACCTGCGCACCCTGGGGCAGCCGGTCTACATCGAGAGCATCACGGACGGCACCGTCAGCATCCCCGGGATGCCGGGTGAGAACGGCGGCGGCAATGGCGACGATGCCGAGAGTGATCCACTCTACGACCAGGCCGTGGCGATCGTCGCCGAGACCCGGCGTGCCTCGGTCTCCGGAATCCAGCGCCGGCTCAAGGTCGGCTACAACCGTGCCGCGCGCATGGTCGAGGCGATGGAACTGGCCGGCGCGGTCGGTCCGCTGGAGGCCAACGGCCAGCGTGAGGTGCTCATCCCGCCACCGCCGAAAAGGTAGGCGATGCGCCGTCTCCCGATATTGCTGCTGACCCTGCTGCTTCCGGTTGCGGCGGTGGCCGGCGAGGCCGGGGCGCAGCTGCGCACCTTCCTGGACACCACGCGCACCCTCGACGCCACTTTCGTCCAGGAACGGGTGGGCGAGCAGGGCGCCGGCCCGTCACGCGCCACCGGGCGCCTTCGATTGCAACGCCCAGGCCGCTTCCGCTGGGACTACCTAACCCCCTACAGCCAGCTGATCCTCGCCGATGGCGAGCGGCTCTGGATTTTCGATCCCGACCTGGAGCAGGCGACGGTCCGTCCCCAGGATGAGGCCTTGGGTAACTCGCCGGCCCGTCTGTTGAGCGGAGGGCTCGATCTCGACGCCAATTTCAGCGTGATAGAAACCGGCGAGCGAGACGGCGGTCTTGACTGGGTCGAGGTGCGTCCGCTGGGCAGCGACGAAGAGTTCAGCCAGGTGCGCTTCGGCTTTTCCGCGGAGGGGTTGTCGTCCATGCTCATGATCGACAATCTCGGCTACACCACACTCATAGAATTCAACGACATCAAAAGCAATATCGAGCTGGATCACGATGTCTTTGCGTTCACGCCACCGCCCGGGATCGACGTCCTTGGCCAGTGATCCGGACCAGGGCCGCCTGTTCGGCGAGGTCGGCGGTGACGACTCAGCCACGTCGACGGTGGACTCGCGCCCGCTGGCCGACCGCATGCGGCCGGCAACCCTCGAGGAATTCGCCGGCCAGGCCCACCTGGTCGGACCGGACAAGCCACTGCGCCGGGCGATCGAGTCGGGCCGGCTCCACTCCATGGTGCTCTGGGGGCCACCTGGAACTGGCAAGACGACGCTGGCCAAGTTGGTTGCCAGCTACTGCAACGCCCGTTTCCTGCAGATCTCGGCGGTACTGAGCGGGGTCAAGGAGATCCGCGCGTCGGTCGACACTGCGAAGGCAACCCGGGCGGCCGACGGCCGGGCGACCCTGCTGTTCGTCGATGAGGTGCACCGCTTCAACAAGTCGCAGCAGGATGCCTTTCTGCCCCACGTCGAGGACGGCACCTTCATCTTCATCGGTGCGACCACCGAAAACCCCTCGTTCGAGCTCAACAACGCGCTGCTGTCACGTGCCCGTACCTACGTGCTCAAGGCACTCGACACCGCCGACGTGCGTGCGGTGATCGACCGCGCGCTGACCGATGCTCCGCGTGGTCTCGGTGAGGTCGAACTGGCGATGGCGGATGACGTTCGTAAGCGCCTCGCGGAGCTGGCCGACGGCGATGCACGACGGGCGTTGAATCTGCTCGAGATCATGGCCGACCTGGCTGGCAGTGGCGGCACCATCGACGAGG
>CAXMPC010000003.1:0-5781 GCA_964195335.1 uncultured Gammaproteobacteria bacterium | reverse complement strand
CCCGTTAAAAGCGACTGACGTGCCGTGACCTGGGACGAAATCGAGCCAAACAACATCACCGGCGACGGCATCGCCGAACAGCGCCTTGAAGCGGTCGAGTCGTTCACGCAGTGTCGCCAGCGCGTCCGGGGTCTGGTTGTCGACGAACCCCTCCTCCCAGGCGGCCTGCAACTTCCTCGCCTCGACCTCGTCGTAGACGAAGTGCATCGCCACCCGGCGCGGCTCGATTGCATCCAGCACCGCCACGGCGTCGCGTCGTGGTCCCGGCAAGTAGAGCGCCCCGACGTAGACCGAGACGAAGAACTTGCTGCGCACGCCGGCCCCGTTGAGTACCAGCCCGGCCGCCCCCGGTGACAGCGACACCGTCTCCGGCAGCGTGACCCCCTTGAGTTCCAGCGCCTGCGCTGCGCCCGACGCAACCAACAGCGCCACGGCGATCATGCCCCTGAGTCTTTCCATATTTTTCCTCCCCCGACGCAGCAAATCGGTGGGTACGCTGCGCCCAGTCCATCCTACGCCACGGTGGATCGGGCTGTTCCATTATTGTCGGACTGAAGTCCGACCTACAGAATTGAGAAGCGAGTTATTGTAGGTCGGGCTTCAGCCCGACAACTCGCCCTTCGGGCCTGCCCGCGTCGATCGGTGACGCCTGGAAGGTGGCAACTTCCGCTGCAGACACCAGAATGAAGCGAAGGCTTTGCACGGGACTTGAACCCGCCCCGGTTCAATACCATCTTGTTGCCTGACGAACATTCCCTGGAGGTCCCTCATGTTCCGCATCCTGCTCTTCATCGGCACCAACCTCGCAATCGTGTTGGTGCTCAGCATCGCCTTGAGCCTGTTCGGTTTCGAAGGTTATCTCGACAGCCAGGGCGTCGACCTGAATCTCGGCGCGTTGCTGGTCTTTGCCGCGGTGCTCGGCTTCGGCGGCTCGTTGATCTCGCTGTTCATCAGCAAGTGGAGCGCCAAGCGCATGACCGGCGCGCGTGTGATCGAACAGCCACGCGATCGCACTGAGCAGTGGCTGGTCGAGACCGTCCATCGCCAGGCCGCGCAGGCCGGCATCGGCAACCCCGAGGTGGCGATCTTCGAAGCACCTCAACCCAACGCCTTCGCCACCGGCTGGAACCGCAATAACGCCCTGGTCGCGGTCAGCACCGGGTTGATGAAGCAGATGGAACCCGACGAGGTCGAGGCGGTGCTCGGCCACGAAGTGAGCCACGTCGCCAATGGTGACATGGTGACCCTGGCGCTGATCCAGGGGGTGGTGAACACCTTCGTCATATTCCTGTCACGGGTGATCGGCCACGTCGTCGATCGCGTGGTATTCAAGACCGTACGGGGTCACGGTCCGGCGTTCTGGATCACTTCGATCGTCGCCCAACTGGTGCTCGGCATCCTCGCCAGCATCATCGTCATGTGGTTCTCGCGCCGACGCGAATTTCGTGCCGATGCCGGTGGCGCCGATCTCGCCAGCCGGCAGAAGATGGTCTCCGCGCTGGAGCGGCTCAAGCGAGCCAGCGAGCCGGCGCCATTACCCGACCAGCTAGCCGCCTTCGGCATCAATGGCGGTATCGGTGACGGCATCAAGAAGCTGTTCATGACCCATCCACCACTCGACGACCGCATCGCGGCCCTGAAGGCCGCCGAATAGACTTCGCGCCAACCCGGTCGACCTTCTCAATCCTGGCTAACTGGCTCTTTAAGAATAAGTAAATAAATATTTATTCTTTTACGTAATTAAAAGCAACTGCTACCTTTCCCGCTTCCGCACCCGCACTCCTGCGCGTGCTGCACCGCGAGGGAGGAGCCATGGGATCACCGACACCGCTGGCTGAAGCGATCCGTCCGCAGCCGGCGGACGTTAACGTCCCAGGCCCAGAAACCGATGCACGTACCGCCAGGCTCGAGGCCGAGGCGATACACATCATGCGCGAGGTGGTCGCCGAGTTCGAACGTCCCGTCCTGCTCTTCTCCGGCGGCAAGGACTCGGTCTGCCTGCTGCGCCTGGCCGAGAAGGCCTTTCACCCGCTGAAGATTCCTTTCCCGTTGCTGCACGTCGACACCGGGCACAATTTTTCCGAGGTGATCGATTTCCGTGACCGCCGCACGGCCGAACTCGGTACACGCCTGGTGGTCCGCACCGTCGAGGAGTCCATCGCCAACGGTCGCGCCGTCGAGCGTGCCGGGCCCAACGGCAGCCGCAACCGCCTGCAGACAGTCACCCTGCTCGACGCCCTGAACGAGTTCCGCTTCGACGCCGCCTTCGGTGGTGCCCGTCGCGATGAGGAGAAAGCACGTGCCAAAGAACGCATCTACTCATTCCGTGACACCTTCGGGCAGTGGGACCCGAAGAATCAGCGTCCGGAACTCTGGAACCTTTACAACGGCCGCCACCATCCGGGCGAACACATCCGCGTCTTCCCGCTGAGCAACTGGACCGAACTCGACGTCTGGCACTACATCGGGCGCGAGGAACTGGAGATCCCGTCGATCTACTTCGCCCACGAGCGCGAAGTGGTAGAACGCGAAGGCGTGTTAATGCCGATCGGAGCGCTTGTCCCGGTGCAACCTGGCGAAGAGGTTCACCGCCGCCGGGTCCGATTCCGCACCGTCGGTGACGTCACCTGCACCGCCTGCGTAGAAAGCCATGCCGACACTGTCGAGCGAATCATCGAGGAGACCAGCATCAGCCGGGTCACCGAGCGCGGTTCACGGGTCGATGACAAGGCGAGCGAGGCCGCGATGGAAGAGCGCAAGCGCGAGGGGTATTTCTAGGCGCGGATCGGCCCTGTGTGGGCCTCCTCCAGGGGGCATCTGTTGTAGGAGCGGCGCCTCGCCGCGATCCGGTGACAAAGGAACGAATCGGCCCGTGGGCGGGCCTCCTACAGGTAGACACGGCGCCTATATGCCCTTCAGGGTGCTCGCCGCAATCGATTGGTAATTGAATGAAATCGGCCTGAGGGCGGGCCTCCTACAAGGCAACGCAGTCTTGCGCTGCACGTAATCACGAGACGAGATACACCATGGACCTGTTGAGATTTTCCACCGCCGGCAGCGTCGATGACGGCAAGAGCACGTTGATCGGCCGCATGCTGCATGATGCCAAGGGCATCTTTGAAGACCAGCTCGAGGCGCTATGCCTCGCTTCCGGTGACGACTCCGTGCCGGATCTGGCCTTGCTCACCGATGGCCTGCGCGCCGAACGCGAACAGGGGATCACCATCGACGTCGCCTACCGCTACTTCGCGACGCCGCGGCGCAAGTTCATCATCGCCGACACGCCCGGGCACGAGCAGTCCACGCGCAACATGGCCACCGGCGCCAGCACCGCCGAGGCGAGCGTGATCCTGGTCGATGCGCTCAAGGGACTGCAGCCACAGTCCCGGCGACACACCTGCATCGCCCACCTGCTCGGCATCCGCCACCTGGTATTCGCCGTCAACAAGATGGACCTGGTCGATTACGACGCCAGCACCTTTGCCCGGTTGCGCGAGGAGATCCTTGAGTTCACCGAACGTCTCGGTGCCGACATCCCGGTGGTGATCCCGGTCAGCGCCTTGCGTGGCGACAACGTCGTTACCCACGGCACGGCAATGCCGTGGTACACCGGTCCGTGCCTGCTCGATCACCTCGAGACCCTCGATCCAGAAAATGACGGCACCACCGGCGGCCTGCGCTACCCGGTGCAGTTGGTGTTGCGTGGCGACGGTGATTTCCGTGGTTATGCCGGGACCGTCGCGGCCGGGGGCGTAAGCACCGGTGACACGGTCACGGCCCTGCCGTCCGGCCTGAACACGCGGGTCAGGCGGATCCATACTGCCGACGGTCCACTCGACCACGCCGTAGTCGGGCAGAGTGTCGCGTTGCAACTGGCCGATGAACTCGACATCTCACGCGGTGACCTGCTGGTCACCGGCTCACCACCCCGGACCCTGCGACGCGTCGACGCGACGCTCATCTGGCTGGACAACTCGCCGCTGCAGCCGGGACGCCCGTATCAACTCAAGCACACCACCCGTTCGGTGCGTGCCCGGGTCGCGGCAGTGCACGGCCGCACCGACGTCATCACCCTCGATGAATCACCTACCGGATCACTGGCGCTCAACGAGATCGGGCGCGTCACCCTGGACTGCGCCCAACCGCTGCACGTCGACGCTTATGCCCACAACCGGGCCACAGGCAGTTTCATCCTCATCGACCTGGAGACCAACGCCACCGTCGCCGCGGGCCTGGTTGCCACGGAACAGACCGTGACCAGCCATGCCGGTTTCCACCAGGGCGCGGCGGTCGACCGTCGTGCACGCGAGGTGCAACAGCAGCACCGGGCCGGCGTGATCTGGCTCACCGGTCTGCCAGGAACCGGCAAGCGCGAGGTGGCCACACAACTCGAGAAGCGACTGTTCCAGCGCGGGCTGCGCGCCTGCGTCCTCGACGCCGACAAGCTGCGCGCCGGGCTGTCGAACGACCTCGGTTTCACCCTGGATGAACGCAGCGAGAACCTTCGCCGCGCCGCCGAGGTGGCCCGCCTGCTGGCTGCCACCGGGCAGATCGTGATTGCCGACTTCGTCACGCCTACCGCGTCCCAGCGGGCGCTGGTCAGCGAGATTGTCGGCGCAGACGACTACGTCGAGGTGTTCATCGATGCCGGGGGTGAGGCCTGCACCACACGCGACCCACACGGTATCTACCTGCGTGCGCGAGCCGACGAGGGCGACAATGCCCCGAGGATCGATATCCCCTACGAACGACCGGAGCAGCCCGAGACCGTCCTCGATGTCGTTGAACTCGGTGTCGACGAGAGCGTCACGCGACTAGCGGCGCTGATCGCCAGGCGGGGCTGGACCGATGAAGGGGGTTTGGTCGGGTAGACAGGGGCGCCTGGCAGGCGGCCCGAAATTCAGGACATAAAAAAAGCCGGGGCGCGAACGAATCGCACCCCGGCTTTCAAATCAGCGACTCAGTAGCGCGGACCGCGGGCCGGGCGCTCAGCACGCGGCTTGGCCTGGTTCACCGTCAGGTTGCGACCGCCGAGATCACTGCCATTCAGGCCCTTGATCGCGGCGTCAGCGGCGCTGTTGTCAGCCATCTCGACGAAACCGAAGCCCTTGGACTGGCCGGTCATGCGGTCGATGATGATGTTGACGCTGGTGACTTCGCCGAACTCGCCGAAGGCGTCACGCAGATCATTGTCACTGACACTGTAAGGAAGATTTCCAACATAGATATTCACGTATTCAGATCCTCGGACATGTGCGTAAAATTCGTTCTCGCTGCCGACGGAACGCACTCGCGCCTACAGCAACCGGCCAACCACTGGCCGGATGACGTATCGCACGGTGTTTGATCCAAGGAAGCAGGCCTGCCGATATGAGGCAGACGAGAGACGATGGAGAGGCTGGAGAGCAGACATCTGGCGAACGCTGCCCGCATTAAGCACTCAATAGCCATGAATTGCAACAGAAAATTAATTTCGCGAACATTAATCGTAAACCCCGAAAAGAGCCTCCCGGATGGTCAGCCCGGGGAGGCACTTGATCAACTCAACTTGAACTCTGTAACCGGCTTGTCGCAGACGTCCTTGGTATCGCCGAAGACCAGCGAGCCGTGGTCACCGTAGAACAGCTGGTTGTCACCCCCGGAGTAGCCCGGATTCAAGCATGGACCACGTTACAGTTTTTGCAGGACCGCATTCAGGGTCGCCTTCGCATCCCCGAACAGCATCCGGGTGTTGTCCTTGTAGAAGAGCGGATTGTCGACACCCGCGTAGCCGGTGGCCAT
>CAXMPC010000002.1:0-43767 GCA_964195335.1 uncultured Gammaproteobacteria bacterium | reverse complement strand
TGGGAGAGCGTCGCCCTTACAAGGCGAATGTCGGGGGTTCAAATCCCTCAGCACCCACCAGTAGTATCTGGAGCGGTAGTTCAGTTGGTTAGAATACCGGCCTGTCACGCCGGGGGTCGCGGGTTCGAGTCCCGTCCGCTCCGCCAGATTTTCAACAGGGCGTTCTGAGGACGCCCTGTTGCATTTCCGGGCCCCGGTTCTGCGGGCTCCCAGATTGCCAGTGGAAACGGCGACATGCTGACCTCGATTCGTAATCACGCCAAGGGTTGGTTGGGCATCACCCTGCTTGCCCTGATAGCTATTCCTTTCGCCTTTACCGGTGTCTACTCCTACATGAGCGGTGGAGGAGCCGTCATCGTGGCCGAGGTAGACGGTCGCGAAATCGGTCAGCGCGAGTACGCCAACGCCTACCAGTCCTACCGCCAGCGGCTGCAGTCCCTGCTCGGATCGAATTTCCGACCTGAACTCCTCGACGAACGGGCGTTGCGACGCGAGGCGCTGGACCGGCTGATCGAGGAGATCGTCCTGATCGAGACCGCCCAGGAGCAAGGCTACCGGGTCGGTGCCGACCAGCTGGCGCAACAGATTACCGCCACCCAGGCCTTCCAGACCGACGGCCGCTTCGATCGCGACCTCTACCAGGCGCGCCTTGCCCAGAACGGACAGTCCCCGGAACAGTACGAGCAGGGGTTGCGTACCCAGCTGTTGATGGAGCAGCTGCTCGGTGGCCTCGGCTCAACCGCCTTCGTCACTCAGGCTGAGCTGGCCGAGGCGCAACGCCTGCAGTTGCAGCGACGTAACCTCGTCTACGCGCTTATCCCGCCCGCCGAGCAGGCCGACCTGCCGGCGCCGGAAGAGGCGGCGCTCGAGGCGTTCTATGCTGACTCGGGTACGCGGTTCGCCGAGCCGGAGCAGGTGCGGGTCGATTACCTCGATCTCAGCGTCGAACGACTGATGTCGGAAGTGGGTGATCCTGACGAGGACGGCCTGGCACTCCTCTACGAGGAAGAGCGGTCTCGCCTGGCCACGACCGAGGAGCGGCGAGCACGCCACATCCTGCTCGAATTACCGGCTGATGCCGACGAGGCCACGCGAGCGGACTCACTCGCCAAGGCTAAGACGCTGCGTACGCAACTGGTCGATGGGGTCGATTTCGCCGAGCTTGCCCGTTCCGAATCGGCCGATCCCGGTTCCGCCGAGGCAGGTGGTGATCTCGGTTTCTTCGCCCGCGGCCAGATGGACCCGGCATTCGAAACCGCGGCGTTCGAACTATCGATCGACCAAATAAGCGAGCCGGTTCGTTCGGCCTTCGGTTACCACCTGATCGAGGTGACCGAGATCCGCGGTGACACGTCACCGGATCTCGAATCGATGCGCGACACACTGACCGAGCTCTACCGCCGGCAGCAGGCTGAGCAGTTGTTCTTCGACCGCTCCGAGATGTTGGCCAACCTCTCCTACGAGCACCCGGAAGCGCTCGACACCGCCGCCGAAGCACTTGGTCTCGAGATCCAGACCAGTCCGTGGCTGACTCGCACTGGTGGTGAAGACTGGCTGCTGGCCGAGCCACGGGTGCTGGAGGCGGCCTTTTCGCCCGATGTACTGGGTGAGGGGCTGAATAGCGAGGTGCTGGAGCTGGTCGACGGTCGACTGCTGGTGCTGCGCCAGGGCGAGCACAAGGTGGCACGTCAGCCCGAGCTGGGCGAGGTCCGCGAGGCCGTGGTCGATTACTACCAGGAGACGCGCGCTGGCGAGTTGGCGCGTGAACGTGGTTCCGAGTTGCTCGTGCGGTTACGCGGTGGCGAGGCGCTGGAGGCCATCGCTGCCGAAGCCGGTCTCGAGACCATCGAGGTGACCGGGATGGGTCGTGATGACGCCTTGCGTCCACTGCCGATCGTCCGCGCTGCATTCCGCCTGCCGCGTCCGGTTGGTGGCACTCCAGGCGTGGCCGGGGTGGAACTCGAGGACGGTGGCTACGCCCTGCTCCAGCTGAACGGAGTAGAGGCCGGAGATCCGGAAGCGCCCGAGGACGAAGCACGGTTGCGCGAAGCGCTGGCGCGAGTCCAGGGCTCGGCCGAGCTGGCTGGTGTCATGATCGGCGTGCGTTCACGGGCGACCATCAAGATCAACGAAGAGAACCTCTGACAGCACGCGCCGTGCCGGGTCAGATAATGCTGATCCCGGTGGTGTTGTAGCCGCCGTCGACGTAGAGGATCTCGCCGGTGATGCCCGAGGCGAGATCCGAGCAGAGGAACGCCGCCGCGTTGCCCACCTCGTCGATGGTGACATTGCGCCTCAAAGGCGCATGGGTCGCGGTGTGGTCGAGCAGCTTGCGGAAGTTGCCGATGCCGACCGCCGCCAGTGTCTTGATCGGGCCCGCCGAGATGCCGTTGACCCGAATCCCCTCTGTCCCGAGCGATTCCGCCAGGTAGCGAACGTTCGCCTCCAGGCTCGCCTTGGCCAGCCCCATGACGTTGTAGTGCGTGCAGGTGCGCACACCGCCCAGGTAGGTCAGGGTCAGGAGCGTGCCCTGTCGGTCCTGCATCAACGGGCGTCCGGCACGCGCCAGGGCAGCCAGGCTGTAGGAGCTGATTTCGTGGGCGACGCGGAATCCCTCGCGGTCGATGACGTCGATGTAGCTGCCGGCTAACTGCTCGCGCGGTGCATAGGCGACGGCGTGGACGATGCCATCGAGGTGACCCCAGCGGTCACCCAGGGTTGAGAAGACCGCATCGATCTGATTGTCCTCGGCGACATCGAGCGGCAGCACCAGGTCGGAGTCGACCGTGGCGGCCAGCTTGCGCACCCGCTCGCCGAACTTCTCTCCCTGGTAGGTGAAGGCGAGTTCGGCGCCCTCGCGATGCATCGCCCGGGCGATGCCCCAGGCGATCGAGCGCTCGCTGGCGACCCCGACGATCAGTACCCGCTTGTCGGCGAGAAAGGCCATGCTGATTCCCTGCGCTGGTGAGTTGGTGCTGCGGTGGTGAGTCACCGTCAATGCATGCTAAAAATACAGAAATTCCAGCTCCGCGAACAGCACTCCCGTCGTCATTACAGAGAGTAGGCCGCGTGCTAAGGTACGTGGGACTGCCACTGCGGTTGGGGTATATCGTAGCGGTGGTGAATCAGGATATCCGGGAGGGAGTCTGGCTTTGGACAAGCTGTCACTACTGGCGCAGCTTCTGGCTGCGGGGCTGACCTGCCTCGTACTGATCTTGTTCGTCCGCTACAGCAGGCGCATGGATGTCGAGCGGGTGCAGGGCTGGCTGGCTATCAGCGTCGGTTTTTCACTGCTGCTGTTCGGCATGCTGGTGGAAATCAGCCTCGGAAATCCAGAATTCCGTGACCTGCTTCCGGAGGGTTGGCACGGGATCGATGACCTGCTGACCCGTTACCTCGGGCAACTCGGCGCCGTGGTTTGCCTCGCCTACGGATTTGCTCGCTGGATGCCGGCGATCAACGAGCTGCGCGAGACTGAACTCGAACTGCGCCTGGCGCACGACGTGCTCGAGCGACGCGTCACCGAACGCACGCGCGAGATTGAGGACGCCAACACGCGTCTGAAGCGCGAAAGCGAGGGACATGAACAACTCTCCACACAGCTGGGTGAGAGCCAGCGACGTATCGAGGCGCTGCTCGGCAACCTGCCTGGTATGGCCTACCGTGGCCCACCTCGGCCCGGACACGAACTTGATTTCGTCAGTGAGGGTTGTATCGAACTGACCGGGTTGACCGATGCCCGTCTGCTGAAGGGTCAGGACGGTTACGGCGAGATGATCGACACCAAGGATCTGGATCGGGTCGACGGCGCCATCGCCAGGGCGATCGACCAGGGCGAGCGCTACCAGCTCGAGTACCGGCTGCATACGCCGAGCGGGGCGGTTAAGCACGTCCTGGAACAGGGCGCCGGTGTGGCCGACGACGATGGCAACCTGGTCGCGATCGAAGGTCTGGTGATCGACATCACCGATCGCAAGCGTGCCGAGGAACGGTTGCAGCTTGCCTCTCTGATCATCGATAACGCCCTCGAGGGGATTGTCGTCACCGGACCGGACGGCATTATCGAGTCGGTCAATCCGTCGTTCACGACGATCACCGGCTTTTCTGCCGAAGAGGTGGTTGGACAGAAACCGAACGTGCTCAAGTCCGGGCGCCATGAGCGGGAATTCTACGAGCAGATGTGGCAGGAGCTGACAGACAACGGCAGCTGGCGCGGTGAAATATGGAACCGGCGCAAGAACGGCGAGATCTTCCCTGAATGGCTGACCATCACCGCGATCCTGGATGATGACGGTGGCATCGTCCGCATGATAGGTATCTTCTCCGACATCACCCAGCGCAAGATGACCGAGGAGCATCTCAAGCACCTCGCCCACCACGACGTATTGACCGCGTTACCCAACCGCACACTCTACCTCGATCGACTCGGCCAGCAGATCCGACTGGCCAAACGTGATCGCAAGGAGCTCGCGGTGCTGTTCATCGATCTCGACCGCTTCAAGCCGGTAAACGACCAGTACGGCCATAATATCGGTGACCTGGTTCTCAAGCAGATTGCTGACCGTCTGGCCGAAAGCGTACGTAGCGCGGACACCGTGGCCCGCATTGGCGGTGATGAGTTCACCGTCATCGTCGGCGCCATGGAACAGCCCGGTGACGCACGTGTGGTTGCCGAGAAGATCAGTAGCGAGATGTGTCGACCGATCGAGGTCCAGGGCGTCAGCCACCAGCTCGGCGCCAGCATCGGTGTGAGCATGTTTCCGGAGGACGGTGAAGATGCCGACGCCCTGACGCGCATGGCGGACATGGCAATGTATGCGGCCAAGACCTCGGGCCGTAATACCATCTGCTTCTACGAAGTCGAGATGGAGAAGTGATTTTTCTCCGCGGCTAAATCAGTTGCGCACCACCAGCACCGAGAGCTTGGCATGGCGCACCACCCGCGCGGCGTTCGGACCTAGCAGGTAATCGGCCAGCCCGGGGCGGTGCGATGCCATGATGATCAGGTCGGCGGCGATGCGCTCCGCCGTCTGCAGGATCTCATGGTAGATGGTGCCCTGGGCAACGATGGCCTGGGCCCTGACGCCGTCAGGCAGTTCTGTGTCGAGCAGGTCGTGCAGTTTCACCCGTGTGCCCTCGATCGCCTTGTCGGCAAAGTCAGCCGGGAAATAGGCCCCGACCATGCTCATGCCGACATCGGGGATGACGGCGATGACATGCAACTCGCAGCCGAAGCTTTGACACAACTCGACCGCCGTGGGCAAGGCCTTGTTCCAGCTGTTGACGTCATTCAGGTCGACACTGACGAGGATGCTCTTGTACATAGATTCTTCCTCATGCAGCCGCTGAGGCGGCCTGGCGTGTACGGCGGGTGCGCTGCGAGAAGAGCACCAGGCCGAAAAGGACGAGTGCCGGGATCACCATCCACAGCTTCGAGGGGCGATCTGCCGGAAGCTGCAATCCGCGGATCTCCCAGTCGAAATCGAGGCCCAGCTTTTCCGCCGGGCTGCCGAACACGAGATTGTCGACCAGGACCTTTCCCTCCTCCTCGCGTACCTCGAGGCCGGCCTCGGCCAGGCGTTCGGCGCCGCCCTCGGCAGCGCCGAGCGGCAGCATCACCAGGCGCGAGACGAATTCACCCTCGAGGGTCTCACCGGCTGCCTCCATGCGCAGCGACGTCCCGGCGGGCAGTTGGCCGGCGATTTCGACGATCCGCGTCGCCGGGGCGGTCTCCAGTGGTGGGTAGAGGTGATCCCAGAAGAAGCCAGGGCGGAACAGGGCGAAAGTGATCAGCAGTAGCGCCAGCGTCTCCCAGATGCGGTTCTTGACCAGCATGAAACCCTGCGTGGCGGCAGCAAACAGCAGCATCGCCAGGGTCGCGCTGGCGATCACCACCAACAGTTCGAAGATGTTGCCGATGCCGATCATCAGCAGTTGGGTGTTGAAGATGAACATGAACGGCAGGATCGCCGTGCGGATGTCGTAGGTGAAGCCCTGGATGCCGGTGCGGATCGGGTCGCTACGTGCGATAGCCGCGGCGGCAAAGGCGGCCAGGCCGACCGGTGGGGTGTCGTCAGCGAGGATACCGAAGTAGAAGACAAACATGTGCACGGCGATCAGTGGCACCACCAGTCCCGATGAGGCTCCGAGGGTGACGATCACCGGTGCCATCAGGGTCGATACCACGATGTAGTTGGCGGTGGTCGGCAGGCCCATGCCGAGCAGCAGGCTGATCATGGCGGTGAACAACAGCATCAGGATCAGGTTGCCGCCGGAAATGAACTCGACGAACTCGGTCATCACCAGGCCGATCCCGGTCAGGGTCACGGTGCCGACAACGACACCCGCCGCGGCCGTGGCCACGCCGATGCCGATCATGTTACGTGCCCCCGTGCCCAGTCCCTTGCCCACTTCATCAAAACCCTGGCGGGCGGCGCCGCCGAGATCGCCACGGGCGCGGAAAAAGGCGATCAACGGCCGTTGGGTGGCGACGATGAAGAGCATGAATACCGTGGCCCAAAAGGCTGACAGGCCGGGCGAGAAGCGCTCGACGGTGAGGCACCAGACCAGCACGACCACCGGCAGCAGGAAGTAGAGGCCTGACTTGACCGTCGGACCCGGTTCAGGCAACTCGGTGACAGCGGTGTCGGGGTCGTCGACATGCAGTTCCGGATGGTGGGTGGAGTAGCGCAGCAAGCCAACGTAGGCGATGGTGGTCAGTACGGCGACGATCCACGAGGCCGCGTCACCGAAGGCGGTCTTGATCCAACCGATGCCGTAATAGACCACGACCGTCAGCACCATCGTGCCGATGACCACGGTGAGGAAGACGAACAGGCTCTGGGCCAGCGTCCGCTTGACGCGTCGGGGCAGCCCCTGCATGTCCGCCTTCAGCGCCTCGAGGTGAACGATGTAGACCAGCGCAATGTAGGAGATGATCGCCGGCAGGAAGGCATGCTTGATCACCTCGATGTAGGAGATACCGACGTACTCCACCATCAGGAACGCGGCCGCGCCCATGATCGGTGGCGTCAGCTGGCCGTTGGTTGATGCGGCTACCTCGATCGCGCCGGCCTTGTACGCTGGAAAGCCGACCCGCTTCATCAGCGGGATGGTGAACGTTCCGGTGGTGACCACGTTGGCGATCGACGAGCCCGAGATCAGGCCGGTCATGGCAGAAGAGACCACGGCCGCCTTGGCCGGACCGCCACGAAAGTGACCAAGCAGCGAGAAGGCGACCTTGATGAAGTAGTTGCCGGCACCGGCCTGCTCGAGCAGGGCACCGAACAGCACGAACAGGAAGACAAAGCTGGTGGAGACGCCAAGAGCGACACCGAATACCCCCTCGGTGGTCAGCCACTGGTGCGACATGGTCTTGGAGAGGCTGGCGCCCTTGTGGGCAATGACATCGGGCATGTACGGCCCGAAGAAGGTGTAGATCAGGAATACGGCGCAGACCACCATCAGCGGCGGTCCCAGTGCGCGCCGGGTCGCCTCCAGCAGCAGCAGCATGCCGCTGACGGCCACCACCAGGTCAATCGTGGTCGGGGCGCCGGAGCGGTCGGCCAGATCAGCGTACAGGAGGTAGATGTAGCTCGCACAAAGGGCGCCGACCAGGGCGAACACCCAATCGGTGACCGGAATGTACTTGCGCGGTGAGCCCTTGAACGCAGGGAAAGCGGTGTAGGCAAGGAAGATCGCGAATGCAAGGTGAATGGCGCGCGCCTCGGTGTCGTTGAGAACACCGAACTCGAACAGGAACGGCAGCGGCGAGGCGTACCAGAGCTGGAACAGCGACCAGACAACAGGCACCACGATCAGCATTTTTGCCGGGATTCCGGTCGGGCTGCGGGCGCCGGTGTCGGCCTCGGCGACCATGTCCTCGACGTCGGTTGGGGTCGCGTTTTCGCGCGGGTCACTCATGAACGATCTCCACAGCCGGAGTGGGTCCGGCAGCCAGGCCGGGCAGTCGCCGCCGTCGGTGGCGGGAGAGGAATACGGTCACGTGTCGCAGGTCGGGGGGCACATCATGTTGGAAAACGGGCCGGGGGCACGCTCGCCCCCGGCCACTTGGGCCTCACATCAGGCCGGCTTCCTTGTAGTAGCGGACCGCACCGGGGTGCAGCGGCGCCGACAGGCCGTCCTTGATCATCTCTTCCTTCTTCAGGTTGGAAAAGGCGGGATGGAGCTTCTTGAAAGAATCGAAGTTCTCGAACACGGCCTTGACCACCTGGTAGATGACGTCGTCAGGGACGTTGGTGGATGAGACGAACGTCGCGCCAACACCGAACGTCTTCACGTCCTTGTCACTGCCACGGTACATGCCGCCCGGGATGGTGGCGGTGCGGTAGTAGTCGTTTTCTTTGACCAGAGCGTCAACCTCGGAGCCGGAGACCTCGACGATCACGCTGTCACAGGTGGTGGTGGCCTCCTTGATCGAGCCGCTTGGGTGGCCGACGGTGAAGACCATGGCATCGATCTTGTTGTCGCACAGGGCACGGGACTGCTCGGACGATTTCAGTTCGGAGGCGAGCTTGAAGGTGGATTTGCTCCAGCCGAGGGCGCCCATCACCACTTCCATGGTGCCGCGCTGGCCAGAACCGGGGTTGCCTATATTGACCCGCTTGCCCTTCATGTCCTGGAACTTCTTGATCCCGGAGTCGGCCCGGGCAACGACGGTAAACGGTTCGGGATGGACCGAGAAAACCGCACGCAGTTCCTTGAACGGGCCGGCATCCTTGAACTTGCTGGAGCCGGTATAGGCATGGAACTGCCAGTCGGATTGGGCGACGCCCATGTCGAGTTCGCCGGCGCGGATGGTATTGAGGTTGTAGACCGAGCCGCCGGTGCTCTCGACCGAGCAACGGATGCCGTGCGTCTTGCGCCCCTTGTTGACCAGCCGGCAGATGGCTCCGCCGGTCGGGTAGTAGACGCCAGTGACACCACCGGTACCGATGGTGACGAAGGTCTGTTCCGCACCGATTGTCGGGGCGGCGACCGCGAGGCCGAGCGCGGTGGCGGCAATGAGCTGAATTGGCTTGCGCATGCACATCTCCTGGGATGAAAAGTTTCTTTATTGACAGGGCGATTGTGGTGACTGCATCGGTGGTCCAAGAGGTGGCCACAAGGAAGCGACACGCCGAATCCATCCTGCGTCGATAGAATATAGGCCATATTTCGACAATATGACGATCCGGCGTGGTTCCGGCCTCGTGGCACGGCTAGAATGCACTGCAACGACAGTGGTCGGGCTAGTTGCCCGTACGGGTGGAGAGGCAGATGACGCAGGGCATGCCGAGCCGGCTGGGCAAGTACGAAGTGTTCGATGAGATCGCCCGTGGAGGGATGGGCATCGTCTTCCTCGGCTACGACTCCTTCGTCGATCGCGAGGTCGCGCTCAAGGTCCAGCACAACGACTCGGTGGTCGGTGGCGACAATGCCGCGCGCAACCGCAAGATGTTCTTCAACGAGGCCCATACTGCGGGGCGCCTGCATCACCCGAACATCCTTAGCATCTTTGACGCCGGTGTAGAGGACGACATCTGCTACATCGTCATGGAGCTGATCCAGGACGGCAACACCCTCAAGCCGTTCTGTACACCAGAATCGCTGTTGCCTGTCGACAAGGTGGTGGAACTGATTTTCAAGTGCGCCAAGGCACTCGACTACGCCCACCGCAATGGTGTCATCCACCGCGACATCAAGCCGGGCAACATTCTCGTCACGCCCGACATGGACGTGAAGATGGGCGATTTCAGCATTGCGCTGTTCACCGAAAGCGACCTCACCGTCACCCAGCCGATGGGGGTGATGGGTTCGCCACTGTACATGTCGCCGGAACAGATCAACGACCAGGAGGTGACCAGCCGCACCGACCTGTTCTCCCTGGGCGTGGTGATGTACGAAATGCTCACGGGTCGTCACCCGTTCCACTCCGACAAGATCTCGGCCCTGCTCAACAAGGTGATCAACGACCAGCCGACGGCACTGCGTTTCTTCCGCAACGATCTGCCGGCCAACCTCGAGGCCGTGATCGACCGTGCGCTGGCCAAGGATCCGGAGCAGCGCTACCAGACCGGGCTCGAATTCGCCGCCGACCTGAGCACCATCAGCGATCTCGGCGGTGCCGAGGATGATCTACACAGCCAGGAGCGGTACAACGCCGTGCGCCAGCTCGACTTCTTCCAGGATTTCGCCGACGCGGATATCTGGGAGATCCTGCGTGCAACCATCTGGCAGGACTACCAGCCGGGCGAGGAGATCATCACCGAAGGTGAGGTGGACGACGCTTTCTACGTCATCGTCACCGGCTCGGTGCTGGTGCGCAAGGGCACCAAGTCGATCGCCATCCTGCGCCGTGGCGACTGTTTCGGTGAGATGGGCTACATCACCAAGACCAAGCGCACGGCGACCATCCTGGTCACCAGCCTGGTCAGTATCATGAAGATCAACGCCACCCTGATCGAGCAATTGTCGAAGGACACCCAGCTGCGTTTCCACCGCGTCTTCCTGCGCACGCTGGTCGATCGCCTGTCGCGCGCCAGTGACCAGCTGACCCAGTAGCGTCAGTCACCACGGTCGGGAGACGACCCTGCATTACGTAGAGTGGGCAAGGCGACGCCGTAACCGCTGTCGTCATTGGCGACGGAGCATATCGAGGCTGTAGATCAGCAGTGCCAGCCAGATGGCACCGAAGGTAAAGGCGTGGGCCGGCGTGAACGGTTCGCCGAAGACGAACACGGCGAGCAGGAAATGGCCGGTCGGCACCGTGTACTGCAACAAGCCGAGTGTTGACAGCTGAAGCCGCCGTGCGGCACCACCGAACAGCAGCAGCGGCATCGCTGTCACCACGCCGGCGAGCAGCAGCAGGCCGTCGGTGGCTATGTCGACTCGCAGGAAGTGGCCGTCTCCGTCGAAATCCAGAAACAGCAGGTAGGCCAGTGCCAGCGGTACCAGCAGCAGGGTTTCGACGAACAGGGCGCTGAGTGAGTCGACCGGGGTCTGCTTGCGTACCAGTCCGTAGCCACCGAAGCTGAAGGCCAGCGTCAGCGCAATCCACGGCAGGGAGCCGTGCTGCCAGACCAGGTTGGCGACCCCAGCCAGCGCCAGCAGGACCGCGATCCACTGCAGCCGACGCAGCCGTTCGCCCAGCAGCAACACGCCGAGGACGACGTTGACCAGCGGGCTGATGAAGTAACCGAGGCTGGCATCGAGCAGGTGGTCGTTGGCAATCGCCCAGATAAAGACCAGCCAATTGATCGATACCAGCAACGAAGAGAGCGCCAGCCGGCGGCGCAACCGCGGGTCGGCAAGGGCTGTGCCCACTCCTGACCAATGGCGTCGACCCGCGAGCAGCAGCGTGACGAACAGCAGCGACCAGAGGACCCGGTGGCCGAGCACCTCGGTTGCCGGGATCGACGCGACGAGCTTGAAGTAGAGCGGGACACCTGACCAGATCAGGAAGGCACCGAGCGCGTACGCGGCTCCGATACGGGCTTCGTGCAGATCGCTGGGGGTGGTGTCAGTTGCTGGTGGCACGCGCACGTCAGGGTAGAAGCAACGCGGCCGCGGGGCGAGGTGCCTCGGCGGCCGCTTGCGATTGGGGTAGAGGTGGGACTACGGCTTGGTTAAAAGCCGCATCAGGCTCGAGGTGTCCCAGCGATTACCGCCGCGTGCCTGCACCGAGCTGTAGAACTGGTCGATCAGCGCGGTGGCCGGCAGCAGGCTGCCGTTGCGCTTGGCCTCGGCCAGGCAGATGCCGAGATCCTTGCGCATCCAGTCGACGGCAAAGCCGAATTCGAACTCGTCACGGATCATGGTCTTGCCGCGGTTCTCCATCTGCCACGACTGGGCCGCACCCTTGGAGATGACGTCGAGAACCAGGTCGGCATCGATGCCGGCGCGGACCGCGAAGTTGAGCCCTTCGGCGAGCCCCTGGACCAGGCCGGCAATACAGATCTGGTTGACCATCTTGGTCAGCTGGCCGGCCCCGGCTGGCCCCATCAGCGTCACCGCCTTGGCGTAGCTGTCCATGGCCGCACGGGCGCGCTCGAAGGCCGCCGGATCACCGCCGACCATCACCGTGAGCTGGCCGTTTTCGGCCCCGGCCTGACCGCCGGAAACCGGCGCATCGAGGAAGTGGAAGCCACGCTCGCTGGCGCTCGCGGCCAGCTCACGGGCGACGTCGGCCGACGCGGTAGTGTTGTCGACGAAAATCGTGTCGGCCCCCATGGCGTCGAAAGCGCCGTCGGCAGCGATGGTGATCGAGCGCAGGTCGTCATCGTTGCCGACGCAGCTGAATACAATCGCCGCGCCGCTTGCCGCGGCAGCCGGTGTGGGCGCGCTGCTGCCGCCGTGCTTCTCCGCCCAGGCCTCTGCCTTGGCCGCTGTACGGTTGTAGACGGTGACCGGGTAACCGGCGGCGGCAAGATGGCCGGCCATGGGCCCGCCCATGACACCGAGACCGAGAAAAGCGACGGGGGTTTGTGCAGGATCGGACTGGGACATGCATTGCCTCCTTGGCGGTTGCTACTGCGTGGGACCGGACGGCACGGTACCATGGATGCCGATCACCCAAAAACCCGCCGGTCACTGCGCCATATTCCCTGTTCCGGATCCCAACACAGCCAGACGGCTGCGTGACCTGCTCGCCGGTCCCGACCTGCTGCAGATGCCATGCTGTTTCGACGCGCTCTCCGTCCGGCTGGTTGAGCGAGCCGGATTCCCGCTCACTTTCATGAGTGGCTTTGCCGTGGCCGCCGCCCGGCTCGGTCTGCCCGACACCGGTCTGCTCTCCTACGGCGAGATGGAGGCGCAGGGACGTGATATCTGCCAGGCGGTCACGCTGCCGGTGATTGGTGATGGCGACACCGGCTACGGCAATGCGGTCAACGTAGTGCGTACCGTCACCGGCTACGCACGGGCCGGGTTCGCCGGCGTGATGATCGAGGATCAGTTGTCACCCAAACGGTGCGGGCACACCATCGGCAAGTCGGTGGTCGACTTCGACGAGGCATGCCGCCGCATGCAGGCCGCGGTCGATGCACGTTCCGCGTTGCGCGACCGGGGCGGGGACATCGTGCTGGTGGCGCGTACGGACGCACGCGCAACGCATGGCCTCGACGAGGCGCTGCGGCGTGCGCAACGCTTTGTTGACCTCGGCGCCGATGTGCTGTTCGTCGAGGCGCCGGAATCGATCGCAGAGATGACCCGCCTCTGTGCCGAGTTGCCTGGCGAAAAGATGGCCAACATGGTCGAGGGTGGACGGACACCGGTGCTGCCACCTGCCGAACTCCAGGTGCTCGGCTACGGTCTTGCCGCGTACCCGCTGACGCTGCTCAATGCCGCGATCGTGGCGATGGAGCGGGTGCTGGGCGAAATTGGTGACGGGCGCACACCGAGTGGTCTGCTAGATTTTGCCGGGTTGCGTGAGCGGGTCGGGTTCGATGTATACGACGCTCTGGCCGAGCGCTACGCGTCGCCCCCAGAGAGCTGACTTCTCGTCAGTCTCGGCCTGACGCTTACTTCGCGGCGCTGGCCTGGCGGGTGACGTCGACGTGTAGCGTCAGCTTCTGCCCGGGGTGGAGTAGGCTGCTGTTGCCGAGCTTGTTCCAGCGTCGCAGGTCGCTGACGCTGACATTGAAACGTGAGGAGATGGCGGACAGCGAGTCGCCCGGGCGCACGGTGTAGCTGATGCGCTGCAAGGTGGTGCCTCGCTGGGCCGTACTGCTGGCAGCCTGTGCCTGCGGCGGCAACCAGACTGTCAGCTTGCGGTCGACGGAAAGGGTGTCGCGTGTTCCCATGCCATTCCAGCTTGCCAGGCTGCGGCTGCTGACGCCGTAGCGCCGACCGATACTCCACAGGCTTTCACCGCCTCTCACGGTGTGGGTCACCTTGCGCGATCCTGACTTGGGTTGCCTGGTCGAGCCTTTGGCCTGGCGCTGGTTGGCGCTCAGGACGTAGGCACTGGCCGGCTTGGAGGCGACCGGGATCAGCAGGTGATGGCCGGCACGGATCAGGTCGCCGTCGAGTTGATTGACCTGACGCAGCACGGTCGGCGTGGTGTGGTAGCGGGTGGCTATCACGCCCAGGTTTTCGCCGCTGCGGATCTTGTGCCGACGCCACTGCAGGCGGCCATCGGGGTCGAGTGCGGCCAGTTTGGTTTCGAAAGTCGTTACCTTCTCCCGTGGCAGCAGCAGGCGATGGGGCCCATCCGGATCGGTCGCCCAGCGGTTGAAGCCCGGGTTGAGGCGGTAGAGTTCGTCGACGCTGATTCCGGCGAGGTCGGCCGCGCGGGCAAGGTCGATCTGGCTACCGGTCTCGACCTCGGCCAGCACCGGCCGGTCGGCGACGGTCGGCAGGGTCAGGCCAAACGCCTCCGGTTGGCCGAATACCGTGCTGACGGCAAGCAATTTGGGTACGTAGGCGGTGGTCTCGCGTGGTAGTTTCAGTGACCAGAAGTCGGTCGGCTTGCCGGCCTTGCGGTTGCGTTTGACCGCGCGCATCACCGTGCCTTCGCCGGCGTTGTAGGCGGCGAGCGAAAGCAGCCAGTCACCGTTGAAATCGCGGTTGAGCTTTTGGAGATAGTCGAGGGCGGCGCTGGTCGCCGCCTTGACGTCACGTCGGCCGTCGTACCACCAGTTCTGTTTCAGTCCGTAGTGGCGCCCGGTGGACGGGATGAACTGCCACAGACCCGCCGCGCGACCGTGCGAATAGGCGAACGGCTGGAATGCGCTCTCCACCACCGGCAACAACGCGATCTCGCCCGGCATGCCGCGCGCTTCGACCTCTTCGACGATCAAGTGGAGGTAGGGGCGGGAGCGGTTGACCACCCGGTCGAGATAATCGGGGCGCTTGACCAGCCAGGTGCGTTCACGCAGGGCGCGCGGGTGGTCATGATCGGGGAGGGCGTAGCTCGCTGCGATACGACCGATCAGGTCGTGCGAGACAGCGGGCGTCGCGGGGACGACGTGGTCCGGGCTGACCACCTGGTCAGCCGCCGGTTCGTCATCGACGTCGATCAGTTTCGGTGGCGGTTCGGTGGCCGCCTCGCGAGCCGTGGTGTCGCCGTCGCGTACGGCGTGTGCCACGGTCTCGGTGGCCTGATCCTTCGACAGTGACGGCGAGGTGCCAGTGACGGCTTCGTCAGCCCCTCGTTCCGGAGGCATGGCGCAGCTGCCAAGAAGCAGCAGCAGGGGTGCGAGCAGGGCCCGGCTGGATCTGGACAGTGGCAACGTCGGAGCCCCGTAAGTTCATGATTATACTTGTATAATACATATTTTATCGGTCCAGGTCAATGCCTTGGCCAACTTCATGTTCGAAAATGTGAACCCGGTCACGCGTTGTCGGCTGGTGTGGCCGCCCCAGGGCGCAGGCGATCGAGGCGAATGCCACTGCGCGAGAGCACGACCAGTGCCAGCAGGGTGGTGGGCAGGTACTGGATGGCATGCATCACCAGCGCGGTCGCCAGGGCCTGCTCGGGCGAGATGCCGAACCAGCCCAGCGCGAGGACGATCGCGGCCTCGTAGACTCCCAGTGCACCCGGTGACGAAGGCAGGGCCATGCCTGATGCGGCGACGACGAACACCACCAGCACCTCGTTCGTCGTCAGATGGAGTTCGAAGATCCAGGCCAGGACCAGCCACGAACCGGCGGCATAGAGCAGCCATATCAGCAGGCTCAGCAGCGCGGTGGCGACCAGGGTGCCGCGCACCATGCGCGTGTCGAGATGGCTGTGCACGTCGTTGAGGAATACGCGCAGCCGTGGCCACGGCAGTCGGGCGATCGCTTTCCTGACCGGGTTTCCGAAGCGGATCAGGCCCCAGGCCACGCCCCAGCCGGCAGCGAGTGCCAGTGCCACCGGCACCAGCAGGGTGTCGTGGAGGTAAGGGTAGGCGCCGGCCAGGGCCATCAGCACCAGGACGTTGAGGTCGAAAAAGCGCTCCCAGCCGACGATGACCGCGGCCTCGCTCAGAGGCATGGCGCCGCGCTGCTTGAGGTAGAGCGCCTTGGCTACCTCGCCGAGCTTGGCCGGCAGCAGATTGTTGACCCCGAGAGCGACCATCGACGCCGCCAGGCCGGTCTGCAACGGCAAGCGGTGGTGGCTGAGGACGTGCAGGCGTACGGCCAGTGCGCCATAGCCGAGGGCGGTGAACAGGGTGACCAGCGCCACCCGCAGCGGGTCGATGTCGGCGAGGATGCCGATCAGGGCGTCCGGGTCGACGTTCCAGACTGCGAAGGCGAGGCAGCCGACGATCAGTGCGGTGCGCAGTAACCGGCCTGGCCAGGAGCCACCGCGTGATCCACCCGTGGCCGTCATCGTCTGGAGGTTCCGGATGCGCCGCGATGACCGTGAAGAGCGTTCAGATGACTTGTTTTGGTCACGTCGCGGAATTCGCCGATTCTGCAGCGAACGCGGTGTACAGGGGTACGAGGTCGGCTATGGCCAAGGCCAGGAAGCGGGCGCCGTGTTCGGGCCGGGCCAGGCCCGATTCGCTGCCCATGCGCCCGTCGGGGTAGCGGACACGGAAGTCTTCGGCGCCGTGGACGGAGCCGTCGCACGGGTCGGCCGGTGCGAGGTCGGCGTGACGGGCCGTTGTGGGCAGCAGGTGCTGGGTCAACGCCACCTCGCTCGGTGTTGCGTGGTAGCCCTCGCCGTCGCCGTAGAGATCGGCCGCCAGCGCCTTGACCCCGGGCAGTTGCCACCAGTTGTGAACGGTACAGCGAATCCGGTCCGCAACGGGTCGGCCGTTTCGTGCCAGCTCGGCGTGGAGTTCGGCGAAGGCACTAAGTAGCGGCGCCTGGTTGCCGCCGTGACCGTTGACGAAGAAGAAGCGTTCGAAGCCGGTCCTGACCAGTCCTTCCAGGCAGTCGACGACCACCCGGATCAGGGTCGTCGGCCGCAGGCTGACGGTGCCGGGAAATCCGAGATGGTGCTGGGCCATGCCGTAGTTCAGTGTCGGTGCGACCAGGGCACCGGTCGCCTCGCCGAGTTCGAGCGCGATCGCCTCGGCGCAGAGCGCGTCGGTGCCGACCAGGCCGAGCGGGCCATGCTGTTCGGTGGAGCCGATCGGGATGACCAGGGAACGCCTCTCATCATCGAGGTAGGTCGCGACATCGGACCAGGTGCTGTAGGCCAGGCGCATGGATACTTCTCGCGTGAAACCGGAAGGGAGTATAGCGGTCGTCGTCGTCGCTCAGCGGCGTGGCAGGCTGTAACGCTGGCCGCGGAAGACGAGGATGATGCCGTCGGCATGGATCCGTTCGAGTTCACTGCTGTCGGGCAGGGCGTCGCCTTCGCGATACTTCTGCAATGCGATCATGACAAACCGTCGCCGCGGGTCGGTATCGTAGACGTGGACGTCGAGCCTGGGGTGCGGAAGGTTCTTCCGCTGTGATAACGGCAGGTCGCGCCAGGCGGTCGGTAGGTCGCCGGAATCGGTGCCGGGGGTGCCACCAACAGCACCCCGGAGCGCGGGCCCGGTGCGCGGTTCAGCTTCAGCCTCGGCTGGTGCCGGTCGGTTAACTGGCGTGGGCAGCGCGACGGCGGTCATGGCCGCGCCCGCGTTGTTGTCCACCGTGGGCTCGTCCAATGTTGGTGGCGGTGGAACCGGTATCGTCGTGGTTGGCTCGTCAGGTTGCTTGATTTGAACCCTCGGTACGGTGATGGAGGCCACGACTGGTCGGTCGCCAGGCGGCACGGTGGCCGTGGCACCGTTATTCCCGGGACTGTCAGTGGGTGAACGGTCGTGGTCGGTCCACAGCCACGCACCGGTCGATGCCAGGGCCACCACGATCACCACGGCGGCGGCGATCGTGTTGCTGCTGCTGGGTCGGCGCCGTGCGTGGTGCAGCGTCGTGGGCGCCGCCAGTCCGGGCGCCAGTTCCGGAGTGCGTGGTCCGTGACGTTGCCGCTCATCGTCAGCGCGGCGCAGGGCGTCGAGGATGTAGGACATCGACTAGTCCGCTGCCCGGGTCAGGCGCGGTCCGGGTCCGGCGAGCAGGTCGAGCTTGAGCATGGTCTGTTGCCCGACCAGGCCGTCCGGAGTGAGTCCGTGCGCCTGCTGGAAAGCGAGCACACGCTCGCCAAGAGCACTGTCGAACAGGGTCGGATCGGTAGCGGTTGAAGAAGCGTCGTCGAGTCGTGTCCGCAGCCATGTCACGGCCGCGCTACGTTCACCCGGAATCAGCAATGGCGCACCGGGCGGCTGCCAGAGCAGTTCGAAACGGCCGTACCAGCCGGCCAGCAGGGTGTCGCGATCGACACTGTATCTGGTGCCGTCGGCAGCCAGCAGCTCGACCCGGTTGTCGTCGTTGGCGACGACCACAGCATAACGAGGCTCTCCCGTTGTGGTCGCCGCTCCCAGCGTCAGCACGGCCGGCCGATCGAGCGCCTGCAGCGCGGCCCACGATCCCTGAGCGGTGAAGCAGCCAAGTCCCGTCAACGGTAGCGTGTCGCAGTCGGTGGCGACTTGGGCGGCTGGTGATCCCCAAACCGTCGCCAGCCGGGCGAGGGCTTCGGCTCGGTCGGCATGGAGGGCGGGTCCGACCGGGTCCGGTGGTGGGGGTGCCGGCGGCTCGGCAACCACCGGGAGGGGTGTCGTTGGTGAGGCCTTGGGTGCTGGAGCCGGCGTGGGGCCAGGACTCTCCAGGACCCTGGGGGCGGTTGCCGGTGGGTTGGCCTGCTTGGCATAGAGCCAGCCGCCGAACCCGATCCCGGCAAGCAGTGGCAGGGTGATCCAGGCAAGTCGCCAGCTCCGGCGCGGGGCATGGCCGAGTACCTCGGTCGCCGCTCGCGCCGCGGTCGGCGTGTCAACCCTGGAGGCCCCCTGGGCATAGGCGCCTAGCAGGGCGCGATCGCAGAGGCTGTTGACCAGCCGTGGGATGCCTCGGCTGGCGCGATGGATATGTGCCTGGGCGCCCCGGGTGAAAAGCCCGTCACCGGTTCCGGCGAGTCGCAGGCGGTGGTCGATATAGGCCTCGAATTCGTCGCGGGTCAATGGATCGAGGTGGTAGCGGGCGGTGACACGCTGTGCCAGCTGACGCAGGCCGGGGCGACCGAGCAGGTCACGCAGCTCCGGCTGCCCGATCAGGATCACCTGCAGCAGCTTGTCGGTGTGGGTCTCGAGGTTGGTCAGCAGCCGCACCTGTTCCAGTGCCTCCGGTCCGAGCAGCTGCGCCTCGTCGATGATCAGCACGGTCCGTCGACCGCCAGCGTGGCTGGAGAGCAGGTGGCCGTTGAGGAGGTCGACCAGGGCCTTGCCGGTCGCCGAGGGTGACCGCTCGAGGTGCAATTCATCACAGATGGCGGCGAGCAACTCCCCGGCGGTGAGGCTCGGGTTGATCACCAGCGCCGCGTCGACGTCGTCGGGCAGTTGCTCGAGCAGGCCGCGGCAGAGGGTGGTCTTGCCGGTGCCAACCTCGCCGGTAAGCAGCACGAAGCCGCCCCCCTCACCGACCCCGTAGAGCAGGTGGGCAAGCGCCTCGCGGTAGCGCTCGCTCAGGTAGAGGAAGCGCGGATCCGGAGTGATTGCGAATGGCTTGTGTTCGAGCCCGAAATGCCTGAGGTACATCGCTCTGCCGTGCGCGGCGTCTGGTCCGCGCCGCTTCGTCCGCGCAGCATACGCCATGCGCCGAGGGTGGTGTAGCGTCGGTGTGGAAACCCTTGCAGGCTGCTGAAATTCTACTCAGCTGGCACGATCCGGCGTCAAAATGGGCCTCAAAATGCTCATTTACTCCAGTAAACTGCGCTTTTTCGGCTAGTTTTTCCTTGTCTCGCACTCACCTGAGCGAATTTCAACAGCCTGCTAGACGGGTAACCGGTAAGGGCTGTGTCTGGCCAAGGCGGCGACCTGATGGTGGACCGTGCGGGTCTCTGACATGAGATGCGCGTCGATCGCTGCGCGAAAGCGTGGGTCGGCGATCCAGTGTGCCGAGCGGGTCGTGGTAGGGAGGAAGCCGCGAGCGATTTTGTACTCGCCCTGGGCGCCGGGCTCGAAGCGCTTCAGACCGTGGGCCAGGCAGTACTCCAGCCCACGGTAGTAGCAGAGTTCGAAGTGGAGGCCGTCGACATGCCGGTCGCAGCCCCAGTGACGCCCGTAGAGAGCGCTGTCGCTGCGCAGGAACAGTGCGGCGGCGGTGGCCTTGCCGTTGTCCCCGGGCTCGCGCGCCAGTTGCAGCACCACCCGTTGCCCGAGGGTGCGGCCGATTTCGGCGAAAAAGCCGCGTGACAGCGTCGCCATGCCCCACTTGCGTTCGAACAGGCCGAGGTAAAGCTGGTGGAAGTCATCCCAGTCGGCCTCCGTGGCCTCGTCGCCATGCCGGATCTCGAAGTCGAGGCCGGCCGACATGGCGCGGCGCCGCTCCTGCCGGATCTTCTTGCGCTTGTCGCGGGTGAAGGCGTCGAGCAGGTCGTCAAAATCGCGCTCGCCACGATGGTGCCAGTGATACTGCCAGCCGGTGCGCGGCAGCAGGTCGGCGGCATCGAGTCGAACACTGTCGGCCAGACGGGTGAAATTCCAGTGTACGGAGGAGAGTTGCTGTTCGGAGGCGTAGGCGTGCACCGCGGCGATCAATTCGTCGGCGGCGGCATCGTCTTTCGGATCGGCGAGAAGCAGGCGCGGACCAGTGGCCGGCGTGTAAGGCACGCCGACAACCCCTTTGGGGTAGTAGCGCAGACCGGCGCGCTGGTAGGCGTCGGCCCACTCCCAGTCGAAGACGAACTCACCGTAGGAGTTCTCCTTGAGGTAGAACGGGACCGCGCCGCGCAGCACGCCGTCCTCATCCCACAGGGTGACGTGACGCGGATGCCAGCCGTAGGGGTGCAGGCAGTCATGGTGTTCCAGGGCGGCGAGGAAGGCATGGCTGACGAACGGATCGTCACTTCCTGCAACCCGGTCCCAGGTTGTGGCAGGGATATCGTCCAGCGATTCAAGGATGCGGACCGACATATCGAGGTCAGACTGTGCTGCCTGGGCCGGGTTTCATCCGTATCCGTGCCGCGTCCCGGTTAGTCACAACCACCGACGGAGTCAGGCCGGCAGCGACGCCGGTCGGTCCAGGTGGCGTTGCCGAGCCGTGCCCCATCGAGACGCACGCCGCGCAACCGGGCCGAGGTGAGGACGGCACGGGTCAGGTTGGCGCGGCTGAGATCGGCGAAACTCAGGTCGGCACCGTCCAGGCGGGCGCCGGCGAGATCCGCGTCGATGAGGCGGGCGTTGGTCAGCACGGTTTTCGTGAGATTGGCTCGGGCCAGGTTGGCGGCCTCGAGGTTGGCATCGGTGAAGCGTGCACGTTCGAGATTGGCCTCCTCGAGCACGGCGGCGCCAAAGTCGGCGCCTTCGGCCGTTGCCCGGGACAACGTCGCCGCGCGCAGGCTGGCGCCGGTCAGGTTGGCACCCGTGAGCACCGCGCGGTCGAGCCGTGCCCCGTCAAGCAGTGTTCCGGCCGCGCTCGCCTCGTGCAACGAGGCCGAGACCAGCCGCGTGTCGAGCATCACGGCGCCATCGAGGCGGGCACCGTCGAGGCGGGCGAGACCGAGGTCGGCACCGCTCAGGTCGGCGTCGCGCAGATCGGCCCCGCTCAGGTCGGCCCGGTTCAGCGTGGCGCCGCGCAGGTCGACGCCGCGCAGGTCGACCTGCCGGAGGTCGCAGCCTCGCCAGAACACCCCGCGGGCCGGCGGGTCTGTGCAGTCGGCCGAGGCCTTATGGAAAGGTGTGAAAAGCAGGGCCAGGGCCGCGACGGCCACTGCAGTGTGGCGCCAGGATGCGGGTTTTCGGGAGTCTGTGCGTACTCCCATTCTACCTCCAGAGGAGGTGTGGATTCGGGTTGACCTCAACACGCCGGTCTGTGGCATGATGGCCGTCCGTCGTTGATGGAAGAGGGGGCAAACATCATGAAAATCATCCTGCTGGGGCCGCCAGGGGCAGGCAAGGGCACCCAGGCCAACTATGTCAAGAACAAGTATGGCATCCCGCAGATCTCGACCGGCGACATGCTCCGGGCCGCGGTCAAGGAAGGGACATCGCTAGGCCAGCAGGCGAAGGAGGTCATGGATGCCGGTGGCCTCGTGTCCGACGACATCATAATGGGTCTGGTCAAGGAGCGCATTCACCAGGACGACTGCGCCGAAGGCTTCCTGCTCGACGGTTTCCCGCGCACCCTGGCCCAGGCCGAGGCGCTGCGCGGCGCGGGGGTGAACGTCGATGCCGTGGTGGAGATCGATGTCAAGGACGAGGAGATCGTTCATCGCATGAGCGGTCGGCGTGCCCATCTCGCCTCCGGTCGGACCTATCACATCGAGTTCAACCCGCCGAAGAACGAAGGGGTCGACGACGTCACCGGCGAACCGCTGGTGCAACGTGACGACGATCACGAGGAGACGGTGCGCAAGCGCCTCGCCATCTACCATGACCAGACCCGGCCGCTGGTCGACTACTACACCGAGTGGTCGAAAAGCGGGGAAGATGACGCGCCAAATTATGTTCGCATCGAGGGCACCGGCAAGGTCACGGAGATTCGTGACGCCATTTTTGCTGCCTTCGACTAGCCGCGGTGGCTTGCCTGGCGTCCGCGACCCGGACCCAGGCGATGTGGTTGCAGTCGACGCAATCCTTGGCAGTAAATGAAGTCGGCACGAAGATGCTCTTGGGCGTCGTCCATCAATTTTCTCTCCGTTGAACAGGTCTTCATGGATGTCTCCACATGACGACTCCTGATGAGATGGCGGCGAATCGCATCGGTATCCTGCTGGCCAACCTCGGCTCGCCCGTGGCACCGACGCCGGCGGCGGTGCGTCGATTTCTTGCCGAGTTTCTCTGGGATCGTCGGGTGGTCGACCTGCCCCGACCGCTCTGGTGGCTGATCCTCAACGGCTTCATCCTGCGCTTCCGTCCGGGGAAGGTGGCCAAGGCCTACGCCTCGGTCTGGAGCGATGAAGGCTCGCCGCTGCTGGCGATAAGCTGCCACCAGGCCACGCAGTTGCGCGAGATGCTCGAGCACCGGCTGCCCGGCCGCTGCCACCTTGAACTGGCAATGCGTTATGGCGAGCCGTCGATTGCCGGGGCGCTGGCGAGGCTGCGTGCGGCGGGCTGCGAACGGGTGCTGGTGCTGCCGCTCTACCCGCAGTACTCCTCCTCGACCTCAGCCAGCACCTTCGACGCGGTCGCCGACGCGTTGAAGGAAACCCGCTGGTACCCGGAACTGCGCCATGTCCGTGACTACCATGTCGATGCCGGCTACATCGCCGCACTCGCCGCCAGCGTGCGAGAAACGTGGGCCGCGCACGGCCGACCCGACCGGCTGCTGGTGTCGTTGCACGGCATCCCGCAACGCTTTGCCGACGAGGGGGACGCCTATGCCGAGCACTGCCAGGCGACGGCCGCCACCCTGGCGGCGGAACTCGGCCTGGCCGAAGGCGAGTGGCAACTCGCCTACCAGTCACGCTTCGGTCGTGAGCCCTGGTTGCTGCCTGCCGTCGACGAAACCCTGAAAACCTGGGGTGCGAACGGGGTTGGCCACGTGCAGGTGATCTGCCCCGGTTTCGCCGCCGATTGCCTGGAGACTCTGGAGGAAATCGCCGTCGAGAACCGGGAGCTGTTCCTCGAGGCCGGCGGCCGTGAGTATCACTACATTCCGGCCTTGAATTCACGTTCCGATCACGTCGAGGCGCTGGCCAGTATCGTCGAACGCCATCTAGGAGGATGGTGGTAGGACACCGCCCCAGGCGCGATACGGCCGTGCTACGACCACCGCCTATCGGCCCGTGGGCGGGCCTCCTACGGGCACCCTCTCCGGTAGGAGCGGCCCCTTTATGCCCCCTGGGTACAGGCCGCGATCCAGCCTGCGCCAGGACCGGACCACCCTTCGGGCCGTGGGCGGGCCTCCTACAGGAAGACGATCTGGCTTTTCCAACGCCTCGTGGGCCATCCCGGTGCGCGCCACAATTCGAGGCGGCTCACCTCCGTCCGAAAACGACCTCCGCGACTTCCGGATAGCTGCTGGCAAAGTGGATCGTCAGCCCCTCCCGGATGTGGTCGGGCAGTTCCTCGTAATCACCGCGGTTGGCTTCGGGCAGGATTAATTCTTTTATCTTGATTCGCCGTGCGGCGATCACCTTCTCGCGGATACCGCCGACCGGGAGCACCTGCCCGGTCAGGGTCAGTTCGCCGGTCATGGCCAGCGGCCGCGGCTTGCGCTTGCGTGCCAGCGACAGCAGTGCCGTCGCCATCGTGACCCCGGCGCTAGGGCCGTCCTTCGGTGTCGCGCCCTCGGGTACGTGAAGGTGGATGAAGGCGCGGTCGAGGAAGTCGGCGCTGGCGCCGAATTCCTCCAGGTGGCCGGCAATGTAGCTGTAGGCGATTTCGGCCGATTCGCGCATCACCTCGCCGAGTCTCCCGGTCAGCTTGAAGCCACGCTGCTTGGCATGGACCTGGCTCGCCTCGATGCTCAGCGTGACGCCGCCGACCGGCGTCCAGGCCAGGCCGGTGACCACGCCGATCCCGGACAGCGGCCGCTCGGGTCGGAACGGTGGTCGGCCGAGGTACTCCTCCACGGCTTGCTGGCCGATGCGGATGACGGCCTTCTCGCCACCGACGATCTTCACTACCGCCTTGCGGATGATGGCGCCGAGCCGTTTCTGCAGGCCGCGTACCCCGGCCTCGCGGGCGTAGCCTTCGATCACCCGGCGTAAAGCCGCGTCGCTGATCTTGACCCTGCTGCGCTTGACCCCCATCCGTTCGAGTTGCTTGGGCCAGAGGTGGTTCCTGGCGATGTCGAGTTTTTCCGCGGTGATGTAGCCACCAAGGCGGATCATCTCCATGCGGTCGAACAGGGGCCCGGGGATGGTGTCGAGCTGGTTGGCGGTGCAGACGAACAGCACCTTGGACAGGTCGAAACGGACGTCGAGATAGTGATCGAGAAATTCGCCATTCTGTTCCGGGTCGAGCACCTCGAGCAGCGCCGAGGCCGGGTCGCCCTGGTAGGAGGCGCCGACCTTGTCGATCTCGTCGAGCATGATCAGCGGGTTGGCGACCCCGACTTCCTTGATCGCCTGGATGAACTTGCCGGGCATGGCGCCGATGTAGGTGCGCCGGTGGCCCTTGATCTCCGCCTCGTCGCGCATGCCGCCGAGGCTGAAGCGGAAGAACTTGCGCCCCAGCGTGGCGGCAATTGAGCGGCCAATCGAGGTCTTGCCGACGCCGGGCGGGCCTACCAGCAGCAGGATCGACCCGGAAACGGACTGCTTCAGCGCGCCGACGGCGAGGAACTCGACAATGCGGTCCTTGACGTCGTCGAGCCCGTCGTGGTCCTGGTCGAGGGTCCGCCGCGCCGCCTTGAGGTTGATCTTGTCCTTGGAATGGATGCCCCACGGCAGTGCGGTCAGGGTATCGAGGTAGTTGCGCGTCACCGCATACTCGGGTGAGCCTGACTCGAGTATCGCCAGCTTTTCCAGTTCCTCGTCGATGCGCTGTTGTGCCTGCTCGGGCAGGGTCAGCGCCTCGAGTCGCTCGCGGAACCGGTCGATGTCGGCGGTGCGGTCGTCCTTGGCGATTCCGAGTTCTTTCTGGATCGCCTTCAGCTGCTCGCGCAGGAAGAACTGGCGCTGCTGCTCGGTCATCTTCTCCTCGACCTGCCGGCTGATCTTGGCCTGCAGGCGCGCCACCTCGATCTCTTTGCGGATCAGTATCAGCACCTGCTCCATGCGCCGGCGCATGTCGAGGGTCTCGAGCACTGCCTGCAACTCCTCCTTGTCGGCGGAGGTCAGGGATGCGGCGAAATCGGCCAGCGCCGAAGGCTCGTTGGGGCTGAACCGGTTGGCGAAGTTCTTCAGCTCCTCGCTGTAGAGCGGGTTCAGCGGCAGCAGTTCCTTGATCGCACTGATCAGGGCCATCGCGTAGGCACGCAGTTCCGCCTCCTTGGCATCGGAATGGTCGTCGAGGTACTCGACCTGGGCCAGGTACGGCGCTTCCGGCGACAGCCAGCGGATCACGCGGAAGCGGCGCAGGCCCTCGGCGATGAACTGGATCTTGCCGCTGGCACGCATCGGCTGGTACATGCGTGCCACGGTGCCGACAGCGTGAAAGTCACTGGGGGCCGATTCCTCGGTATCCTCGGCCCGGCTCAGCAGCAGACCGACCGCGTGCTGGGGCGCCTCGCCGACCTTCTGCACCGTTTCCAGCCACGGCTCGTCGTTCATCAGCAGCGGCTGGGTCTGGGCGGGGAAAAACGGGCGCTCGGACAGCGGCAGCAGGTACAGCGTACTCGGCAGGATCTCGCTGGCGATGGCGATCTCGCCGCCGAGGGCTGGCGACGAATCGTTCTCGCCATCCGCTTCGATCACCTCGGGTTCGATCGGGTCAGCTTCGTTCATGCAATCGTCCTGCAGTGGCCGGCGTGCCGGCTTGAAACGGTCTCACCGGTTCTAGATGGCACCGGCAGGAAAAAATTCAACCCCGATAAATAATGAGTATAGGTAGCGCTTCCGGTCGGAAGGCAAAGAAAAAGCCCGCCCGCCGACAGTCGGCGGGCGGGCTTGCAGGCGGGAGCTACTTGCCGGCGCGGTTGCTGATCAGGTCGTCGACCACTGACGGGTCGGCCAGCGTCGAGGTATCACCGAGGCTGTCGAGCTCGTTCTCGGCCACCTTGCGCAGGATGCGGCGCATGATCTTTCCGGAGCGGGTCTTGGGCAGGCCGGGCGCCCACTGGATGACGTCGGGCGAGGCGATCGGGCCGATCTCAGTGCGCACGTGCTTGACCAGTTCCTTACGCAGGTCGTCGGTCGCTTCCACACCGTTCATCAGGGTGACATAGGCGTAGATGCCCTGGCCCTTGATGTGGTGCGGGTAGCCGACCACGGCGGCCTCGGCAACCGCTTTGTGCAGCACCAGCGCGCTCTCCACCTCGGCGGTGCCCATGCGGTGACCGGAGACGTTGATGACGTCATCGACCCGGCCGGTGATCCAGTAGTAGCCGTCTTCGTCGCGACGACAGCCGTCACCAGTGAAGTAGTTGCCCTTGTACATCGCGAAGTAGGTGTCGTAGAAGCGCTGCTGGTCACCGTAGAGGGTGCGCATCATGCCCGGCCACGGCCGGGTGATTACCAGGTTGCCGGAAGCGGCGCCCTCGAGCAGGTTGCCCTGGTCGTCGACCAGTTCCGGGCAGATGCCGAAGAACGGCCGAGTCGCCGAGCCGGGCTTGAGTTTGGTCGCGCCGGGCAGCGGCGTGATCAGGATGCCGCCGGTCTCGGTCTGCCACCAGGTGTCGACGATCGGGCAGCGGTCCTCACCAACGACGCGGTGGTACCACTCCCACGCCTCGGGGTTGATCGGCTCGCCGACGCTGCCAAGCAGGCGCAGGCTCTTGCGCGAGGTCTTGGTGACGAAGTCGTCGCCCTGGCCCATCAGTGCGCGGAGCGCCGTCGGCGCGGTGTAAAAGATGTTGACCTGGTGCTTGTCTACCACCTGCCAGAAGCGGCCGGCATCGGGATAGGTCGGGACGCCCTCGAACATCACCGTGGTCGCACCATTGGTCAGTGGGCCATAGACGATGTAGCTGTGGCCGGTGACCCAGCCAACATCGGCGGTGCACCAGTAGATGTCGCCATCGTGGTAGTCGAAGACGTACTTGTGAGTGATCGCCGCATAGAGGCTGTAGCCGCCGGTGGTATGCAGCACACCCTTCGGCTTGCCGGTCGAGCCGGAGGTGTAGAGGATGAACAGCGGATCCTCGGCGTCCATCTCTTCGGGCTCGCAGTCGGTGGATGCCGCCTCAAGGGCCTCGTGGTACCAGACGTCACGCCCGTCCTGCATCGGCACGTCGTTGCCGGTGACCCGGACGACGAATGCGGTGTGGACGTTGGGGCAACTCTCCAACGCCTTGTCGGCGTTGGTCTTCAGCGGCACCGGGCGACCGCCACGGCGACCTTCGTCGGAGGTGATCACCACCTGGCAGTCGGAGTCGAGGATGCGGTCCTTGAGGGCGTCGGCGGAGAAGCCGCCGAAGACGATCGAGTGGACTGCGCCGATGCGTGCACAGGCGAGCATCGCTACCGAGACCTCGGGCACCATCGGCATGTAGATCGACACGCGGTCGCCTTTCTTGACGCCACGCGCCTTGAGCGCGTTGGCGAAGCGGCAGACGTCGGCGTGCAGTTCGCGGTAGGTGATCTTCTTGTCGACGTTCGGATCGTCACCCTCCCAGATGATCGCCACCTGGTCGCCACGCGTCTCGAGATGACGGTCGAGGCAGTTGGCGCTGACGTTGAGTTTGCCACCCTCGAACCAGCGGATGTACGCCTTGTTGAAGTCGTAGTCCATCACCTTGTCCCACGGCTTGGACCAGGTGAGGAACTTCTCGGCCTGCTCGGCCCAGAAGCCCTCGGGATCATCAACCGAGCGCTTGTACATCTCCTGGTACTGGGCCTCGTTGATCAGCGCATTGGCTTCAATATCGGCAGGAACGTCGTAGACCTTGGTCTCACTCATCAGTCACTCTCCCTTACAGTCGGACGGGTGTCCCGTGCCGTGGCCGGGACCAGTTGTGGTTCTTCGCGCGTCAGCCTAAGGCGGTGCGGCGGAAACTCTAAACCATATCATGCAGGTGGAACGAGGCGGGACGTGGCCGACGCCGGGCCGGCCATGCAACACGAATCGTTATGAGCACCAAAAAACATATTATGGGATATGGGTGCCCATGTGAAGGGGCATTCAGCGCCTGGAGCGGGGCAGGCCGAACCGTTGGCGTCTTTCCCACAGCGCCTTGCGGCTGATGCCCAGCCGGCGTGCCAGCTCGGTCTCGGTCAGGTCGTCCTGGTGTTCCAGGACGAACTGACGGAAATAGGCTTCAAGCGACTGGTCAGTCGGCGTGGTCCTGGGCTCCGCCGGTACGTCTGGTATCGCCACCGGCCCGAGTGCGAGTGCGTGGGCGGCGAGTTGGGTATCGTCACTGAGGATTACCGCACGCTCAATGGCGTTCTCCATTTCGCGCACATTGCCTGGCCAGGGGTAGGCGCGGATCGCCTCCAGGGCGTCGGGGGCAAACGCCAACGGTTGACGGTTGAGGCGCGAACAGGTCTTGGCCAGCACGTACTCTGCCAGGGTGTTGATATCTGGACCGCGCTCGCGCAGCGGTGGCAACAGGATCTCCATCACCCGCAGGCGGAAGTAGAGGTCATCACGGAAACGCTGCTCGGTGACCAGCTGGCGCAGATCGCGATGGGTCGCCGCGATCAGGCGGATGTCGACGTGGCGATCGTGATCGGCGCCGACGCGGCGAATTTCGCCTTGTTGCAGGACGCGCAGCAGCCGTGCCTGGGTAGACAGCGACAGCTCACCGATTTCGTCGAGAAACAGCGAGCCGCCATCGGCCATCTCGATCAGGCCCTGACGTGACTCGACGGCGCCGGTGAAGGCGCCCTTTTCGTGACCGAACAGCTCCGATTCGATCAGCCCTTCGGGGATTGCCGCGCAGTTGACAGTGATGATCGGTGCGTCGCTGCGTGCGCTGTTCTCGTGCACGGCGCGTGCGGCGAGTTCCTTGCCGGTGCCGGACTCCCCAAGGATCAGTACCGTTGTGTCGGTGGGGGCAACCCGGTGGATGCGGTCGAACGCTTCGCGCATTGCCGTGCAGTCTCCGACCATGCCGGTGACCGGGTAACTGCGCTCGAGGTCGGACTTCAGGGCGTTCTTCTGGCGCTCGAGGCGGCTGCGCGCCAGGGTGCGCTCGACCAGCAGCAGCATCTCATCGTGGTCGAAGGGTTTGGCGATGTAGTCGACAGCGCCGAGCTTCATCGAATCGACCGCAGAACGGACACTGGCATAGCTGGTCATCACCAGCACCGGGATCCCCTGTGCCATGGGGATCACATCGGTACCGGGTGCGCCGGGCAGGCGCAGGTCGGCGATCACCAGGGCGAACTCCTGCTGACCCAGCAGGGGCTTGGCCTCGGCGATGCTGCTGGCTTCGCTGGTGTGGTAGCCGTTGCGTTCGAGCAGGCGGCAGAGCGCGTTGCGGATGACCTGCTCGTCCTCAATGACCAGGATATGGTTCACCGTTGGATTACCTCCGTTGCGGTTACGGGCGTGGTTGACGTGGCCAGGCTCGGGAGGTCGATCAGCATGCGCGTACCTGCGCCCTCATTGCTGTCGACCGTGATCGCACCGTCATGGTCCTGGATGATGCTGTAGACCAGCGACAGACCGAGACCGGTGCCCTCGCCTGGTTCGCGGGTGGTAAAGAACGGCTCGAAGATGCGCTCGCTCACCGACTTCGGCATGCCGCAGCCCTGGTCGCGGATCTCGATGACGACGCGATCTCCGCGCTGTCGGGCACTCACCTCGACGCTGTCACCGGGCTGCGAGGCGTGGCAGGCGTTGGTGAGCAGGTTGACGAAGACCTGGCCGAGTCGTTGGCGGTCGCCGAGCAGTTCCAGGTCGGAGTCGCAGGCGTTGACGCAGGTTACCTGGCGACCGCTGTGGCTGAGCCGGACCAGGCGGATTGCTTCCTCGATGGTGTCGCGCAGCACCATCGGTGCATGCGTGCCACGTGTCAGCTGGCCGCTGTGGCTGAAGCTGACCAGGGACTGGACGATCTCGGTGATGCGTCGTGTCTGTTCGAGGATCGCCTCGACGCTGTCGCGTAACAGGTCCGGGTCGCTCTCTTCGCGCAGGTTCTGCGCCAGGCAGGCGATGCCGGTGACCGGGTTGCCGATTTCGTGTGCGACACCGGCCGCGAGGCGGCCGATCGATGCCAGCCGTTCACTGTGCGCCAGTTCGGCCTCGAGCGTGCTGATGTCGGTCAGATCCTCGAGCAGGATGACCATGCCGCCGGCACCGAGCTCATCACTCGCCGGCCGGTCGCTCTCCGGGGCGGCGAGTGCCGCGCGATGCAGGTTGAAACTGCGTAGCCGCCCCTCGATCACGAGCTGACGTTTGTGGACGTGCAGATCGTCGGTGTGGCTGAATTCGACCAGCAGCGCATCCCAGGGGGGAGGCAGCTCCACCAGCGGGGTGCCAACGGCGTTACCGCGGGTGATCCCCGAGATCACCTCCATGGCCAGGTTCCAGATCACCACCTCGTTTGCCGGGCCGACCGAGCAAACGCCGATCGGCAGGTCCTGGAGCACCTGGCGGTGGTAACGGCGCAGGGCATCAAGCTCGACGGCCAGACCGCGTAACTGGCTGCGAGAGCGCTCCAGCCGCTCCTCGATGAAGCGCATGCTGTCACCGAGCGCCGTCTGTTCGCGCGGGTTCAGGCGCAGTCGGGTGTCAACGATCATGCGCGCCATTTGTGGCCCCATCAGGCCCGAGAGGTTGCGTTCGATCCGCTCGCGTAGCTGCCTGAGTTGGTTGGGGCGCGACTCCTCGCTGGACATATCGAGGTCCTCGAGGGCCTGTTGCACCTCGTGCGCGGCCGCCTTGTGTCCCATCACCTGGGCAAGTTGCTCGCGGAACTGGCTCGAGGTCTCGGCGGTAACCACGCCGCGTGGTGGCGCACTGCTTTCGAGGACGCAGGCGTAGGCCGCCTCGCGCTCCTCCTGGTCCGGCCGGGTCAGCAGCGAGAAAACGACGAACAACAGGCCGTTGACGGCCAGCGACCAGAAGGTGGCGTACTGCCACTTGTTCTGACCCGGCGGATCGACCAGTTGCAACACATCGGCCCCGACCGCGAACGCCCCGGCGCTTTCGAGCAGTGGCAACAGCAGGGTGCCGGCCCAGATCATGGCCCCGGCGCCGAGACCGGCGAGGAAACCGACCCGGGTGGCGCGTGGCCAGTAGAGCAGTCCGAATACCCCCGGCAGGAACTGGGCCACGGCGACGAACGAGATCAGACCGAGTTCGACCAGACCGCGATTGTGCTGCAGGAGCAGGTAGAAGATGAAGCCGGCGAAGATGATCAAGCCGATCAGCAGGCGCCGGCCCCAGAGCAGCCATCGGTAGACGTCGAGTTTCGGGTCGGGGTAGGTGAGTGGCAGCAGCAGGTGGTTCAGGCACATCGACGACAACGCCAGCGTCGTTACGATCATCATCGCGCTGGCCGAGGAGATACCGCCGATGTAGGCGATGATCGGCAGCAGGGTGCCGCCGTTCTCGAGGGTGATGCCCAGCACGTAGTAGTCGGCAGCGATCGGTGTGCCGCTCGCCTGGCCGGCCCAGAGGATCAGCGGGATCGGCAGGTTGAGCAGCAGCAGGAACAGTGGGAAACCCCAGGCTGCGATCGGCAGCGCGCGCGGTGACAGGTTCTCGGTGAAGCCCATGTGAAACTGGCGTGGCAGCAGGAAGGCGGCAGCGAACGCTAGCAGCAGGTAGGTCGCCCACGGTCCCTCGGTCACCGGACGGTAGAGGGCGTCGAGTGCTTCCGGGTTGACGGTCAGCCACTGGTCGACGCCACTCGGTCCACCGAATACGCCGAACAGGGCGAAGGCGCCGACGGTCAGCAGTGCAATCAGCTTGACCAGTGATTCGAAGGCGATCGCAAGCACCAGTCCCTCGTGCTTTTCGCGCGGCGAGATGTGGCGGGCGCCGAACAGGATGGCGAAGACGACCAGGCAGATGCAGAAGCCGAGGGCCAGCGTGGTCGGGGCGGCTTCCTGCGTCAGTATGCCGATCGACTCGGTCACCGCCTGGATCTGCAGGGCGATGTAGGGCAGCGTCCCGGTGAGCATGAACAGCGTTACCAGGATGCCGGCGAACTGACTGCGGTAGCGGAACGCGAACAGATCGGCAAGGGAGGTGAGCTGGTAGCGAAGGGTCAGGCGCAGTATCGGCATCAGCAGCACCGGGGTCAGCACGAAGGCCAGGGTGACGCCGAGATAGACGGTGAGGAAGTTGTAGCCCTGTGTGCGGGCGAACCCGACGCTGCCGTAGTAGCTCCACGATGTGGCATAGACGCCGAGCGACAGGACGTAGGTTAGCGGGTGACGCGTCACCGACGGTGGCACCCAGCCGCGCTCTGCCGCGTAGGCGATCAGGAACAGCAGCAGCAGGTAGGCTATCCCGACAGCGAACAGGCCGGGGAGTTCAAACGTCATGGTGACGACTGCGCGCCTGTAGCCAGGCGGTGAGCAGGATGACCAGGCTCCAGATCAGGTAGGGCGCGTACCAGGGAAGCCCGGCGGTGGCCCACCAGGTGACGAACGGCGGCATCATCAGGAACAGAGCGAACAGGAACACCAGGATAACCAGGTCCGACTGCCGGCCTTTGTCCGAGGGAGCTCGCATGGGCGCAAGCCTACCAGAAGGCGTTACATATCGTAACGCGCCGGGGTGGAGGCCGTCCGGCTGTGAGGCATCAGTTTCGGATCCCAGTGATCGAAGGCCCACTGCCAGAGGTCGTCGAGGCTGGAGGCGGCGAGTTCTGCCGGCGGGGCCTGGCCAAGGAAGGCGAGGGCATCGATCAGGCCGGCCCGGGGGTTGGAGCCGTCGATCGGACGGGCTCCGGTCTGCTTGCTCAGTTTGGCGCCGGCAGGATCGACCACCAGCGGGTGATGGAGGTAGGTCGGTTCAGGCAGGCCGAGCAGTCGCTGCAGGTGCAGCTGGGCCGGGGTCAGGTCGAGCAGATCGGCACCGCGGACGACCTCGGTCACCCCCTGTTCGGCATCGTCGACCACCACAGCGAGCTGGTAGGCAAACAGGCCGTCGGCACGCCTGACGACGAAATCACCGAAGTCACGAGCGAGGTCGAGCTCATGTCGGCCAAAGTGGCCGTCCTCAAAGCCGATGACCGCACCCGGAGTGCGCAATCGGGTCGCGGTGGCACGGTCACGGCGCCGTACGCCCGCTCGACAACTCCCTGGGTAGACCGGCCCGGCGACCCCGTGACGAGCCGTCTCGGCGATGTCGCGACGACTGCAACTGCACGGGTAGCTCCGACCCGCGGTCGCGAGTTGTTCCAGGGCGGCCTCGTAGGCCTCGCTGCGGCGGCTCTGGTAGAGCACCGGACCGTCCCAGACAAAGCCATGGTGCTCAAGCGCGGAAAGGATGGCATCGGCGGAGCCGGCCACCTCTCGCGGCGGGTCGATGTCCTCGACCCGGATCAGCCAGCGGCCATCGTGCCGACGCGCCTGTAGACAGCTGGCCAGTGCGGCAACCAGGGAGCCGAAGTGCAGAGGCCCGGTCGGTGACGGCGCGAAGCGGCCGCAGAGTACGCGGGACTCGGCGGGAGATTCAGGGGCAGGGGGTGCGGCCAAGGCCAGGAAGAACGGGCCGCGCTGGGCGGCCCGGTCGGGTCAGGTGCGCATCTGCCGTTCGCGGATCTCGTCGAGTTCCTTGCACTCGATGCAGAGCGTCGCGGTCGGACGTGCCTCGAGCCGGCGGATCCCGATCTCGATGCCGCAGGAGTCGCAGTAGCCATAGTCGCTGGTCTCGATCCGGTGGGCGGCCTCGTCGATCTTGCGGATCAGCTTGCGCTCACGGTCACGGGTGCGCAGTTCCATATTGAACTCCGACTCCTGGGTCGCGCGGTCATTGGGGTCGGGGAAGTTGGCGGCGTCGTCCTGCATGTGGTGGACGGTGCGGTCGACCTCCTCCATCAGCTCGCGTTTCCAGGCATCGAGGATCGCCTGGAAGTGCTCATGCTGCTTTTCGTTCATGTACTTCTCGCCCCGTTTCTCCTTGTAGGGCTTGAAGCCTTCGAACCATGTAGTACCCGTGGCAGCCTTCGGCTTCCGTTTTTTCGCTGCAGGCATGTATCACTCCGTACGGCAGGCCTGAAAAAGAAGCGCGAACCTATACCACGATCCTGGCGGAGGCGCAATAAATGTTGTCTCCAGTCACGCGTGGTATACAGATCCGACCGGGGTGGCAAGAGTCGCGAGAGAGGGTGATGGTTCGGGTGCTTTTCGTTTGCATGGGCAACATCTGCCGGTCCCCGACCGCCGAGGGGGTGTTCAGACAGCTTCTCGATGAGCAAGGGTTTGCCGACCACGTCGTCGTCGACTCGGCGGGGACGCACGCCTACCACGTTGGCGAACCTCCGGACATGCGGTCACAGGCCGCGGCGCGGCTTCGCGGCATCGAACTCGGAGCGCAGCGCGCACGCCAGGTCGTGGAGGAGGACTTCTTCGCCTTCGACCACATCCTGGCTATGGACCGCGACAACCTGGCACTGCTGGAGGCGAGTTGTCCCGACGATCAGCGACACAAGCTGGCCCTGCTGCTGGATTTCGCGCCGGAAACCGGGCCGCGCGACGTTCCTGATCCCTACTACGGTGGCGGCCGCGGTTTCGACGACGTGCTCGACCTGGTCACTTCAGCCGGCCGGGGGCTGCTCCAGAGTCTTGCCCCGCGGCCGGGTTGATCGATTCCGCTCAGTCGGATTTCACCTCGTTACCACCAGGTGCCACCGGTGGCACAGCCGTGGCTGGCTGGCCCTCGGGCTTGGGTGCCGTGGCTGCCGGTCGTGGAGCCGGCGAGATGGTGGTCGGCGGGCGGTCCACGCTGGTGGCTGGCGGCGTGGGTGATGCCGCGGGCCTGGACTGGGGCTGCGAGGGTGCCGCTGAAGGGGCCGGCGCCGGACGTGGTGCGGCGGTGGCGGTTGGTGCCGGGCGCTTGACCGTTGCTCCACTACCGGAACCGCCCATCGGCAACTCGCCCTGGCTTGGTCCCGGTGTTGCGGTGGCCCTCAAGCCGGCATCGACGCCAGTCGGTGAACTTCCTGTCGCCGGTGATGTTGTCTTGACGGCAGGTCTGGCGGCTGGAGCCTGCTTTGACGCCTGGTCCGTCACCGGGGGTTGAACTCCTCCACCTGCGGGGGATGTGCCGCCAAGTTGGGCGGGGGCCACTGGGCGGGGCGGTGCTGACGTCGCGGGAGCGCGTGTCGGAGCTGGCGGTTTTTCGCCGATGTCCCTGGGTGTCTCGGGTGTCGGTTTCATGGCGGCAGGCTTCGAGTCCGCCACCGGTGCCGTCTTGGCTGCCGGAGGTGCGGGTGTCTGAGCCGTGCTCACCGAGGGGCTGGATTCCCCGACTGGAGATGGCGTCCGATTCACTTCCGATTCGACTTTGGACGACACTGCGGAACTGTCGGTCCGTGAAGGTTGTGCATCGACCTGCTCCCGCGGTCTGTTCACCTGAGCAGGAGATTTCGAATCCCCTTCAGCCTGTGGTCGTGAAACCTCGTCCCTGCGTGGCGGCTCACCTGGTGACGAGGAGGCCTCGGCAGGTGCGTTCGTGGCGTTGCCGGCCGGGCTGTTTCCACTCTGGCCATTCCCGCTACTGGCTGAATCCGGACGGCGGCGACGGCGTCCGCCGCGACGGCCGCGACGGCTCGAGCCGCTGCGCGCTGGTTGTCCATCTGCTGCGGTGGTCTCTTTGGCCGTCTTCTCGGTCGCAGGCCGGGCTGCCGAACTGGCCTTGGCTTCGTCCCGCTTGCCGTCTCGCGTCTCCGGGGCCTTAGCCGGTCGTTGCGCCGACTTCTCCTCCTGCGGCTTGGCCTCGCTCTTGTGGCGACTGCGGCCACGGCCCGAATCACGCGACCCGCTGCCACGTCCGTCGCGACTGGACCCTTCACCGTGACGGCTGGAGCCGCTGCCGCGAGGCCCGCCGCTGCGCGAGGAGGAAGAAGACGAGGCGCGCTTCTTCGGTGCCTTCTTCTCGCTCTTGGTTTCGTTCTCGGTACCCGATCCGAAGAGGGCCGCCCACAACCGCGGAAAGAGCCCAGGGCCCGAGGCTGTTGGTGCCTCCTGGCGCGCCATCGAGGACGGGGCTGCGGTCGGTGGTGGCAGGTGTTTGACCATGGGCTCTTCGGTGCGCGGCCGCTCGTCCGTGGACGCGGCGGCGGGGCTGGATCCCTGGATCTCCTCGATCATCTCGTAGCTCGCCTGCGCTTCTTTCTCATTGGGCAGGTCGGCGCGCCGTACCCGATCGATCTGGAAGTGGGGAGTCTCGAGGTTGGGGTTCGGGATGACCACGATTGAGGTGCTCTGGCGGCTCTCGACAGCGGTAATGTTGTCGCGCTTTTCGTTAAGCAGGAAGGTGGCGACGTCGACCGGCAGCTGGGCAAGCACCCGGCCGGTGCTCTCCTTCATCGATTCTTCCTCGATCACCCTCAGCACCGACAGTGACAGCGATTCGACGTCACGGATAGTGCCCTGGCCGCTGCAGCGTGGGCAGGTCACCTGGCTCGACTCGCCGAGCGACGGACGCAGGCGTTGGCGGGTCATCTCGAGCAGGCCGAAGCGCGAAATGCGGCCGGTCTGGATCCGGGCGCGGTCCATCTTAAGCGCCTCGTTGAGGCGGTTTTCTACCTCACGCTGGTTGCGCGCCGGGGACATGTCGATGAAATCGATGACGATCAGGCCGCCGAGGTCACGAATGCGCAGCTGCCGTGACACCTCTTCGGCTGCCTCGAGGTTGGTGTTGAGCGCCGTTTCCTCGATATCGCTGCCCCTGGTGGCGCGCGCCGAGTTGACGTCGATGGCGGTCAGCGCCTCGGTATGGTCGATGGTGATGGTGCCGCCGGAAGGGAGGATCACCTCGTGGTTGAAAGCGGACTCGATCTGGCCCTCGATCTGGTAGCGGTTGAACAGCGGTACCTCGTCTTCGTACAGCTTCACTTTTTGCACGTTGTGCGGCATCACCTGCTGCATGAAATCGTGCGCCTGGCGGTAGACTGCCGGGTCGTCGATCAGCACTTCGCCGATGTCCGAGCGCATGTAGTCGCGCAGGGCGCGTACCGTCAGGTTGCTGTCCTGGAAGATCAGGAACGGGGCCGACTTGGCCTCTGCGCCAACCTCGATCGCACTCCACAGGTGGAGCAGGTAGTCCAGGTCCCATTGCAACTCTTCGGCGCTGCGTCCGACACCGGCTGTGCGTACGATCAGGCCCATGGCGTCCGGGATGTCGAGGGTGCTGAGGGCCTCGCGCAGATCGGCCCGGTCGTCGCCCTCGATCCGTCGCGAGACGCCACCGGCGCGCGGGTTGTTCGGCATCAGCACCAGGTAGCGGCCGGCGAGGCTGATAAAGGTGGTCAACGCGGCGCCCTTGTTGCCACGCTCCTCTTTCTCGACCTGGACGACGAGTTCCTGACCCTCGGCCAGCAGTTCCTTGATGTTCTGCTTGCCGCTTTTCTCGGTCGCGCCCTCGCGGAAGCAACTGCGGGCGATTTCCTTTAGCGGCAGGAAGCCGTGCCTGCCGCCACCGTATTCGATAAAGGCGGCCTCGAGGCTCGGTTCAACCCGGGTGACTTTGCCCTTGTAGATATTGGATTTTTTCTGCTCGCGCGAGGCGGTCTCTATGTCGAGGTCATACAGCCGTTGGCCATCGACCAGGGCGACGCGCAACTCTTCCTGCTGGGTTGCGTTGATCAGCATGCGTTTCATGGTTCGTCTCTCGGGTCACAACCGGGAACGGGCACCGCCGTACACGGGCGCGGGGGCAGGGAACCACGCACACGCGTGGCCCGTCAGGGGAATGTCGGCTGGGACTTGGCATGGCCGAAAGTCTCCGTCTGCCCGTTTGCACCGGGATGAGGCGTGCCTTGCGACTGGAGCCTGCGCAGACCGGTTCGACGTCACGGGCCGTCCTGGTAACGACGGACCGTGGCGACCACGCGCAGGCGTGGTCACGTCGATCATAGGCCCCGGTGGGTGCCGCTGGGCGCCGGTTCCGGGGTTGCAACCTGCAATGTCATCGCTCTTGATAAGGGGCCGAGCAATGGTTGGGCCCTCTTGCCTGGCCAGCTGCGTTCGCCTCGAGGTCGGCCGTATCTAACGGCGCCACGGCGCGCATGCTTGGGCGGTCCCGGTTCCGTCATAAGCGACGGTGGGTCGGTGCCCCGCTGGCCATGCTGTCCATGCGGCCGCCCGGTCTGAAGCGGCCGTCTTCGAAACAGGTCCGGTCCTGCGCCGGTTCAGGCAGCAGGAACGGAAATCAATTCAACCTGTTGAATATATCAGCACAGTGACGCCGCGGGCAATCCGCCAGTCGTTGTTGCTATGATGAGTGATGGGTGATGGCGCAGCGCAACAACGGGTCGCGGTCCGGATCGAGGAGGTCGGTCCGGAGCAGGCAGGCCAGCGGATCGACAACTTCCTTATGACCCGACTCAAGGGGGTGCCGAAGAGCCGCGTCTACCGAATCCTGCGTCGCGGCGAGGTGCGGGTGAACCGCGGTCGGGTGGCCCCTTCCTACAAGCTGCAGGCCGGTGATGCCGTGCGTATCCCCCCGGTGCGCGTCAGCGCGGAATCGAGTCCGGTGGTCGGGTCGGCGCTTCCCGCACGCCTGACGCGCTCGATCCTCTACGAAGACGATGGCCTGCTGGTGCTGGATAAGCCGAGCGGAGTGGCGGCGCATGGCGGCAGCGGCATCAGCCTCGGTGCCATCGAGGCGCTGCGCGCGGCACGGCCGGACGCACCCTTCCTCGAACTGGTCCACCGCCTCGACCGCGAGACCTCCGGATGCCTGATGGTGGCCAAGCGACGCAGCGTGCTGCGAGAACTCCATGCCCAGTTACGCGCCCACTCGATCGACAAGCGCTACCTGCTGCTGGTCCAGGGAGTCTGGCGTGGTGGGGGACGACGGGTCGACCTCGCACTGGCGCGCAACCAGGTCCGCGGTGGGGAACGCATCGTTCGCGTGGCCAAAGAGGGCCAGGAGGCCGCCACCCGGTTCACTCCACTCGAGCGTTTCGAGGACGCCACCCTGATGCGGGCACGGCCTCTCACTGGCCGTACCCACCAGATCCGGGTCCACGCGGCGGCCCTGGGCCATCGCATTGCCGGCGACAGCAAGTACGGCGACCCGGCTTTTGACGCCTCCCTGCGTGTCAGTGGCCTGCGTCGTCTGTTCCTTCACGCCTGTGAATTGCGGCTGACGCTCCCAGGTGGCGATCCGTTACGGGTAGAGGCTCCGCTGGGACCAGAACTCGAAGCGGTCCTGGACGAACTCCGGCGGCCGGCCGCGGTCTGACGACGGGAACGGATGGCAGGCAGGGGCAGGGACGGTATGACACGCGATTATCGGCTGGTGGTGTTCGACTGGGACGGGACGGTGATGGACTCGGCTGCGCGCATCGTCGCCTGCATCCAGGGCACGATTGCCGACCTTGCCCTCGAGCCGCGAACCGATGACCAGATCCGCCACATCATCGGCCTGAGCCTGACCGAGTCGATCGACAATCTCTATCCTGGCCGCGATATCGCATTCCACCAGCGGCTGATCGAGGGCTACCGTCACCACTACCTGGTGACCAATCCGACTCCGAGCTTGCCATTCGCCGGCGCCGGGGAAACCCTGGCCTCACTGCACGCGGCCGGTTACCTGCTCGGTGTGGCGACCGGCAAGAGCCGTCGCGGTCTCGACGAGGTGCTTGCGGCCACCGGATACGGTGACTACTTTCACGCCACGCGCTGCGCCGACGAGGCCCCATCGAAGCCGCATCCCGGCATGCTCGAGCAGATTCTCGATGTGCTCGGTGCGGCGCCGGGCGAGACCCTGATGGTCGGCGATACCTCGTTCGACCTGGAGATGGCGCGCAATGCCGGCGCCGACGCTGTGGCCGTCACCTACGGTGCCCACCCACGCAAACGCCTCGAGGCTGCCGAACCCCTGGCCTGCCTCGACGACATCCGTGACCTGCTGCCATGGCTCGGGCACAAGGCTGAGGAGAGAGCATGACCGACGACACCAATGACACCCAGCGCTGGACCGACGGTCCGGAACTTCAGAGCAGCAAGCCGGCAGCCGGTGGCGATGGCTGGGCGGAGCGGCAGATGTCCTCATTGCTGCAGGCCTCGTTGCGCGAGCAGCGACGAACCCGGCGCTGGGGCATCCTGTTCAAGAGCCTGTTCCTCGCCTACCTGGTCGCGGTGTTACTGCTGATTCGCTATGACGGTGCCGAGGTGGCCGAGGTGAGCAATGGTCAGCACACCGCGCTGGTTGACCTGCGTGGCATCATCGCCGCCGATAGCGATGCCGATGCCGACACCATTGCCAGCGGTCTGCGTAAGGCGTTCGAGGACGAAAGCACAGCGGGCGTCATCCTGCGCATCAACAGCCCAGGCGGCAGTCCGGTGCAATCGCGCTACATTTACGACGAGATTCGCCGCCTGCGCGACCTCCATCCAGAGACACCCCTCTACGCCGTGATCGTCGATGTCGGTGCGTCGGGGGGTTACTACGTCGCGGCAGCGGCTGACCGTATCTATGCATCGGAATCGAGCCTGGTCGGCTCGATCGGGGTGCGTATGGATGGTTTTGGCCTCGAGCGGGCGATCGACAAGCTCGGTATCGACCGACGCCTGCTGACGGCTGGCGACAACAAGGGGTTGCTCGATCCGTTCCTGCCGATCGACCCGCAGCAGAAGGCCCACGTCCAGGCCATGCTCGACACCATCCACGCCCAGTTCATCGAGGCCGTCCGTACCGGGCGCGGTGATCGTCTGAAGGACGATCCGTTGCTGTTCAGTGGCCTGGTATGGACTGGCGAGGAGGGGGTCGAACTCGGCCTGGTCGATGCCATCGCCAGCAGCGGACAGGTGGCACGCGAGGTGATCGGTGTCGAGAGGATCGTCGACTTCACCCCCAAGCGCCAGATCTGGGAGCGGCTGGTCGAGCGATTCGGCACCACGCTGGCCAACGTTCTCGTTTCCGGAGGACTGACCCGGCTTTACTGAGTCGACGCCGGCTACCTCGCGCGCAACCGGGTCAGGGCACGGACACCCCGGCCGCGGCGAGCAGGGACACCAGGCGGATCAGCGGCAGCCCGACCAGGCTGTTGGGATCGTCCCCCTCGAGGCGCTCGAACAGTGCGATCCCGAGTCCTTCAGATTTGAAGCTGCCGGCGCAGTCATAGGGCTGCTCCGCTTCGAGGTAGCGATCGATCTGTTCGGCGTCGAGCTCGCGGAAGTGGACCGTGAATGGTTCCACGATAATCCACGAACGGTCGCTGCCGGTATTGAGCAGGCAGAGCCCGGTCAGGAACCGGACGCTCCGCCCCGACGCCCGTCGCAGCTGTTCCCGCGCCGCGTCGGGCGAGCCGGGCTTGCCGATCACCGCGTCATCGAGCACAGCGACCTGGTCAGAGCCGATCACCAACGTTTCTGGACGGGTTGCCGCGACCGAGCGCGCCTTGGCCTCAGCCAGTCGGCGCACCAGCATTTCCGGTGACTCATTCGGTAGTGCGGTCTCGTCGGCATCGGGACGCGCGGTGTCGAACGGGAGGCCCAGGCGACCGAGGAGTTCGCGCCGGTAGGGCGAGGTTGAGCCCAGGACCAGGCCTCCTGGCGGCAGGCCTCGTGAGATGGTGCTCACGGCCTTACCTTGTCGCCCAGCCCGGCGGTCGACACCGTGGCAGTTTCGGGCATCATGGTTGGTCTGCCTGGCACGATCGGTCTTTCGAGCGCCATCGGGTCTCTCCTTGCGATGTTCAAACCGAGCCTTCCCGATGCGACCCGACGTTTCCCGGGTCGCCCCCATTTTACATCGGACCAAGCAAAAGCCGAGGTCATACGGTCGATTCTCAGCCTGCTCTCGTGGTTGGCCGCCGTCCCTGGGGCGGCCGCCTGGCAAGATGGCTCTGTTACAATCCCGCCGGTTCCACGGGTCAGGAGCGGTGCCAGGGCGCCGACAACAGAAGATGGTGGTCTACGACCTGCAGTGCGTCGCCGGTCACGGTTTCGAGGGCTGGTTTCGCAGCCCGGACGATTTTCGCACCCAGTGTGACGATGGGCTGCTGTCATGCCCGGTATGTCACTCGGTCGAAGTGCTGCGTAAGCCATCGGCGGCACGTCTGAATCGCGGTGCTCAATCCGAGGTCGTTCCTGCAACCGGTCATGCCGTGCCGCCCCAGGTGGCGATGGTCAAGGCGTTCCAGCATTTTGTTGACCGCAATTTCGAAAACGTCGGCAGCAAGTTCGCCAGCGAGGCGCGGCGTATGCACTATGGCGAGGCGGAGGAGCGCAACATCCGTGGCCAGGCGACCCGCGACGAGGTTCGGCAACTGCACGACGAGGGCATCGAGGCACAGCCGTTGCCGATCCCCTCTCCAGACGCCGACAAACTGAACTGATCAGGGGTAAGTTGCCCGGCCTCGGGCAATCAATCAATAAAAAAGGCAGTCGAGAGATAACGATCATGGCCAATGAAGCCGAGAGCCGAACCAGCGACGATACCGACGACGACATGCTGATCGACCGCGAGGTCATGGCGGTAGAGGATGACGGCGGGGCAACTCCGGTCGACGTCGCCACCCAGACCGTCCAGGAAGAGCAGGGCGATGTTGCGCCGAAGGGGCGTGAGCGGCGCAAGCGCCGGCCCTACAAGATGAAGGAGCGGGAGTACCTGCAACTGATGCGTCCGCTGCAGATCGAGTTGCTGAAATTCCAGAACTGGGTCAAGGAGTCGAGAACCAGGGTCGGCATGCTGTTCGAGGGCCGTGATGCGGCCGGCAAGGGCGGCACCATCAAACGCGTCATCGAGCACATGAACCCGCGTGGTGCGCGCGTGGTCGCCCTCGAGAAGCCCACTAACAAGGAGCGCACCGAGTGGTACTTCCAGCGCTACGTCCAGCACCTGCCGTCGGCCGGAGAGATCGTGCTGTTCGACCGCAGCTGGTACAACCGCACCGGGGTGGAACGTGTCATGGGTTTCTGCACGGAGGAGGAGTACCGGGAATTTTTGCGGTCCTGCCCGGAGTTCGAACGCATGTTGATCCGTTCCGGGATGAATCTGATCAAATACTGGTTCTCGGTGAATGACGTTGAACAGGAGCGGAGGTTTCGCGGGCGGGTGGCTGATAAAACCAAGCACTGGAAACTGAGCCCGATGGATCTGGAGT
>CAXMPC010000001.1:0-5843 GCA_964195335.1 uncultured Gammaproteobacteria bacterium | reverse complement strand
GCGCTGCTCGACCCGCGCCGGATACGCTGGCGCGAAGTGGTCGCCGACATCCACAGCTCCGGCGTCAACGCGCTGCCGATCATCGGCCTGCTGAGCTTCCTGATCGGCATCGTCATCGCCTACCAGGGCGGGGTGCAGCTGCGCAACTACGGCGCCAACATCTTCGTCGTCGAGTTGGTGGCACTGACCATGCTGCGCGAGCTGGCGCCGGTGATGGCGGCGGTGATCGTCGCCGGTCGCACCGGGTCGGCCTACACCGCGCAGATCGGCACCATGGTGGTCAACGAGGAGGTCGATGCCCTGCGCACCATCGGCATCTCACCAATTGAGATGCTGGTGCTGCCGAAACTGCTCGGCCTGATGATCACGCTGCCCCTGCTGACCATGTTCGCCGACGTGCTCGGTGTTTTCGGTGGCATGGTGATGTCGGCGGGCGTTCTCGACGTCACCTTCGAGCAGTTCCTTGCCCGTCTGCCGGAGGAGGTGTCGGCCCGCTCGTTCCTGATCGGCATCGGTAAGGCGCCGGTGTTCGCGCTCCTGATCGCCGCGGTCGGCTGTTTCCAGGGTTTTCGTGTGCAAGGCGATGCCGACAGCGTCGGTCGCCAGACCACCGTCAGCGTCGTCCAGGGAATTTTCCTGGTGATCGTGGTCGATGCCGCCTTCTCGATCCTGTTCAGCTGGATGGGCATCTGACATGGCACCCGGCGACCCGGTAATCGAAGTACGGGACCTGGTGGTCCGCTACGGCGATCAGGCGGTGATCGACGGGCTCGATCTCGACGTGGGACAGCGCGAGGTTTTTGCCCTGGTCGGCAGCAGCGGCGCCGGCAAGACGACACTGCTGCACCAATTGATCATGCTCGATCAACCGTCGGCCGGGTCGATCAGCCTGTTCGGTGAACAGGTGGTCGGCATCGGCGAACGGGATGCCGAACGCCTGCGTCGGCGCATCGGCGTCATGTTCCAGCAGGGGGCGCTGTTCAGTTCGCTCTGCGTGCTCGACAACGTCGCCATGCCGCTGCGTGAGCACACCACGCTGCCGGAGATGACAGTGCACGAACTGGCGTCGCTGAAACTGGCGCTGGTCGGTCTGCCGTGCGAGGTGGGCCGCTTGTTCCCTGCCGAGCTCAGCGGCGGCATGCGCAAGCGGGTCGCCGTGGCCAGGGCACTCGCGCTCGATCCCGAACTGCTGTTCCTCGACGAGCCGAGTGCCGGTCTCGATCCCGTCAGCGCCAGCGACATGGACGAGCTGATCGTCCAGCTGCGCGACTCCCTCGGCCTGACCGTGGTCATCGTCACTCACGACCTCGACACCCTGTGCCGGGTCACCGATCGCGTTGCCTTCCTCGAGACCGGCAGGATCGTTGGAACCGGCCCGGTCGATGAACTCAGCCGCGATCCGCACCCGGCGCTGCAGGCCTATTTCAACGGACCGCGCGGGCGCGCGGCGATGGGCGGCGGATGAGCGTCCAGTCGCAGCTCGGTTCCTGTTCACGTACGCTCAAGTCATGGCCTGCGCATGGCCGGGCCGAATCTGGCATCACCGTGGCGGGTCACCTAACATCGTTCTTTCCACCGGTCACGTCGACTGTCGCCACGCCATCCGGGAACGTTTGAATGCAGACCCGCCCCTCTTACGCCGTCGTCGGCCTGTTCGTCATCCTGCTTACGGGTACGGTGATCGTTGCCGGAGTGTGGTTCGGGTTTGGTGACCCCAAGCCACCGTCGCGTCCCTACGTCACCTACGTCACCGACTCGGTCGCCGGGATGCGCGAGAACTCGACGGTCCGTTATCGCGGTGTCGATGTCGGCCGGGTGCGCGATATCGGCCTCGATCCCGCCGACCCTCGACGCGTGCGCCTGTTGCTCGATATCGATCTCGAGGTGCCGATCCTCACCGACACCGTCGCGCGCCTGTCGACCCAGGGCCTGACCGGGCTCTCCTACATCGAGCTCAGCAGTGACGGTTCCGGTATCACGTTGATTGCGGGGGAAGGGGAGACCTACCCGGTCATCAGGAGCCAGTCGACGCTGATGGGCCGGATCGATGCCGCCGGCACCGAGCTGCTTGCACGGGTGGGCGAGATGACGTTGCAGATGGCCGAGGCGTCACGGCGTATTTCGGAACTGTTCAATGACAGCAATCGCGAGGCCGTGGCCGCCACCCTGGCCGATCTGAGACTGGTCGCCGCTTCGCTCGGTACCCGGGCCGATACCGTCGGTCGTGGTGTCGATGACCTCGGCAGCGTGCTGGCCGATGCTGCCCGTGCCGGCGAGAAACTGCCGGGCCTGGTCGACCGCGCCGACCGCACACTCGCCGGCATCGATCGCCACGCGGCGGCGCTGGCCGACGCGGCACGCGCGGTAGAAAGGCTCGCGGTGACGGTCGAGGATGAATCGAAACGGCTCGGTGGCGGCCTCGACCGGGCCACCGCCCTGACCGAGCAGGAGCTGGCCCGTTTCGCCAGCGAGACCCAACCGGTCATGATCGCTGCCCTGCGTGAGCTGGAGGCCGCGGCTGCGGCGTTGCGCCGGTTGGGAGAGGCGCTCGAGCGCGACCCCTCCCTGCTGCTGTACGGTCAACGCGGACGTGCCCTGGGTCCGGGTGAGGGAGGTAACCGATGATGTCGCGATCGCTGCTGTTGACCGTGCCGCTGGTCCTGCTCGTCTCGGCTTGTACGCCGCTGCTGCCCACGCCCGAACCGGTGGTGACACCGAGCCAGCACGTGCTTCATCCGGACACCTTGCCAGCGGAACAGGTGCCGGTGTCAGGAGCCCCGGTGCTTGCCGTGGTCGCGGTCAGCGCCGGTCCGCTGCTCGACGGACGCAGCATGCTCTACCGCGACAGCTCCGGGCGTACCTTCGCCTTCGCCGAACACCGCTGGCTGGCGTCACCCGAGGCGCAGCTGGCCACCTGGCTGGTGGCGGCCATGGAGCGTGCCGGCGGTGTGGCGGCCGTGGTGGCGCCTGCCGGTCGTGGCCAGGCCTCGTTGCTGCTCGATGCTGAACTGCTGACGCTGCATCTCGACAGCGAGCCCGCGCCGGGCGCGGTGCAATTGGAACTGCGTTTGCAACTGGTCGTCAGTCGCAGCCGGGAGGTGCTGGCCACCACGCGGTTGCGTGAGACCGAGCCGTTGACCGAAACCGGGCCCGCAGCGATGGCCGCGGCGTCGGGGCGTGCCCTGGCCCGCCTGCTTGATGCCAGCGCGGCCTTCGTGCGCGAGACCATCGCAACGCGGCCGGGAACGGCCGATCGTGGATGAACTGCCGAGCCTGTTCGTTTCCCACGGCGCACCTACGCTGCTGGTCGATCCGTGCCCGACACGTGATTTTCTCGCCGGGCTCGGCGGCGAGATACCACGCCCCCGCGCCATCCTCTGTATCTCGGCTCACTGGACCACGGACGCACCGCGTATTTCGGGTAGCGCCGCCCCGGAGACCATCCACGACTTCTACGGCTTTCCCGAACCGCTCTACCAACTCGGCTACCCGGCGCCGGGTGATCCCGGGCTGGCCACCGAGGTGGCGGATCTCCTTGATGGCCTGGCGCCGGAGGTCGATCCCGAGCGGGGCCTCGATCACGGCGCCTGGGTGCCGCTGAAACTGATGTACCCGGCAGCCGACCTGCCGGTGGTGCAGCTCTCGGTTTCGCCGGCGCGCGACCCGGCCTGGCATGTCGAACTGGGTCGCCGGCTGCGACCGCTACGCGCGCAAGGCGTCCTGGTGATCGGCAGCGGCGGGGCCACCCACAACCTGCGCGATTTCGCCCGCCACCCGCTCGATGCGCCAGCCCAGCCCTATGCCCGCGGCTTTGCCGACTGGCTCAGCGACCGGATCACCGCAGGGGAGGTCGGGTCGCTCGAGAACGTCTGGAACCAGGCTCCGGAGGCGACCCGCAACCACCCGACCCCAGAACACCTGATCCCGCTTCACGTCGCTCTTGGTGCCGGCGACGTCACGCCCGGCCGCCGATTGCACGACGAGTTCACCTACGGCGTGCTGTCGATGGCCGCCTACCGCTGGGGCTGACCGTTGCCGCTGCCTCCCGCACCCGACCTCCACGCCATCGCCGTGATGCTGTTGACCGTCGGGGCGCTGGTGCTGTTCACCCGCGACCGCATACCGCTGGAGACCTCGAGCCTGCTGGTCATCGCCGTGCTGGCGCTTGGCTTCGAGCTGTTTCCCTACCACGATGGCGGCGTCACGCTGGAAGCGCTCGACTTCTTTTCCGGCTTTGCCCACGAGGCGCTGATCGCCGTGGCCGCGCTGATGGTCGCCGGCCAGGGGCTGGTGCGCACCGGCGCGCTGGAACCGGTCGGTCGCTACCTGGCGAAGCTGTGGGCTAAGTCGCCGTCGTTGTCGCTGCTGCTGACGCTGGTGGTTGGCGCGGTGCTCAGTGCCTTCGTCAACAACACACCGATCGTCGTGCTGCTGCTGCCGATCCTGATCAGTGTCGCCCTGCGCTCGAACATGTCGCCGTCGGCGACACTGCTGCCGATGGGACTAGCGACGCTGGTCGGCGGCATGTCCACCACCATCGGCACCTCGACCAACCTGCTGGTGGTCGCGGTCGCCGCCGACCTCGGCCTGCAACGGATGCAGATGTTCGATTTCGCCCTGCCGGCGGCGATCGCCGGCGGGGTCGGCATCGCCTACCTGTGGCTGGTCGCGCCGCGCCTGTTACCAGAGCGCACGCCACGCCTTGCCGACACCTCGCCGCGCGTCTTTGGCGCCCGGCTCTGCCTCCCGGAGGAGGAGGCGGTCGATGGTATGACCTTGTCGCAGGCTCGGGAAAAGGCGGCGGGACTGCGCGTCACCCAGGTACGTCGCGGCAACCTGACGCTGGTGCCACTGCCCGACACCGTGCTGCGCGGTGGCGACCTGCTCTACGTCGAGGACACCCCGGATCGGCTCAAGGAGTACGAGCAGGCACTTGGCGCGGTGTTGTTCACCGGCGATCAGCGGGTCGATGACGAGCACCCACTCGGCGACGAGGGACAGCAGATCGCCGAGGTGGTGATCACCCAGGGCACCATGCTGGCCGGGGCGACGCTGGCGCGACGGCGTTTCGAGGAACGCTTCGAACTGCGCACGCTGGCCCTGCATCGCAATGGCGAGACCCCGCAGGCCACCCCGTTGCGTGACGTGGTGCTGCGGGTTGGCGACGTGCTGCTGGTGCAGGGTCACCACAAGGCGATCCGCGAACTGAAGCTCTCCGGCGAGATGATGGTACTCGACGCTACCGTCGATCTGCCTCACGGCTCCAAGGCGCCGTTGGCACTGGCGATCATGGTGGCGATTGTTGTCCCGGCGGCGACCGGTCTGCTGCCGATCGCCATCAGTGCGGTCTGTGGCGTATTGGTGATGCTCGCCACCCGCTGCCTGAAGTGGCGCGAGGCGACCCGGGCGCTGAGCCCGCCGGTGATCATGATCGTCGCCGCCAGCCTGGCGCTCGGTACCGGCCTGGTCACGACCGGGGCCACCGCCTACCTGGCAGGGCTGTTCCTGTTCGTTACCGACGGGCTCTCCGCGCCGGCGGTGATCAGTGGCCTGATCCTGCTGCTGGCGTTGCTGACCAACGTGGTGTCGAACAACGCCGCGGCGGTCATCGGTACGCCGATCGCCATCGCCATCGCCGCCGGCCTGCAGGCGCCGGCTGAGCCGTTCGTGCTGGCGGTGCTGTTCGGCGCCAACATGAGCTACGCCACGCCGATGGCCTACAAGACCAACCTGCTGGTGTTCAGCGCCGGCGGCTACACGTTCAGCGACTTCCTGCGCGTCGGCATCCCGCTGACGGTGCTGATGTGGCTCACCTTCTCGCTGCTGCTGCCGACCCTCTACGG